>CAZKHY010000169.1:0-5661 GCA_964552455.1 uncultured Nitrospira sp.
CGCACTATCTGGTCAACGCCCGCGAGCTGCAGATCAAGATGGCCCAGGGGGCCAAGCCGGGCGAGGGAGGCCAGTTGCCGGGCCACAAGGTGGACGAGATCATCGCGAAGCTGCGCTACTCCACCCCCGGCGTGCAGCTCATCTCGCCGCCCCCGCACCACGACATCTATTCGATCGAGGATCTCGCCCAGTTGATCTTCGACCTGAAGAATTCGAATCCGCAGGCGGCGATTTCGGTCAAGCTGGTGTCGGAGGTCGGGGTCGGGACGGTGGCGGCCGGCGTGGCCAAGGCCCATGCGGACAAGGTGCTCATCAGCGGCGATTCGGGCGGGACCGGGGCCTCGCCTCTGTCCTCCATCAAGTACGCGGGCATTCCCTGGGAACTGGGCCTGGCCGAGACGCACCAGACGCTGGTCCTGAACGACCTGCGGGGCCGCATCCGGGTGGAAACCGACGGGCAGATGAAGACCGGCCGTGACGTGGCGATCGCCGCGCTCCTGGGGGCCGAGGAGTTCGGCTTCTCGACCGCGCCCCTGATCGTCGAAGGCTGCATCATGATGCGCAAGTGCCACCTGAACACCTGCCCGGTCGGGGTGGCGACCCAGGACCCGGTCCTGCGCAAGAAGTTCACCGGCCAGCCGGAGCACGTGGTCAACTACTTCTTCTTCGTGGCCGAGGAGGTCCGGGAGCTGATGGCCAGGCTGGGCTTCCGCACGGTGGCCGAGATGATCGGTCGCGTGGACAAGCTCAAGGCGCAGAAGGCCATCGACCACTGGAAAGCCAAGGGGCTGGACCTGTCCCCGCTGCTGAAGAGGCCCGAAGTCTCGCCGGAGGTGGCCACCCACTGCGTTCAGGAGCAGGACCATGGGCTGGCGGACATTCTGGACAACAAGCTGGTGGAGCTCTGCAAGCCGGCCATCGAGCGGGGCGAGAAGGTCTCCTTGGACCTGCCGATCCGGAACGTGAACCGGACCGCCGGAACCATGTTGTCCAGCCACATCGCCCGCAAGTACGGGCTGGAGGGATTGCCCACCGACACGATCACGATCAGGTTCACCGGCTCGGCCGGCCAGTCCTTCGGCGCGTTCCTCTCCAAGGGCATCACGCTGATGCTGGAAGGAGAATCCAACGACTACCTGGGCAAAGGGCTCTCCGGCGGGAAGATCGTCGTGGTGCCGCCCAAGGGCATCACCTTCAACCCGGAGGAGACAATCCTGATCGGCAACACCTCCCTCTACGGGGCCACGCAAGGCGAGGCCTATTTCTACGGGATGGCGGGGGAGCGGTTTGCGGTCCGCAACAGCGGGGTGAAGGCGGTCATCGAAGGGACCGGCGACCACGGCTGCGAATACATGACCGGCGGGGTGGTGGTGGTGCTCGGCAGGACCGGGCGGAACTTCGCGGCCGGCATGTCGGGTGGCGTCGCCTACGTGCTGAACGAGGACGGGAAATTCGAGCAGCGCTGCAACATGGGCATGGTCGAGCTGGAGAAAGTTGTCACGGCGGAGGACAAGAAGACCCTCAAGTCCATGCTGGAGGCGCACCTCAAGTACACAGGCAGCCGGAAGGCGAAGAAGGTCCTGGAGGCCTGGGACCAGATGCTGCCGAAGTTCGTGAAGGTCATGCCGATCGACTACAAGCGGGTCCTGGCGGAGAGAAAGGCAGCCGCGGCCAAGGAGCAGGCGCACAAAGAGATGGCGCATACGTGAAACGGAGTCGTCTTTCGTGAAGCGTGATGCGTCGTTCGTGAGCAACGAGAGACGCGCGACGAGGTACGAGCGACAAGATACGATTGGAATACGAGGCAATGGGCTTCAACCTTGTTATGGCCTGGGATGTTGTTGCCTGCGGGATGGGTTAGCGAAAATGGGGGGACAGAACGCCGACCCGCGTTCATGAGCTAAGAAATGGCGGATCCAAAAGGCTTCATGAAATATGCCCGGGAGGGCCCCAAGCGCCGGCCGGTTGAGCTCCGCGTGCTGGACTGGAAAGAGCTCTACGAGCCGATGACGGAGGACCAGCTCAAGACGCAAGGCGCGCGCTGCATGGATTGCGGCGTGCCTTTCTGCCAGAGCACCAACGGCTGCCCGGTGGTGAACCTGATCCCGGAATGGAACGACCTGGTCCACCGGGGCCGCTGGAAAGATGCGCTGAAGGCGCTCCATACGACGAACAATTTCCCGGAATTCACCGGACGCCTCTGCCCGGCCCCCTGCGAAGGGGCCTGCGTGCTCGGCATCAACGAGGACCCGGTCTCGATCCGGATCGTCGAGTGGAACATCATCGACAAAGGCTTCGATGAGGGCTGGGTCCAGCCCGTCCTCCCGACCTCGCGCAGCGGCAAGACCGTGGCGGTCGTGGGCTCGGGCCCAGCCGGCCTGGCCGCCGCCCAGCAGCTCGCGCGGGCCGGCCACAGCGTGACCGTCTTCGAGAAGGCCGACCGGATCGGCGGGCTCCTGCGTTACGGCATCCCCGACTTCAAGATGGAAAAGTGGGTGCTGGACCGGCGGCTGGAGCAGATGAAGGCCGAGGGGGTGGAGTTCAAGACCAATGTCCGGGTGGGTGCGGATGTGACCGGAGAAGAGCTACGCCGCCGGTACGATGCGGTCTGTCTCGCGATGGGCGCCGAGCAGCCCCGCGAGTTGCCCGTGCCGGGACGGGAGCTGAAGGGCATCCACCCGGCGATGGACTATCTCACCCAGCAGAACAAGCGCAACGCTGGGGATACGATCACCGAGGAGCCCATCACGGCCAAAGGCAAGCGGGTGGTGATCATCGGCGGCGGCGACACGGGATCGGACTGTTTGGGCACGGCGCACCGGCAGGGCTGCGCCGAGGTGCACCAGTTCGAATTGCTGCCGGAGCCTCCGCCCAAGCGGGCTGCCTCCACCCCCTGGCCCCTCTGGCCCATGCAGCTCCGCACCTCCCATGCCCACGAGGAAGGCTGCGACCGCCAATGGAGCGTCTCGACGACCAAGTTCTCTGGCCACAACGGCCACGTGACGAAGCTGCATGCGCAGCGGGTCTCCTTCGAGAACGGCAAGTTTACGCCGGTGCCCGGCACCGACTTCGAGATGGCCGTGGATTTGGTTCTGCTCGCGATGGGCTTCACCGGCCCGGTCAAAAACGGCTTGCTGGACGGCCTGGGCGTCAAGTACGACGCGAGGGGCAACGTGGCCGCGGACGAGAACTACATGTCCAGCGTGGACGGGGTCTTCGCGGGCGGCGACGTTCGACGGGGCGCCTCGCTCATCGTCTGGGCCATTGCCGAAGGCCGCAAGATGGCGGCGGCGGTGGACAAGTATCTCCGGACCGGAAAATCTGCCAAGACCGCTGCCGCGTAACTTCCTTTCTGTACCCTCACATCAAAGACGCGGCTGACGAACGGCAAGGGATGGGCGGCCTGGCTAATCCCCGTGCTCGCGCACCGCGCACGCGAGTTCCATCGGATTTCTATCAGATCAGGCGGTGCTCGGTGGACGCGCGCAGTAAGGGATCAGCCAGGCTGCCCCTTTTATGATTATCACACCACGCCGCTACCTCCGTGCCCTACCGTTCCAGCCGCGAAAAAAAGGAAGTGGAACGGGCAACAGGCCGCTCACAAACCTGTTGCCCGTTCTAACCACAGTTGGAGTCCCGCTCCTCCGGTGAGTCTGCGCTGAATCTGGGTATGCCCTGACAAGTTGACACAAAGCTCAACAAAAAGTAGCCTGTGCCCGTCACTCGATTCCGAACATGCCCGCATCCGAAACTCGGCGGTTGCGGTCGTGGAGATCAACCGGCAGGAGTGGGGAACGCATGAGCGATCGTATCCAACAGCTTTTGAAGGAGCTAAAGGGACATCTTGGGCATCTCTATGGAGTGAGGCTGAAGGGAGTGTACCTCTTCGGCTCCCATGCCCGAGGTGAAGCCGACGCAGCATCGGACGTGGATGTGTTGATCGTCCTAGACCACGTGGACAACTACTCGCAGGAGATCGATCGGACCGGCGAAATGGTTTCGGCACTGTCGTTGCGATTCGGGGTGACGATCAGCCGGGTGTTTGCCTCGGAGCAACGCTGGCGGACGGATCAGACGAATTTCTTCCTCAATGTCCGGGAGGAAGCGGTCCCTGCATGAATGAGGAGGCCTGTAAGTTTCTGGAAAAGGCGGAGCGCACCTTGCGGGCCGCGGAAAGCCTTCTGCGCGAAGGGGACTGAGAATCCGCTGCAGGGCGCTGCTACTACGCAATGTTGCATGCGGCCCAGGCACTGCTCAGGGAACGGAACCTGCGCTATCGCAAGCACGCCAGCGTGCATGCGTCTTATGGAGAGGCCTTTGCCAAGACGGGGCTCCTGGACCCGAAATATCATCGTTGGCTTCTGGATGCTTTTGATGACCGCCTGCGGGGAGACTACGATATCGATGTGGCTTTCGACAGGGAATCCGTGACCAAGCGGATCGAGCAAGCCCGCGAGTTCGTGGGTGCGGCTCGGCGGTTCCTAGAGACAGGCGCATCCTGACCGTTCAGCGGGATTGGCCAGTCCGCCACGACATCTGCTTCGTAATTTCCTTCCAGAATTAGCATCCAATAGGCGCGGCTGACGAACGGCGCTTGGATTCGCTGGCGCCATGATGCGTTGTCAGCGGACGGCTGTACCGGGGCATATTGATCGCGGGTCCTGTCACGGCGAGCACCCCCGCCGTCCTCGCTCCACCCATCCCCCCGTGGGAGTCGCTTCGGGGTTTGGCGTTTCGTGGGCGCTCTGTGACTGTGCGCGGTGATAATCGTTTGGCTCTTCGCCCCCTCCGCTGCGGGCGGCGGGGGGCCTGCTCGCCGCGCCACCCGCTCTTTCCAGCCGAAAAAAAAGAATGAGAACGGGCAACAGGCCGCTCACAAGCCTGTCGCCCGTTCTAATCACAGGTGGTATCTCACTCCTCCGCTGAACCCTCGCTGAATCCGGGCACATCCCGGTAAGTTGACACAAGACTCCATAAAAAGTACGCTTTCGCACTTGCCTGTAGCTTTAAGCACGACCAATGGGGAGGTGTATATGATGCGATTTTGGAGTATTCCCCTTATGTTGCTGCTTATGTCGTGCGCATCAGTTCAGCCGCAGGAGTTCAGGGGGCCGAACGGAAAGACTGCTTATTCGATGAGGTGTAGTGGCATGGGGCGCACCTTGGATGAATGCTACAAGAAGGCCGGGGAGCTTTGCCCTAGTGGCTACAACATTATCGATCGTGCCTCCGGCACTGTCGGTCTCCCCGTGAGTGGCGGAAGAATGATCGTTGCGCCCCAGCACAACCTCGCTATCGAGTGCAAGTGAATCAGATGGTTGGCGACAATGCAGTGTCTAACCAGTTGTTCCACACGGACGCGCCGCAAGCGGTGTGACAAGAAGCGCAATCCATGAGAATGGACTGAGTTTAGGCGGTACCCATTCACATGAATACCTTCTCCCTATCACAGATCCTCTTCGGGATCACCAGCGGTGTCTTTATCTTCATCATTGGCCAAGCCTTTCTCAGATTTGTAATGGAGCCGATCCAAGAACTTCACAAGCTCCGAGGTGAGATCACGAGCGCCCTCATCTACTACGCTAACGTGCTCATCAGTCAGGGCAAGCTCGATCCTGTGGCCGACGAAGGGGCAAGGCTGTACCGACAGCAATCCTCTAA
>CAZKHY010000170.1:0-5625 GCA_964552455.1 uncultured Nitrospira sp.
GGGCAAGGGAACGGTTGATCCTCTCCGGAGGCCTCACGGCGAATCCGTCACGGGAGAGTTTTCTCGCCCTGCTGCAGGAAGCGGCCGGCGGCGAGGTCGGACGACCGGATGAACCGGCCCTCTCCGTCGGCCCCGCCTCGCTCGGCCAGACGGTTCTGGCGGGGGGAGGGCGGAAGGGGGCCGGACGGAAGCAGGTCTTACCTCAGCTCCGACCCGCCTCGGCCTGGTCCGAACAAGTCCGGCGATGGGAGCAACGCGACCTTGTCCGGTCGCGCCTCCTTGCCACTCCCTGGCGGGTGACTCCCACGCGAATGGCGGAGGCTCAACCCGAGACAAAGCCGGCGGGCCGGGGCGCTGACGGTCGCGAGCAGGCTCGCCTTGTCGGCACGCTGGCCCATCGGATTCTGGAACGCTGGGACTTCGCGGCGGGCCGGGAGCAGCTCCCTAACCTAATGACCCTCGTCCGTCTGGAGGCTGTTCCGTCGGCGTTCGAAGGCGACGAGAGCCTTGTCGAGGCTGAATTACTGGATCTGTTCGCGACGTTCACCGGTTCCCAGCCTTATGCAGAACTCCAACGCGCCGAGATTTTAGGGAGAGAGGTGCCGTTTGCTATTCCGTGGGAAGAAGGACGGTTGGAGGCGGAGGGGGTGGGTGTGGGAGGAGCGCGCTTCGCGGGGCCCCCGTCCACTATAATGGAAGGCGTGATCGACCTGGTCTATCGGCTTGACGGGAAAGTCTGGATCGCGGACTATAAGACCGACCGGGCGGAGGAGGCGGCGCTTGCCGCCCGCGCCCGCGACTATCGGACCCAGGCCGATGTGTATCGGACCGCCCTGTCGCGGAGCCTCGGCCTGGAGCAGGTCGGTTTCAAATTCATCTTCCTGCGAAACGGCTCGGCCGTGGAAGTGTGATGAGACCAAGGTCTAGAGGAGAAACAACGGAGAAAAAACCTCTCCGCCTGCCTCTGATCGAAACAGACGGTACCAGCAAGGTGTTCATCCGGCGGCGATGGGTTCATACATCGATAAAAAGCCGCCGGTTCAACCGAAGGTTGGTATGGAGGGAAGCCTTATGAAAGCAAGCCTGGTGTTTCTGTTGCTGATGCTGGTTCTTGGAGGCTGTGGGAGCGCGAGGGTGGAGTTCGAGCGGACCTTGAAGCCGCCGGCCGGCACGCCATCTGCCGCCGTGACGGCTATGGAAGAGGGCAATCGCCTCTTTGCGGCCAAGCAATGGGAGCCGGCCAAAGCCCGATATGAGACGGCGATCAAAACCCTGCCGTCCCTCGCCGAGGCCCATTACAACCTGGCCCTGACCCTGGAAATGTTGAAAGACCGGGAAGGGGCGAAAAAACATTACATCGAAGCAGCCAACCTGGCGCCGGGCCACAAGGTCATCTGGGACTCGCCCCCTCTTCGCAAACACGGGGACGTCATCTCGAACACCCCGATGCTCGACGACAGCTACCTGACGCCCAAGCCCCACTGACTGGACGATGGCGCGCCGCAGCCGAGATCGAGCCCTCTCGGTCAGCCCCGAGGTCTTTGAGCAGTTGGTGCGCCGGGCGGTGGAGGGGCTGCCGGATCAGTACCGGAGGCTGATGGAGAACGTCGCGGTGGCGGTGGAGGCGGAGCCCCCGCGAGCGGTGCTGGATGAATTGGGGCTGGAATCGGAGGACGACCTGCTCGGGCTTTACAGCGGCACCGCGATCGACGAGGAGTCGTTCTTCAGCCCGGGCGGGCAGCTCCCGGCGCGCATCTCCATCTATCGGGGGCCGATCCTGCGTCTCTGCCGGACCACGGAGGAAGTGGTGCAGGAAGTCCGGGACACGGTCGTGCATGAGATCGGCCATCACTTCGGGCTGGACGACGACGAGATGCCGTATTGAGACGGCGATGAATGCTGAGTGCTGAACGCTGAATTTGGACTGAGGTTCAGCTCATCATTCATCGTTCCGCATCCCGCGTTTCTTGTTGGTAGCCCCAGGCGAGCATGAAGGCGCCGATCAGGATCATCGGGGCGCTGAGCACCTGGCCCATCGAAAAGGGGCCCAGGATGAAGCCCAGGTGAAAGTCCGGCTCGCGGAAGAACTCCACCACCATCCGGCAGAGACCGTAGCCGGTGATGAAGCTCCAGAAGATCGTGCCGGGCGGGGTGGGCCTGCGACCGATGAGCCAGAGCGCGACGAACAACAGCCCTCCTTCCAGGCCCGCTTCATAGAGCTGCGAGGGATGCCGGCATTCCGGCCCGGCTCCGGGAAAGACCATGCACCACTCGACGTCGGTGGGGCGGCCGTAGAGCTCCCCGTTGATGAAGTTGCCGAGGCGGCCGAGCCCCAGCCCGATCGGCGTCGCGGCCGCGGCCAGGTCCGCGATCGTGTATGCGGGAATGCCGCGGCGCCGGCTGAACAGCAGGAGCGCGACGATCACGCCCAGCAAGCCTCCATGAAACGACATGCCGCCTTCCCAGACCGCAACGATCTTGGTGGGATGTTCGAGGTAATACCGCAAGTTGTAAAACAGGGTATAGCCCAGCCGGCCCCCGATAAAGACTCCCACCGCCGCATAGACGATCATGTCGTAGATTTGCTCGGTCGACATGGCGATCTTGTGTGCGGCGACGCGGAGCTTGATCACAAAGTAGGCGGCGGCCAAGCCGAGCAGATACATCAGGCCGTACCACCGCAGTTGCAAGGGGCCGAGCCGGAGAAAGACCGGGTCGATGTTCGGGTACTGAATCATAGGCTGTTCCTCAACCGTCTGTGCGGACAGGGACCTGCACGAGCACGAATGAAAATGAACGGGACGGCCCGATTGTCGCGGCCATAGTAAGCAGCCCGCCGGCTATTTGCAAGTGACGGGATTCTTTAGTCCGCATTATTCATGAGCGCTTCTACTGTAATCGCGGATACGCGGCTGGGCACCCGTTGCATTCCCGGAGCAACGGGTCCCCGGCGTGTTCGCCGCTCAGTCGGTCAACGTCCTGCAGGGAGGACGCCTCCCTTCTTCCTGGCTGCGCTTGCCCCTCTCGCGACGCGTCCGCGCGATTTCGCGACGAACCGTCACGAATAATGCGGGCTGGCGCCGATGACGCGTCGGATGTATGATAGGCCTGTGCGTAGGTTCTGCCTCGTCCTCATAGCCCTCTGCACGGGAATCCCGTCGGCCTTGTTCCCGGAGACGCGCGCCCTTTCCATGCAGGGGAGTCGCGTCGGCCCGATCGCGGCCGGGCCGGATCCGTCATTCCTGATCGAACGCACCGCCTCCGCGCGCGCGCTTGACGGCGAGGAGCTGATCAAGATCGGCGATCTCCATGAGGTGCAGAATCACCTCCTCGAAGCCCTGCCTTATTACCGGCGGGCCCTGGCGACGTTCCGTGCGAAGAAAGATCGGCGGGGTGAGGCGACGGCGCTGGTCCGGGTCGCACGGGTGCAGGAGCGACAAGGCCGCCAGGCGGAGGCCTATGCGTCGCTGCATGAGGCGGTGCCTCTTCTGGCGGCGACGGAAGACGGGGCCCATGCGCAGGCCTTGCTGGGCTTGGGACGCATCTCGGAAACACTGGGCAAGACGGCTGAGGCGCAACAGGCGTATGAAGGGGCGGGAGACTTGTTTCTTCGGGCACAAAATCGGGCTGGCCGTACGGAGAGCCTGATCCGATTGGGCGGCCTCTTCCTCGCGCAGGGGCAGACGGCGGAAGGACAGGCCGTGCTCCAGAAGGCGTTGAAGGATGCGCAGGGACGGGAGGACTATGCACAGGAGATGGTGATCCTGACGGCCATGGGAGACAGCCACGTCAAGGGCGATGACCGGGTGGCCGCCCTGGCGTTCTATGAGGAGGGGCTCAGGCTGGCCGAAGCCCAGCGGGACATCCGGACCGAAGCAGGCCTCAGGGTCCGCCTGGCAAGACTCTACAAGGCCGATGACCGTTCGGCGGAAGGGGCGAAGTTCGCCTGGCGGGCGCTGGCGCTCTACCAGTCGTTGAAAGACCGGTCTCTGGAGGCCGACACTTGGTCCCTGTTGGGCAGCTTGCACCAGGAAGAAGGGAACCCGACGTTGGCGCTGGAGTATTACGAACGAGCTCTGGCGCTCTACCGTGCGCTGCGCGACCCGGTGCGGGAAGCCGCCAGTCTGGTGAACCTGGCGGCCGTGTACGAAGCGCAAGGGTTGCAGCAGGAAGCCCTCGACACGCAACACAAAGCGATTCACCTTCTTCAGTCGCGCCCTCAATAAGACAAACAGCGGCCTATCCCTCGCATTGTTCTGCCTCCGCATTCCCGATTCGAGCGAATGTCTTCTTTCTGGGACGGTGCCCTGTGGCTTGTTGCACAAAAGCTACGCCTGCGAAGCGGCCGGTCTTTCCGGGAAAATTTTTAAATAATTGATTTCCATTTGGAATTTGAAATTTTTCACCGTGGCACGGATACTGCTGTGACAGAATGGTGAATACACAAGCGAAGAAGGCAGGGATTCAATCACCACTGTTTCACTCACAAGAAGGAGGTAGGACCATGACGACCGAAGGACGGCAAGTGGCGAAGGCGGCGGCGTTGATCGCGGGCGGCGCGGTGATCGGAGCGGGGCTGGGACTGTTGTTTGCGCCTCAGTCCGGCGTCGAGACGCGGAGACAGATCCGGCACTATGCCAGGAAGGCGCAAGTGGAAGCGACCAGGTTCGGCCGCAGCGTGAAAACGGGAGTCGAGCGGGCGATCGAGAGCGGCAAGTCGCTCATGGCGAAAAAGGAGAATCAGCGGGTCGTCGAAGCCGCCTGATCGCCTCCTGAAGGATCGGCATCTCCATCACTGGTCGGGCCGACCCCTTTCCACCCCACCGCCCCGACCTCTCGGACGGCCTGGGCCACCTCCGGTCCAGGCCGTTCTTGCTTCTATCCTCTCAATTTTCCAGCGGGCTCCGTGCCTTTCTCCGAAATCCTGATGCGAAATCTTGGCGGAAAATAAAAAGGACAAAATATCCAGAGGGCTCAACCCCGAAGGCAACCCTGCCGATAAGGAGACCAGGTATGAAAGAGGGGAGGATTCGTGATGACCCTCGCTCACCCATACCGCACAGCAGCGATGGCGCCGGTGGCCCTGTGCTGGCTCGCCCTCTCGATGGCTCCGGCCGAGGCTTCCTGCCGCTCCGTCGATCCTTCCTGTCGAGAGCGACCCACGACAAGTGAAGACGTGATGGCCCGGCAGTCCCCGCAGGACTGGGACGGGCCGTTGCGCTCGATTTATCATGGCTACCTGGCGCCGGTCTTTGCCTCCTGTGGCTGTCACTTATTTGGAATCGAAGAGGTGGAGAGTTGGAATGAGCCGGATGATCCGGATCTGCATTGGTGGCTGGTGAACGTGGTGCTGGGCTTCTCTTCCGGGGAGGGCTGGCAGATGAGGGCCCGCGAATACCTCTTCAGCGCCAGGGGAACGGCGAGCCCCGCCCTCACGTCACTGGGCAAGGAACAGCCCTGGCCCTCCGACCTCGAACTCGTGCACTGAGTGACCGTCTTTCCTTGAAAGGCCCCATCCGCTCCTGTATCCTCCGCTGGTATCGACACCCTAGAGTCTTTCCTGGTCCGTTGGGCAGAGACTGCGCCGGAGTGGCGGAATGGCAGACGCCAGGGACTTAAAATCCC
>CAZKHY010000171.1:0-5552 GCA_964552455.1 uncultured Nitrospira sp.
CGCGCATTGTAGGGGGTTGCCGTCATCGACACAACCATTTTGAGATAGGTTCTAGTCTAGAAAGGCAAGTGTTCGCGCTTTTCTGTCGGGGCTTGCCATCAAAAACCGCGATGCAAAAAAGGAGGGCAGCATGAGCATCCCGGGCGTTCCAGGCGGAGGGTTCAAAACGGTGGGCCAGATAGTGGGAACCAACGAGTTGCTCTTTCACGCGGGACAGAACGGATTGGCGATCGCAGTTGAGCTCTTGTCTACTCACACGCCAGGGGCACCGGTCGTCGACCGTAAAGGTACGTTCATCGGATTCATCAGTGAGTTTGACCTACTGGGCGCGCTTGAGTCAGGGCAAGACTTAAGCAAGCTCACGGCTGAAGAGATTATGACCAAGGAGCCCATCGCGGTCCATGAGTCCACGACCATTGCAGAGGCGATCAGGATCATGAAGGAGAAACATTTGTTGAATCTTCCGGTCGAGAGAGATGGGAAGGTGGCGTACTCCCTCACTCGGCATGACCTCTTGAGGGCCAGGATCGGCCTTGGACTAGATATTGAAGGATAACGGCCGTGTCCGACTGCCTCTTCCCTTAACTGGCTTGCCTAGAACCTATCTCAAAATCGGTTGCCGACCGGGGCTGCGAGTTCCATGACAGTCCTGAGTCATCAACAAATTGCTGTTTTCCCGGGAAAACAGCCCTCAAAGCTCTCAACTTGCCCAACCGACTTCCAGAGGAACGGGGCCTTTTCAATTTTGAGATAGGTTCTAGAAACATTTGTCCTTGTTTTTGCACGTGAATGCTTCTGAGGATCGTTACCCAGTCTTCGGGACGTAGACGTGCGGGATGGGAAAAGTGAGGGTATCGGTCCCTCGGATGGTGAGATGGTGGCCCTTGAAGCCGGACAAACCGATCCGGTTCTTCGCATTCCCCGCAGACGATACGGCAGGTCTCACAGACAAGGTGTGGTGCACGTCCTGGTACAGTACAGCCCGCAGTGAGCCATGCCGCTGAGGAGATAGCAACCAGGAATCCGATCATGCGAGCGGGATGCCTCTTTAGCCAGAAAGAGATTCCCCTCGCCCGCACGTGTTCCCAGCCGTCTCCCATCTGTGAGTACAAGGAGAACGAAATCCAGCCCTGCCAACTTGGCTCTAGCTTATCCTGAAGGGGCAGAGTTTACTCCATTCCGACGGCCTCGCGCGTTCAATTATGAGACGTGCCCATCGTCTGAATCAAGATGAATATTATGCCCTAGCGATGACGGCCTCAGAAAGCGAAATCCACTCCCAACAGCATGGTTTGTCCCAGCAAGTCGCCGCCCCCGGCGCCCACCTTTTTGTCCCGATAGGTATTGTATTCGGCATGGAGCGCCACATCCGTACGTGTGCTTTGATGGATAAAATATCGAACCAAGAAAGTATGGGAATCCACATCATTATAGTCATTGGGGGCACGGGATGAGCCTTGACGGACGTTGCGAATGACATCATACCGATACGAAAAGAACCAGTCCGGCATCCCGAGAATCGGCAAGAGAGTCGGATAATAATCCAATTCCACAAAGGCTCCGTTCCAGGATGCATCCTGTGGATTGGTCACCACGCCCCCCGGCGCGAAGGTGGTGCTCTGTCCCAGGAACATGTTCTTGTCCATCCAGCCATGCATAAAGGCCCCGAAGAGGTTCCACTCTCCGTTATAGGTGGTACTTAGGTCGATCCCGATCCGGCTAAATGGCTGTTGATTGCCTCCCGTACCCGGGCAATTGAGACACGCTCCATTCACGGTCGTCGGAGCCGTCCCGTACGCTCCGAAGATCCCAATCCGGTGGCCGGTCACAATGCCGTACCCCCCGAAGGATTGAGTCATATGACCGTAGAAGTTGAAGTTGTTCCCTCCCGTACTACAGGTCTGCCCTGTCGGGCACCCAGCCAGCGTCCCGCCGAACGTATTCGTAGTGAGCGCGGCGAGGCTGTATCGGAAAAATCCATTGGTGGCCGACGTTTTCTTGAGGCCGGTCAATTCAATCCCCGGCTGGTTGTTCCCGATAGCAAACGTATTGGGATTGCCGTAGGTGTTGAAGGACGCGATCGTCGGAGAAAAGGTCATGGTGCCCGATTGATAAGGCGTGCCCGGCTGATAATGATACATGACGATTTGCGTGTTGAGCGTGGGACTGCGTTTCTCACTAAAGGGCACATCCAACTCAAACTTGCCGATCCCGAGGTTGAGGAGATAGTCGCCGGAATTGCTCTTGATCCCCACGTATTTTTCCAGCCGCATCAACTTGACGAATGCGCTCTCCAGGTCCATGGTGCCGGGAGCCAGGCCGAATTGTTGTTGTTGAAAGCCGTTAAATACAATGCGATGAGCGATGTCGCGGTGCAGCGTGCCGAAACTCAGGATGTCGAGACCCGTAAACCCGACCCCACCGGTGGACGCCCCAGTTCCATCCAGCCGCGTGCTGGCGGCTTGATATCCTACGGTTGTCCGGAACGAAACCGGCCAGAAGCCCATGCCAATGCCTTCATAGGTGGGGAGATCCGCATCGGACCCCAACTGATAGCCCCGGTCACGAAAGAGGTTGCCGAAGTCATTCAATTTGGGAAAGCCAGGCACGTGGCAGACATTGCATTTAAAGTCGTACTTGCGGGCGAACGCTGGGATAGCTTCCGCCTTTTGCACAAGACTGCTCCACTCATAACTAAGCAAGGCAATGAGGCCCAGCACACAAGCGACGATGCTTCGCGTCCGCAGCTTCTTCGTCATGGCAATACGACCTCCCGTTCACAAAAGGTCCTGGTTATCCCTGCCTGGTATCACCCCCCTTCAGCTTCATTGTCGCTCCCACCGGCGATCTTCCACTGCACCTCCACCTTTCGGACCGGAAACTCAAACTGCGTCTCCACAGTTTCGTTCGGCTTGACCGTGATTTCTTTCTGGATGATGTGTGGGTCGTCATAAGTGGGCCGGGAGGAGATGAACCTCACAATGTCATACCCCTCGTGCCAGGCTGTAAGGGTGTACGTGCCAGGTGGGACCCCTGTGATCTCAAACCGCCCATGCTCATCCGTGAGGGCAAAATACGGGTGCTCGAAGGCCGCCATCCACGCATTCATGTGGACGTGCACATCGCACTGAAACCGCATCCCGACCCCGTGCGCCCGGAGGATCTTTTTGTCGATCTCTCGATTCGGTGTGGGCATGGCGATGTTGAACAGACTGGCGTGCTTTTCATTGAAGAAATGCGGATTGTGGAGGATAGGGTCAAAATTAATCACTGCGACGTCAGCTGTCCGCACAAAGGGGAAGACATGTTCTTCAAACAGACATCTTCGGCTGTGGGGGTCTTTGTCGCTTTTCCCCATATGCAGCCAATACTTCGATTCTGGAGCCTTTCCCTTCTCGACTTTTTCCAGATAGACCAGCACGAACCGCAACCCTTTGGTCTTCGGATCGATTTGGAGAACCGGTGAATCCACCATCTCTCCGCAAGTATCCATATCGGCAAAGACCTTGAGCGGCGGGACTTTCGGGAGCTCCCCTTTCCAAGTCGCCGCGCCTTTGATCGTGCCGCCGTTCGCCACTTCGATTACTTCGTAGTCGGCAAGAGCAGGGCGAGCCAAGGCGAGCATCACCGTTGCACCCACAACAAGCGAGCGTATCCAGCTAGTCGTCCCACACGTCATGGCATACCTCCATCCTGGTTATTGAACATGTAGCCGCCAGATTTGCTGCTGAATGCTGTTCCGGCCTCTGCCGTGACTGGCATTGAGATCAGAAACAGCTCAACTGATAACGCGTCGCCCCAGACACGTTGACTGGTTGAGTCCCATGACTCGTTCCATACCGCACCAAACGTCTAGGCACTATCCTTGAGACTTCGATTTTCCTGTCGAATAAGAAGAGGTTCGACACGTCATTGTTTTAATGACAGTCGAAAGCGAGGAGCGGGGGTTGTACTAGAAGTGAGGGGGGGGCGTTGACCACTTAGGCAGAGAAAGTTATTGGTTTGCTAATTGCTTCCTTTTCGCATTGTAAAAGTCATAAATTTGGCAGGGAGGGATTAGAATGAAGATGTTCATCAAGGCTGCGCTCGTTGGGTTGGTCCTAGCGGAAACCGGTTGTGCTCTCTTCGTTGCCAAGGAAACACTCTACCTGAAGTCGGCACAGGACCGAGCAAGCCAGGCCGAAATTCGGGAGCATCTTGGAACACCGTATCTAGTTTCGCGTTCTAAGGCCGGAGATACGATTTGGATTTATCAGATTAGAGCTGCCGAGGAAGGGGGGAACAACGACTGGTCCGTGACCGGATCTTGGTGCGACGAATACGTGCTCACCTTCGACCAGCAAGGTATCCTACGGAACTGGACCCACAAATCTCAGAAACATCGCGATGAAGACTGGCCGAGCTATTGCGTGACCGGCGGCTTTAATCCAACGTTCTGGTTTCACCTTGGGAGGAACAATCCTCCCGACGCCATACCTGAAGAATGCCTTGCTTATCGAAGCGGAGCACATATTTATCGCAGAAATCCTTCCCAGGGCCATTGAGATCACCGCCTGTATAGGTGTGCCGATAGTAATCCCATTCCGTCCAGCCGTCCCCTAGAGGTTCAACTTGCGTGGGGGCTTTCCACTGTTGCTGAATTTGTTCTTGGGTCACATGGTGCGCCAGAGCCTTCTTTAAGAAGCTTCCCTCCTCTGACTGAAACAACCCACATCCCATCATTGGTATTAGCAGCGAACAGACAAGTGCCCCCCTGTTGCATCCTGCGCTGAACTCCCGAGACTGAATCGAGTTTTCATCGGTTTGGGCTGGCACAGGGAACCGTGATTCGCTGCTTATTCCGTTTGTAAGTTAGCCAACTTCCCCTATCGCGTCTTGCATCGGAAGGACTGTGCATGCCTCTATCCCTCTTCCTCCCCTCAACAAGCACCAATCCTCCGTATACTCGTGCCTTCATCCTTAGCCCATCAGAGCGTCAGACTTGGTAGCCCTCGTTCGGACAAGCACGCAATTGGGCTCATCCGACAGTTCTTGAGCGACTCCTCCATCGTTACTACTCAGAACAACTACCGTTCCACATAGATTGACCCTGCCAAATGCATAGCCTTATGAATGGGGCAGAAATACCGAAAGCGCCGTCCCTCCGCTTGGGCACCCTCAAGGGGCTGAGTCCCGACCTGAATCCGCTTCGTCGAATGCGGGGGGACGATAACCTTGATGGGTTTGAAGGTAAAATCCATCACATCGATATCCCCGCCACCCAGGGTGATCTCCATTCTGTTTTCCGCGGGTATTTGTTGCATAAGGCCTTGGACGGCAAAACCATGCTCAGTGTTGGTAGGGTTCTCTAGGACAAACACCAGGCCACCCTTGAGATCGACCGTGTTGTCGATGATGATCTGGCCAGGATGCCAGATTGCATGATCCTTCGACAGCTCGCCTGCAACAAAATGAATCTCCGCGGCCGTGGCAATGGCGCCGCCCAGGAATCCTCCCACTAGAACCTATCTCAAAATTGCTTGAGCAGCATCGTAATCGACGCCAGTTGCACA
>CAZKHY010000172.1:0-5479 GCA_964552455.1 uncultured Nitrospira sp.
AAGCCACCCGGCGCCGGTTCCAATTGTGGGACATCACCGAAGATCATATCCGGGAGCTTGAGCAAACGGGGAAGGTCTTGCGAACGCTTCCGCTCCATTCGCCGATCACAGGAACAGTGACGAGGATGGAGGCGCGGAGGGGAACCTACGTCAGTCCCGGCACCGAGCTGTACATGATCGCGGATCTGTCGCACATCTGGATCTTCGCCGACATCTACGAGTACGAATTGCCCTTCATTAAGGTCGGTCAGGGCGCAACGGTCACGCTCTCCTATGATCCAAGCACGAGGCTGCACGGCCATGTCGGGTTTATCTATCCCACGCTGGATCCGAAGACGCGCACCGCCAAGGTCCGATTTGAGCTGGAGAACCCCGGCGAAAAGCTCAAGCCGGACATGTACGCCAATGTGGAACTCAAGATTCCTCTCGGGACTCGACTGGCCGTCCCGCGGAACGCGATCCTGGAATCCGGGCAACGGCACGTCATCTTCATTCATCACGGGGGCGGCCAGCTGGAGTGGCGGACCGTTACCTTGGGGGCGAAAACGGGCGATTACGTGGAGGTCGTGGAAGGGCTCAAAGAAGGAGATCACATTGTCACATCAGCGAATTTCCTCATTGACTCGGAGAGTCAGTTGAAGGCGGCCGTCGAGAGTATGGGCGGCATGGGTGGGATGAAGCACTGATAGACCGATCCGCGCCTGCGAGGGGAGAGGGAGTGGATGGTAGAAAAGATCATTGAGTTCAGCGCCAGGAACCGCTTCATCGTCTTTTTGTTCGTGTTTGCCCTAGGCTCAGCCGGACTCTGGGCGTTGCAGCACACGCCTGTTGACGCCCTACCGGACCTCTCCGATACCCAGGTGATTGTCTATACCACCTGGCCTGGACGGTCTCCGAACCTCGTGGAAGATCAGGTGACCTATCCAATCGTCACAGCGCTGCTGTCTGCGCCCAAGGTGACGGTGGTGCGAGGGTTCTCCGACTTCGGCTACTCCTACGTCTACGTCCTCTTCAAAGACGGGACGGATATCTACTGGGCCCGGTCAAGGGTGCTCGAATATTTGAGCCAGCTCTCAGGCCGGCTGCCGGCTGGTGTGACGCCGCAACTTGGGCCAGATGCGACTGGAGTGGGATGGGTCTTTCAGTATGCGCTGATCGATGAATCCGGTGAGCATGATCTCGCCTCGCTCCGAAGTTTTCAGGACTGGTACCTCCGCTACTGGCTGCGGACCGTCGAGGGGGTGGCGGAGGTGGCCAGCATCGGCGGCTTCGTGCGCCAGTACCAGGTCAACCTGGATCCCACGAAGGTTCTCGCCTACCGGCTCTCCTTGTCAGACATTGTTGAACGGATCCGCGACAGTAATAACGACGTGGGCGGTCGGGTCGTGGAGTTCTCCGGGATCGAATACTTGGTCCGCGGGCGCGGCTATATCCAGCGGGTGGAGGACATCGAAAAAATCGCGGCGGGTGTCAATGAGAAGGGCACACCCATTCTTCTGCGGGATGTCGCGACGGTGCGCCTGGGTCCGGACATGCGCCGCGGCCTCGTCGAGCTGGACGGGCAGGGCGAAGTGGCGGGCGGGATCGTCGTCATGCGGTTCGGCGAAAACGCCTTGACGGTGATCGAGCGGCTGAAGGCGAAGCTCAAGGAGCTGGAGCCCTCAATGCCCAAAGGCGTCAAGGTGGTGACGACCTATGATCGCAGCGACCTGATTCGGGAATCCATAGCCACGATCCAAGAAAACCTGATTGAAGAATTGATCGTCGTCTGTGCCTTGCTCATCGGCTTCCTGCTCCACCTGCGCTCGGCGTTGATGCCGATCCTGACACTTCCGATCGGCGTGCTCATTTCCTTCATCCCGATTTGGTATTTCGGCACAGGCATGAACATCATGTCGATTGGCGGCATTATCGTGGCGATCGGCGACATGGTGGACGCCTCCATCGTCATGGTGGACAACGCCCATCGGCGGCTGGAAGAATGGGAGCGCGCCGGCAGGCCGGGGGACCGGACGCAGGTCCTCATCGATTCGGCCAAAGAGGTCGGGCCCTCGATCTTCGCCTCGCTCCTGGTCATCGCGATTGCCTTCATGCCGGTCTTCACCCTCGAAGCTCAGGAGGGGCGGCTGTTCCGACCCTTGGCGGTGACGAAAAATCTGGCCATTGCGATGAGCGCCTTCCTCGCCATCACCCTCATTCCGGCGCTTCTGCCAATCCTGGTCCGTGGCCGCATCCTCTCCGAGCAGCGCCACCCGATCACTCGCACCCTGCAGCGGCTGTACGCGCCGGTCCTCCGCCTGGCCCTACGATTTCGCTGGTCTGTGATCGCGGGCGCCGTGACGCTCACGCTGCTCACGATCCCGCCATTTCTTCGTCTGGGCGCCGAGTTCATGCCCCCTCTGTACGAAGGCACGATTCTCTACATGCCGACGACGCTGCCGGGTCTCTCCGTCACCGAAGCGGGGCGGCTGCTGCAAATCATGGACCGCAAGCTGCGAACGTTCCCGGAAGTGGAGTGGGTCTGTGGCAAAGCCGGGCGGGCGGAGACCTCGACCGATCCCGCCCCGTTCAGCATGATGGAGGTGGTGGTCGAGCTGAAGCCCAAGGACCAGTGGCGGCCCGGCGTGACCTATGAGAGCCTCATCGATGAGATGGACAAGGCCTTGCAGCTTCCCGGCGTGACCAACGCCTGGACCATGCCCATCAAGGCGCGCATCGACATGCTGACCACCGGAGTGCGGACCCCAGTCGGGATCAAAATCTTCGGGCCGGACCTCAAGGAGATCGAGCGGATCGGGCAGCATATGGAGATGGTCCTGAAAGAAGTGCCGGGAACACGGAGCGTCTATGCCGAGCGCGTGTCGAGCGGCTACTTCCTGGACTTTGACATCAACCGCGACGAGATCGCCCGCTATGGGCTCAAGCTGATGGATATCGGGCGAATCATCGAGTCGGCGATCGGCGGCGAAAACATCACGACCACGATCGAGGGACGGGAGCGCTACCCGGTCAACCTGCGCTACCTCCGCGAACTGCGCGACGACCCCGACAAGCTCAGGCGGGTGCTGGTGGATACGCCAAGTGGCGCCCAGGTCCCGCTCGAGCAGCTCACTACCTTACGGTTTGTCACCGGCCCGCCGATGGTCCGGGATGAGAACGCCATGCTCGCCGGATATGTCTATGTGGACATGGCGGGCCGGGACGTGGGGAGCTACGTGGAAGATCTCAAGCGGGTGGTCCGCGAGAAAGTGACGCTGCCCACTGGATATTTCCTGACTTGGTCGGGACAGTATGAATACATGCAGCGTGTGCGAGAACGGCTCACGATCTTTATCCCGCTCACGATCGCCATCATTTTCGTCCTCTACTACTTCACGTTCCGCTCCGTGGCGGAATCCCTGATGGTCCTCCTCGGAGTCCCCCTGTCCATGGTGGGAGGGATCTGGTCGCTGTCCCTGCTCGGGTACAACATGAGTATCGCGGTCTGGGTCGGTCTGATCGCTCTCGCCGGTGTCGGGGCTGAGACCAGCGCCGTCATGCTCGCATACCTCGATGAGGCCTGCGCTCGCCGGCAGAAGGCCGGGACGCTGCGCACGCTTCAAGATCTGATTGAAACCGTACAGGAAGGGGCGCTGGTGCGGATCCGAGCGGTCAGCATGACCTCGCTCGCCAACATTCTCGGTCTCCTCCCTGTGATGTGGGCGACTGGCACCGGCGCCGATGTCATGAAGCGCCTCGCCGCGCCCATGGTCGGCGGCGTCTTCACCGCGATGCTGCTTACGCTGGTCGTGATTCCGGCCCTCTATGTCATCTGGCGCTGGCGGGTCGAAGCGAGAAGCAGCCGCCGCCCATTCAAGGGGGATGGTCAGTAGAATGCGTTCACTCTTCTTCTCTCCGCAGTTGAGGGGCGCGGCGTACGGACTGTCCGCCGCGGCCCTGTTTGGCGTCAGCCCCCCGCTTGCCAAGCTCCTCCTTCCCGAAGCAGGCCCCCTGCTCATTGCGGGCCTGTTGTACCTGGGAGCCGGGGCAGGACTGTTTGCCTTTGAGGTGCTGTTCTACCGTGGCTCTGCAACCGCCAGGCGTGAAGCGCAGGTCGGACTATCCGATCGATGGTTGCTCATCGGCATTGTCTTGACCCGGTGGCGTCCTGGGACCCGTCTCATGCTGTGGGGGTTGCAGCGCCTCTCCGCGGTCTTGACGTCGTTGTTGCTGAACCTGGAAGCGCCGTTGACGATCGGGCTCGCGGTCGCCTTGTTCCGGGAACACTTGGCACGTCGGGAGGTCGCCGGAGCGACCTTAATCTTTGGCGGGGCGATAGTGCTCAGTTACCGCCCAGGGGCGCTGCCCGCGGACGCGTGGGGCTTCTTGGCGCTTGGAGGAGCCTGCCTGTGCTGGGCTCTCGACAACAACCTGACGCAGCGGCTCTCGCTCCGCGATCCGGTCGTAGTGACCAGGATCAAGACGCTCAGCGCCGGCACCTGTAGCCTGGCGCTCGCCGCGGCCACCGGGCAGACCATGCCCGGTATCCGAGTATTCGGGTGTGCGCTCGCGCTGGGGCTCATCAGTTACGGTCTGAGCCTGGTGCTGGACACGCACGCGCTGCGGCTCTTAGGCGCGGCGCGGGGAGCGGGCTACTTCGCCACAGCTCCTTTCGTGGGCGCCGTCGCGGCGGTCCCCTTTTTAGGCGAGCGATGGGGAGCGAGTGAGATCCTCGCCGCCCTCCTGATGGCCGGAGGCGTGGCACTGCTCCTCCGCGCTCATCATGCGCACGAGCATACGCACGAGGAACTGGAGCACAAGCATGCCCACGTGCACGGCGAACATCACGAACACGAGCACGAGGACACACACGCAGTCGATGAGCCGCATGCGCACAGGCATCGGCATATCGCCCTAACCCATGATCATGCGCACGTCTCTGAACTCCATCACCGTCATGGACATCGATAGAAGGCGAACAGTGGTTGCTCATTGGCTGGGACGTTGCGTTCTCAGCAACATCATTATCTTGGAGACACCCCAAAGGAGAATTCTGTGACGTTCAAACAGGTCGCATTGATGATCGTATTGGCGGGAGCACTGGGCCTCAGTGGATGCCTGGCCGGCTCAAAAGGGAAACTGTTGCCGGCACCAGCCGGCACGAAGCAGGCCGCTGCCCGTCATAATGACGAGGGCATCAAAGCGTACAACCAGGGCCAGCTTGACAACGCCCGGCAGCATTTCGAGGCGGCCATCCAAGCCTCGCTGATGCTGGCCGAAGCGCATTACAATCTCGGCATGGTCTTGTACAAGATGGGAAAAGAGGGCGAAGCGAATCCGCACTTCATGAAGGCGGCGGACTTGGCGCCGGGCAACGAGGTCATCTGGAGTTCGCCCCCGTTGAGCAGTGTGACGGTGCCCGAAAAAGAGGTCACCATGCCTGGTTCTGACGGCCATGGGCATAGCCACTGACCCAAGAAGGCGCGCTGGACGAGCTTCA
>CAZKHY010000173.1:0-1323 GCA_964552455.1 uncultured Nitrospira sp.
CTGCACGAACGAAGACCTCTACCTGTTCCAGAAGTTCATGCGGCTGGCGGTCGGCACCGCCAACATCGACAGCAGCGCCCGTTACGGACAGGTCAACGCCGTCCGGGCGCTCCGGCGCGTCCAGGGCACCCACCGCTGGACGGTGTCCTTCGAGGACATCGTCGGCGCCGAGGCCCTGCTGCTGGTCGGCACGAACGTCACCGAGACCAACCCGATCACGGGCCTGAAGGTCAAGGAGGCGGTCAAGAAGCGGCGGGCGACGCTCCTGACGATCGAGGCGCTGGAGCCGGCCGTCGGCACGATCAGCAACATCGCGAACCTGGCGGCCCATCATTTTGCCGTCCAGCCGGACCGGTTCAAGGCGGCGGTGCTGGGGTTGATCAAGGCCGTGGTCGAGAACAACCTCGTCGCCCAGCCCCTCGCGCAGAAAGCCCCGGCCTACGTACAGGCGATCAGCGGGGCGGTGCGAGCCCTCTCCTGGCCGGCGATCGAGCGCGCGACCGGCTCCTCGTCGCAGTCCTTCATCGAAGCGGCCCGTTCGTTTGCCCGCGCGGCCCGCGCCGTGATCCTCGTGGGACAGGGGGTCCTGCGCGCACCGGACGGATCGGGGCTCGCCACGACGCTCCTGGACCTGCTGCTGCTCACCGGTCACCACGGCCTGCCGGGAAGCGGCCTGGCCCCGCTGGCCGAAGAGAACAACGACCAGGGAGCCGTGGAAATGGGCGCCGTCCCCGAGTACCTGCCGGGCCCTTCCGACGTGAACGACCAGGCGGTCAGGGCGAAACTCGCACAGTTCTGGAAGGAAGAGCTGCCGCAGGGGCAAGGCAAGAGCCTCATGGAGATGCTCGAAGGGGCCCGCACCGGCTCGATCAAGGCCCTGTTCGTGGTCGGGGAAAACCCGGTCGGCTCCTTGCCCCCTTCGGCGGGGGCCACGGACGCTTTGCAAAAACTGGACTTGCTGGTCTGCCAGGAACTGTTCCTCACCGAAACGGCACAGCTCGCCCACGTGGTCCTGCCGGCCTGTTCCTACGCGGAAAAGGACGGGACCTTCACCAATACCGAAGGACACGTGCAGGCGGTGCGCCATGCCATCGAGCCCATCGGCGAAAGCCGGCCGGACTGGGAGATCCTCTCCGCCCTGTCGGTCCTGATGGGCTACCCGCTCGAATACGGGGAGGCGCAGGAGCTGCTCAAAGAGATCAGAAGCCTGATCCCCGGCTACGGACTCCTGGGCCCGGCCCCCACCCCCCCTCGCCCGGACAACGCGGTGGTGGAGAGTTACCTCAAGACCGGCTATAGTGGGGACCTGGCCGCCCGGTATGC
>CAZKHY010000173.1:1423-5443 GCA_964552455.1 uncultured Nitrospira sp.
AGCCTGACGTTGCTGGTGTCGCAGACGCTGTTCCATTCGGGCAAATTCTCGACCCGCGCCAAGGGGTTGCTGCAGGTTCAGCCCGAGGGCGTCCTCTCGCTGAACCCGATGGAGGCAACCAGGCTGGGGCTGGCCGAGGGCGACCGGGTCCGGGTCTCCAACAGCCTCGGCGAGATGACCACGACCGTCAAGCTGGCGGACCGTGTGCCGGCCGGCCTGGCCATCTTCCCGGAGCATTTCGATCAGGAGGCGCGCCGGCTCCTGGCCGTATCGACGGACCCGGCGACGCAGACGCCGTCTTACAAGCTCACGCGCGTGAAAGTCGAACGCGCGTGAGAGTCGCAAAGTTATCAAGTCCATCAAGTCGAAAGTCGCAGACGGCTGGAGGTGACTTTGGACTTTACGACTTTCAGACCTTGTAGACTTTCTGACTTTCTAACTCGAGGGACTCATCTATGGCTGAAGTCGGATTGAAACTGGCGTTCTCACTGGCCCAGATCGCCGTGGTCATGGGCATCGTCCTGCTGACCGTGATGGTGCTGACCCTGGCGGAACGGAAGGTGCTCGGCTGGATGCAGGATCGGATGGGCCCCATGGAAGTCGGCCCCTACGGCATCCTCCAGCCCATCGCGGACGGGCTGAAGCTCTTCTTCAAGGAAGACATCATCCCGGCCGGAGCCAACAAGTTCCTCTTCAGCCTGGCGCCGATCCTCGCGCTGGTCCCGGCCCTGATCGGCTTCGCAGTGGTCCCCTTCGGTCCCAGCGGGACCGTCGAGTTGTTCGGCCACGAGTTCAAGCCGTTCGTGATCAGCGACATCAACATCGGCATCCTCTACATCCTGGCCTTCACCTCGATCGGCGCTTACGGGATCATCCTGGGAGGATGGGCGTCCAACAGCAAGTATTCCCTGCTGGGAGGCCTGCGCTCGGCCGCCCAGGTGATCAGCTACGAATTGAACGTCGGCCTGGCCATCGTGGGCGTGCTGCTGCTGGCCGGCTCGCTCAGCCTGGTGAAGATCACCGAAGCCCAGGCGGGCGGATTCTGGCACTGGTACATCTTTGCCTTCCCCTTCCCGCAGATCTTCGCGTTCGTCGTCTACGTCATCTCGGCCGTAGCGGAAACCAACCGGGTGCCGTTCGACCTGCCCGAAGCCGAAAGCGAGCTGGTGGCGGGCTTCTTCACCGAATACAGCGGGATGCGGTTCGCCTTCTTCTTCCTGGCCGAATACGCCAACATGATCCTGGTCTCCTGCATCGCCGCCGCGCTGTTCCTGGGCGGCTGGACCGCGCCGTACCCCGGCACCCTGGCACCGGAAAGCCTGGCCTGGGTGGAGGGCGTCATCTGGTTCGCGGTCAAGGTGTACTTCTTCCTGTTCCTGTTCTTCTGGCTGCGCGCGACGCTGCCGCGCCTGCGCTATGACCAGCTCATGCGGTTCGGCTGGAAGGTGATGCTCCCGATCGCGCTGGGCAACATCCTTGTGACGTCCATCGCGGCCTATCTGTTTCCGAAGGGGTGAGCGGAGCAGCAAGAGCGAATGGCTGATGGCGAATAGCTGATAGCAAGAAACGCACGATGGCGCAGATGAACGGCGCATACACGGCTCGCTTGAAGTCCTGGCTGAAGACCATCGTCTTCTACGAGATCCTGATCGGGATGAAGGCCACGCTCATGCATCTGCTGCACTACAAACCGATCACGCTGCAGTACCCGCACGAGAAGCGGACGCTGCCGGACAGCTACCGGGGCATGTTGGCGCTGCTCCGCTACGACGACGGCACGGAGAAGTGCGTGGGCTGCGACCTCTGCGAGGCGGCCTGCCCCTCCCGGGTCATCAAGGTCATCAGCGCGGAGGTGCCCGGCGAACCGACCAAGCGGTACTCCAAGGAATACTACATGGACATGACCCACTGCCTGTTCTGCGGGCTCTGCGTGGACGCCTGCCCGGTGGACGCGCTGGGCATGACCCGCGAGTACGAGTGGGCCGTGTACGACAAGCGCCAACTGCGCTTGAACAAGGAACAATTGCTGGCCATCGGGGACCGTTCGTTCCCGGTGCGGGAGAAGCGGCTGGAGCTGCAGCATCCCAACGTGGCGTTCTTCAACGTCGCATTCAAGAATTTGCCCCCGAAGGAGACGTAGCGCGATCCTCCACGCCCTTGTGGTTGCGGGCGAAGACCGGTCATCGAGAGCTGACGCGCGAGCAGGGCGAGAGGGTCAGGCACCGTGGCACAACTTTTCTTCTTCTATTTTTCCGGCGTGATCGTCCTGACCTCCGTCCTGGTGGTGGCGCTGCGCAATCCCATCTACAGCGCCCTGTCCCTTCTGATCATGTTCTTCCACGTGGCGGGGCTGTACGTGACGCTGCGGGCCGAATTCCTGGCGGCCGTCCAGGTCATCGTCTACGCCGGCGCCATCCTGGTGCTGTACCTGTTCGTCGTCATGCTCCTGAACGTCAAGCGCGAGGAGCGCTACCAGGCCCAGTTCCCCCTGGCAGCCCTTCTGGGCGTGACCATCCTGACCGAGGTGCTGATGCTGGCCTTCCTCCGCGGGTTTTCTTCGGTGGCGCCGGCGGCGCCCCTTCCGGATCAGACAGGCGCGGTGGGCGCGAGCGGCAACACCGAGACGATCGGCGAGATGCTCTACTCGACGTACCTCTTCCCCTTCGAAGTCGCCTCGCTGATCCTGCTGGTGGCCATGATCGGGGCGATCGTCCTGGCCAAGAAAGACATCGGAGGGCGTGAAGCGTGAAGCGTATCTCGTATAAGCCTCAAGCGAGCGCCGCGTCACGAGGAATAGAACAATGATTCCGTTATCGTATTACGTGATCCTGAGCGCGGTCGTGTTCGTCACCGGCCTGGTGGGGGTGATGATCCGGCGCAACATCATCATCATCCTGCTCTCCGTGGAGCTGATGCTGAACGCGACCAACATCAACTTCGTGGCCTTCTCGCACTACCTGCACAACGTGGCCGGCCAGGTCTTCGTCTTCTTCACGCTGACGGTGGCCGCCGCCGAGGTCGCCGTTGGGTTGGCCATCATCATCGCCCTCTACCGGAGCAAGTCCACCATCAACGTGGACGAGTTCCAGTTGCTCAAATGGTAAAAAGAGGTCATTCGTCATCCGTCAATCGAAAAGAAAGGCGATCTACCCCGTTGTCCGATGACCGTCTGCTTCCCGCGGTTGACGAATGACGATCGACGAATAACGAACTTTCTATGTTGTACGCGCTGATTCCTCTCCTGCCTTTCGCCGCCTTCCTGATCGTGGGCCTGGCCGGCCACTGGATCAAGGACCGGGCGCACTGGATCGCCGTGCCGGCGGTGGCGGGGTCCTTTCTGCTCTCGGTGCTCGCGTTCCTGGAGGTGGCCGGCGGACAGACGATCTCGGTGCCGCTCTACACCTGGCTGACCTCCGGCGACCTGCGGATCGGCTTGGGCCTCTCCATCGACCGCCTGACCGCCGTCATGCTGCTCCTCGTCACGACCGTCAGCTCGCTGGTCCACGTCTATACGATCGGCTACATGCAGGGCGAGAAAGGTTACGCGCGCTTCTTCGCCTACATCGCCCTCTTCACGTTCTCCATGCTCATGTTGGTGATGGCGGACAACTTCCTGCAGTTGTTCGTGTTCTGGGAAGCGGTCGGCCTCTGCTCCTACCTCCTGATCGGTCATTGGTACGAGCGCAAGTCGGCCTGCGACGCGGCCACCAAGGCCTTCGTCGTCAACCGGGTGGGCGACTTCGGATTCCTGTTGGGCTTGTTGCTGGTGCTGGTGAGCTTCGGGTCCCTGGAATACCGGCACGTGTTCGCCCAGGCCGCCGACCTCACCGCCGACACGGTCAATCTCCTGCGGCCCTTCGGAGGCGACTGGCAGGTTTCGACGCTCACCCTGATCTGCCTGCTGCTGTTCGTGGGGGCGGTGGGGAAATCCGCGCAGGTCCCCCTGCACGTCTGGCTGCCGGACGCGATGGAAGGCCCGACGCCGATCTCGGCGCTGATCCACGCCGCCACGATGGTGAC
>CAZKHY010000174.1:0-5350 GCA_964552455.1 uncultured Nitrospira sp.
CGTGTAGGGATCGAACCTACGGCCCGCTGATTAAGAGGGAAAACAGGCTGGTTTTTGAAAGGGTTCGATGTTGCGACGGTTTCCCCGTTTTATCTGTGCAATCGAGACGTTGCCGACCTTCCATGGATTATACTAATTCGAACCAATAGGGTCTTTTGTGAGGAGTTTTAGCACAATTTTAGCACAGCGAAAAAGCCCTATGGCCCGCTGAGAATCAGTCAACAGGCCTTGCTCCACTTCACTTGTTACTAATGGTTAAAGTAGCACGGATAAACCGAGGTGGTTTTTGAATGAGTTCGTTTGTTCACCTTACTCCCCTAAACGTTAGGGTTCTATCCCCTTGATGGGGCCAACACTTCTACAGCATAATGGAACTATGCCGGTCCGTATAGCACGCCGACTCTGCGCTGTGGATATCATTGACAAGCCGGCAAAATCGGATGAGAATCGCGCAAGTGCTCCTAGTCTAGCCGGGCGGAATATACGGGTCAGCATACTCATTAGTTAGGCCGCATCAAGAAAGGAGGTATGCAAGGCCATGGCGACGAAGATATCTCTAATCAACATGAAGGGCGGCGTAGGCAAGTCGACGCTCACGGTGAACCTGGCATGGCATTTTGCGGCCTACGGTGAACGGCACAAGAAGGTCCTCGTAGTGGATCTTGATCCGCAGTTCAACGCGAGCCAATACCTTCTTGGTGTGCGCGAGTACGAAAACATCCTGAAGTCGAACAAACCAACAATTTGGGACGTGTTTGAGCAAGGGACGAAGACGCCAAGCGGAAGCCTGGCTCTCCCTAGCTCGGATGCTCCGATACATAAGCACAGGGATTTTCACGGTGGCGGAAGTATTCACCTCATACCTTCGCGCCTTGAGCTCGCATTTTCTCTGAAAAACCCGGGACACAAGGAGCGGCACCTCTCCCGTCTAATTAAGGACGTGGAGCACGAATACGATCTAATCCTGATTGACTGCGCGCCTACTGAATCAGTGTTGACCACAGCCGCTTACCTTGCCAGCGAGTGGCTACTCGTTCCCGTGAAACCGGAATACCTTTCAACGATTGGCCTGCCTCTGCTCGTCAACTCCATGCAGGATTTCAAGACGGAATACGAAAAGACGAAGCTAGAGCTCGCCGGCGTCGTCTTCAACGCCGCTTCGGACTACCTTCCGGAAGAGGCGCTAGCCAAAGACACGGTCAGAAAAATCGCGAAAAAGAATGGCTGGTACGTGTTCAATCGCGAGGTAGAGTATTCCCGGTCCTATCCTAAGGGTGCGCGGGAAGGGCAGCCAATCTTTCGGACTTCCTACTCTCGGTGGAGCAAAGTTCAGAATTTTGAGCTGTTTGCGGAGGAGTTTGCCAAAAGGGTGGAATTGTGACCTCGGCGGACAAGTTCGCCCTTCTGCGGGACCTTGCACACCTTATGAAGAAGTACGGGCCTGCCGTCTTTTCTGACCTGGCGGGCTTTCTACGCGATTCCGGAGCGGTTGCAGAACTGGTGATGATTCTGGAGGCGGCGGAAATCGCTGGCCGAAAGGCGCGCGTCGCAGAATCACGTGTGGCACCAGGTGGTGCAAAAGGAGGCAAGGGAAGCGTGCAGAATCTACTTTCAGAACTTGAAAAGGACCAGCCCGAGAAAGCCAAAGTTCTTTCAGGTTTCCACGGGGCCCTCGCAGCCAAGCGCGCGCTGCCAACCTTGCGAGAACTGCGAAGCTTCGCCATTGACAACGGCCTTAAGGGGGTAAGCGCAATGTCTAGGGACAAAGCTATCAGCCCGCTATTGCGGGATTTGGCAGCGCGTTCCCTTGAAGATATCCGCTCGATGCTTGGGCGCATAAGGATGGAAGACACTGCTGGGGACAGAACTCTTGAGGGATGGACGGATGTTATTCTGGACAAGGACCGCGCGAGGCGTGGATAGGCTCTCAATCGTGAACTGGATTCCAATGCATCCTAACCCGTTGCTTAACTCGGACGCGCAAAAACAGCGCGCCGGTTAGCTTGGACGTTAGCCACTACTCGAATGAATCGCGAAAAAATTTCAACCATTGTAGAGAAGGCCCTCGATTGCTTAATCGCGGAGCAGCCCGCGCTGCTCGACCTAGATGTCACAGAACGGGCGCTGTCCCACCATTTAGCACAATATATCTCTGCCTTAGTGCCAGCAGGCTACAACGTCGATGTTGAGTACAACCGCCACTCCGCGGAACCGAAGCGGCTCAATCTACCGTCGAGAAAGGCTCTTGATCGTGAGCTACGGGCGACTACGGTATTTCCAGACATTCTCGTGCATTACCGCAACACCGACAAAAAGAACCTTCTCGTGCTGGAACTGAAAAAACCCGGGGAGGACCTCGAATACGATGAACTGAAGCTGCGGGCATTTCGCAACGAGCTTGGCTATCCTCACACAGCACATATCATTCTTGGGCGAAACAGAAACGGTGAAATAGTGCGCGAGGTCAAGTGGGTCGATGGCTAACAAACGCTTCGAGACGGACTCGCTACGTCGGCGCTTCGCGCCGCCTCCGCTCGCCGCTCAAGCTTTTCGTTGTCCGTACTGTAGGTGTACGCGTCCCCGAATCTTAGGGAAGGTCTGATTAATTCAGAGTTCTGAGCAGAGACCTGTCAAATTCCCTGGGTTTTCGCGTTGGCTTGGTTGAAAACGAGAATTATTCAGACCTTCCTTAGATGTTCTTTAGGGAGAACTTTCTGGCAGATGGAGGTCAGTCAGTTTTTTTGAAATTCAAATCTGACAGTTCGAAAAGAATTCGATTCGGGGAGCCGGTTCGTGTTGCGAACTTCTTCTTGATAGTCCACGCCGGCGGACACGCGGGCGCGCCTTATTGGGGGACCAGGGGGGTGTCGCAAGACTCCCCCCTTCGGACTCTTGCGGAGTTGGTGGCGTTGCTTTTCTGCACTCCTTGATGTACAGGTAAAGGTACACCATAGGAGGGACACAGGCCATGGTTAAAGAAATCCCCATTACTGAAGCTCGGCACGAATTGACTTCGCTGCCTAAACGACTGGCGAAGACACCCGCCACGGTCGCCGTGACTCGGCGAGGGAAGCCGGTCCTGGCGATTCTGCCGTGGAAGCTGTACGAGTCGCTTATTGAGACCTTGGATATCTTGGAAGATGAAGATCTGATGGCGGCGCTTCGCCGAGGCGTGGCCGAAGCGGACGCCGGGAAGACTATTCCGTGGGAGGCTGTGAAACGTGAGCTGAAATTGTGAGCTATCGGATCGAGGTTACTCCTTCCGCCCTTGCCATGCTCAAGGCGGTGCAGGACCGCCGTATTCAGGAAAAGCTTCGAGACAGCATTGATCGGTTAATCGAGGAACCGGAGAAGCAGGGAAAGGCGCTTACGGGGGAGTTGATCCGGTATCGCAGCCTCCGCGCGGTCGGGCAGCGCTACCGGATTCTTTATCACGTGCATGCGGGCACCAGCACGGTGGAGATCCTCGCGGTCGGCATCCGAAAAGAGGGCAGTAAGCAAGACATCTACACGTTAGCGAAAAGGCTCCTCCGCCTTCGCTCCCTCCTCCGGTAGCTCAGTAAGACACAGCGCCCCGCCCCTTCATTTACGTATATTCTTGGTCCCGGTTTTGGTCCCGGTTCCACTCCCGGTTTTGGTCCCAATCACCCGTCTGCGTGAATCGCTGTTCCTCACACATCTTCGGCTATATTCCTCTTTGCTTCTCATGGGTTAGTCGCGGTTAATCATCGGCAATCTTCCTCGGTCGCAAGAGGTGCTTGGCCGACTCTGGATCTGACTACCTAGGTTCGAATCCTAGTCCCCCAGCCACTTCCTTATCACTACCTTCTCAAGCGCTTGCGAGCCTGCTCCCACCGGGGCGGGCTCGTCGTGTTTTGGGCTGGTCACGGTTCTACAAACCCAGGCGGCACGGTATACCGTACCGATCCGGCAAACGTTTCCCACCCGGAGACGACCCCCTTTTCAAAATAAACCCTGAATTCGGCCGTATTGCAGGGATCTCTCCCGCCAGGGGGATACAACCACACCTCCACCGGTCTTCCATTGTGTTCGATGGTCTTCTTGCAGATGGTCTGTCCAAGGGCCAGATACACCTGGTCCTGATTCATCCCATACACCACGTAGTGCTTGTCTATCGCCCGTTGAATGGCTTCGGGATAGGAGGAGTACTTGTCTTTCTTCAAGCGGTCGTGCGCAGACTCGCATCCGGTGAGGAAAAACAGAGCTGCCAAGAAGACGCTGCAACGTGCGATATGATGGCCGCGATCCTTCACCGCGCACCTCCCGGTTGCCGTAAGGCTCCCAATTTTTGCATCCCTTCCTGGAAGAGGCTCAGCCTCAAACTTCGACATGACGGGGGAACCAGGTTTGCCGGTTGGCGGGGAAAGGGGAGCGGCGCCAGAGGAGCATCACTTGCGCTCAGGGTTGCGCAGGAGACACCCTCCTCCAGTTTCATCCAGCTCTTTCCACTCGAACCCGGCCGTCACCAGGCACTTGGCTCGTGCGATCGCTATGCGGGCCAGGGAGACCGCGCCTTTATCGGGATTGGTGATGGGGGCTGGGTAGGAGGCGGTTCCGCTCCAGCGCAGCTCGCCTGTATCGACGGCGACGCTATGGACCGAGACTTCGGCATTGAAGGCAGGGTCGGAAAAGAAAGCACCGGAGAAAAAGAGTTTGGCCGGGGCATCGCCGTTCGAGGAAGGGGAGTGGTTCGTCCGGCCGACGACCGCCGGCGTGATCGTGACTTGCGCGAAGACCACCCGCTCGACCTCGATCCGTTGTGCGGCGTCAAGGATTGCCGCCTCGTCGGCATGGGTGCGAATCGGCTTGCTCTTGCGCTCAGGAAGAGCATCCTCCACGCGGGTTCGGTCGATGACCGTATGACCGGCATTCTGGAGTCCTTCGATGATGGCCTGTTCGACCGCCGGGTGGTTGCTCCAGATGACATAACGGCGCTTGACGGTCTGAGCATTCTGGGCAACCGGGACATGAAATCCGGTCGTCACGGGATAAGGGGTTTCGGCACAGCCCGTCAGGATTGCGACGCTAAGACCAAGATGGAGAATAGGAACAAAGCGGATGCCACAGCGCACGAGGCCACTCTTCTGCAAGCGCTCTACCTCCTCGGTGAATCAGCGGCGCGCATTGTAGCATGTTGCGGCCATAAGCGTCGGTTCGTTGCAATCGCGCCGACCCCTATGGTATGGTTCGGCCCCGTCCGCAGGATTCCGCCAGTGCCTCTATACGACCGGCTGGTCCCATCGTCTAGCCTGGCCTAGGACGGAGCCCTCTCAAGGCTCAAACACGGGTTCGAATCCCGTTGGGACCACCATACCAAGCTTGCTGGAGC
>CAZKHY010000175.1:0-5328 GCA_964552455.1 uncultured Nitrospira sp.
GGTTCAGGATCGCCTTGGTCCCGCGCCGATCGCCCAACAGACCCAGCCCGGTCATCGCGGCCAGCCGGGCCTCCGGGTCTTCGTCGGCCAGCGTCTCGCTCAGAATCCCCAGCCACTGGTCCTTGTCCAGCCCGCCCCAGAGATCCGCCCGCTGGCCTTCCGTGATGGCCACCAGCGTTTTGATGAGCGCCGGGCGGAGCCCCGCACCCGCCTGGGGAACCAGTTCAAACAACGGCAGCGCCGTGACGCCGGTCCGGTCGAGGACCGCGATCGCCTCGATCGCCGCGTACCGCACCGCCTCCCGGTTCTGCTTGAGCAGGTCGACCAGGGGGGGCAAGGCGGCGGCGGCGCCGATCTCGGCCAGCGCCGCCGCCGCGGAGAAGGCCACCCACTCCTCGTCCTGCAACAGCGCGATGAGCCTCGGCACCGCGGCCCGCGCCCGCACGTGCCCCAGCGATTCGGCCGCCGAGGCCCGCACGTTCGGGTTCGGGTCCTCCAGCAGCTTCACCAGCGGCTGGACCACGCGGGGTTCCGCCTGCTTCCCCAACGCATCCACGACCAGCTTGCGCACGTTGGGATCCTTCGACTCCAGCACCGGCAGCGTCGAGTCCAGCGCCTCCGCCGTGATCTGCTCGAGCACTTCGATCGCCATGTTGCGGACGACGGGGGGCTCGCGGAGCAGGCTCACCATCTGCTGCGCCACCTGCCCCCCTCCGATGCGGGCCAGCCCGTTGACGGCCGCCTGTTGCACCCCGGGGTTGTCGTCCTTCAACGAGCCCGCCAACAAGGCAATGGCCTCCTCTCGATCGCCCCCGTGGCCGACCTCGGCCAACTCCTCCATCACCTCACGGCGGACGGAGGGGTCCTGCTGGCGCAGCCACGCGGCGGAATAGCGGACCGTTCCCTCGGCACTGCTGCTCGTGCGCATCATGTTCCCCAGCCTGAGCACACACCGGTCGTGACGGTCCCGCCGAAACGGCGACCGGGCGCGCCGGACGCTCTCATACCGCGACGTGCTCGGTTTCCGACACCTGCGTCGACCGCTCGTGCATCCAGGCCTGGATGTCGCGGCGTAGGAATCGCCAGTGCTTGCCGATCTTGGAGGCCGGTAACTCGCCCAGTCTGGCCAGTTTATAGACCGTGGATTTGGGCACGCGGAGAAACCGGGCCACCTCGAGCACCGTCAAAATTTCGCCATCCATTGGTCGCCCCCTGTCCGGGCTTCTGTCGGTTGCTGTTGACACCGTGTCATTCATGTCGAATGGAGTTATCGGTCTCAGCCGGGGGAAACTTGAGGTACCGGAGCCCCCGCAACCGGGCCTTCCGTAAAAGTGTTTGGGGCCCGTTCCCGCTCTGTAGTAGACTGGAGTCTGAAAGGGCCGGTACGGGCGGAGGCGGCATGGCGACGATCATCTCGGTGGCCTCAGGCAAGGGCGGCGTCGGCAAGAGCGTGGTGGCCAGCAACCTGGCGGTCCTGCTGGCGCGACGGGGCAGGCAGGTCGTCCTGGCCGACCTGGACGTGGGGGGCGCCGACATCCATATCCTGTTCGGGCTCTTTCACCCTTCCGCCACCCTGACCGACTTCGTGAACCGGCGCCTGGAGGCCCTGGAAGCCGCCGCGCTCCCCGTCGAGAGCTGCCCGGGGCTTCGGATCATTCCCGGGACCGGCGACACCCTGGCCACCGCCAACATGCCCTACGCCAAGAAGAAGCGGCTGATCCGCCACCTGCGTGAGGTCGCCGCCGACGTCATCCTGGTGGACGTGGGGGCCGGGACCAGCTACCACGCCCTGGACTTTTTCCTGATGGCCGACCATCACCTGGCGGTGGCGACGGCGGATCCCACCTCGGTCCTGGACCTTTATCGCTTCATCAAGCTGGCGGCCATCCGGCGGGTGCTCTCGGCCTTCCTGACCCGCGACGCGATCACCGACGCCCTCTCCGACCGTGATTTCAGCAGCGTGGAAGAAGTGCTGGAGGTGGCCGGAAAGACCGATGAGACCAGCCGGGCCGTGGCGGAAGAAGCCTTGCGCGGCTTCACGCCCAGCCTGATCCTCAACCGGACGACCGGTCGTTCGCGGGTCAACACGCTGCAACTGCGAAAACTGCTGAAGGAATACGTCGGGGGCGATCTCACCGTGCTGGGCGAGATTCCCGATGACGAGGCCGTCGAACGGTCGGTCCGCAGTTATCTGCCGGTGGTGGACCAGGCGCCGGGCTCGCCGGCTTCCGCCGCCTTCGCCCGCATCACGGACAGGCTCCTTCAGGAATTGACCGGCGCCAGCTCGTGATCCCTTTCCGTGCGACCCTCCGGACGCGAACCCTTACTCGGCCGCCAGAAAACGGGCGCGCAACCGTTCCGCCTGCACCTGGAAAATATGGCGGATGAGCCGCTCCCGGTCTTCCGGCTTGATCGAAACAAACCGCGTGGCCACGGTGTGGCAGGCTCCCTGCTGAGGTGATTGGGGCACCCGGATCACCTCGGCCTTGGCCAGGATCGGAACGAACGGGGGCAGGATGAGCCGTACATCCAGCAGATCCCCTGCCTGAAAGAGACGCGAGGATTTGAACGAGAGGCCGCCGCCGCTGATGTTCACCTCCGCCAGCCGAGGCATGGCGACCGGTTCCGGGCTCATCTTGGCGAGGGTCTTGAGCATCAACGCCAGCGTCCAATCCAGCTTCATCAGCCAGGGACCGAGGAAAGCCCCCAGCTCGCTGTCCTGCTGGTTCGCCAGCAGGTCCTGGGTCGGCCTGGCGACGAGGGCCGCGATGGCCGCTTCGGTTGTCTGGTCCGATCCGCATGACGGGGTTTCCGGCGGCTCTCCCGCCAGCGCGACTTCGAACAACAACTTGTCGTCGATCCGCACGAGGTCCCGCCGTTCATCGCTGAGACCGACGCCCTGCTGCTCCGCTTGTGGCTTCATCACTGCTCCTCTGGTTGCGCGGCGGCCCTCCCGTCCTCAGGCCGACAGGCTCTGGGCATAGAGGGCGGCCCCGGACAGGGGCTCCGGGATTTGACGGCCTGCTTCGACGCGATTCCGGCCGTGCGCCTTGGCCTGGTAAAGCAAGGCGTCGGCCATGGTCACAAATTCGTCCACCGTGCGGATCTGGACATCCGGCACTTGGGCGATCCCCATGCTGATCGTGAAGCTGACCTTCGAGCCGTTGACGGCAAAGCCGTGGCGCTCGATCGCCTCCCGGATGCGGTTGGCGAGGACCGCGGCTTGCGCCACGTCCGTCCGGGGCAGGATGATCGCAAATTCCTCGCCGCCGTACCGCGTGACCACGTCCACGGAGCGGATCGCCTGTCCGATCAACGCCGCAACGTCCTTCAGGAGCCGGTCCCCGATCACGTGGCCGAACCGGTCGTTCACCAGCTTGAAATGGTCCAGATCCGCCATGATCAGGCACAGCGGCGTGCGGTATCGTTCGGCCTCCTTGAACTCGCGGGTCAGGATGTTCGAGAAGGCGCGCCGGTTCAACAAATTCGTGAGCCCGTCCGTCATGGCCAGGTTCTGGACCTGACTGTGCGCTTCGGCATTCCTCAGCGCCAGCGCCAGCGAGGTGACCACCGCTTTGAGCAGTTCGACCTGGTAGACATCGAACGGCTCTCCGTTCATGCGAAGCAGGCGGATCACCCCCACTTGTTCCCTCGAGACCATCAGCGGCACTTCGATGGATTCCGTGGGCCAGTCCAGCAGACGGTGGCGGGGTCTGACCGTCGCCCCCTTCTTTCGGCCGGGGCCCTGCCGGCCGGCCGTACCCGCCGTGACGGCGAGCGGGACCTTGGACAACGGACCGGGGTTGTCGCCGAGCGCCAGAAGGGATTGCCGGACCTCCTCGACGAGGCCGTCGTCGAGCGAAGCCGACGCGTGGATCTGCACGCGCCGCGGCTTCAGCCACAGGAGGCCGAGCAGGTCGATGTGGAGAATCTGCGCCAGCCGGTCTCCCGCCATCCGCACGATCGCGTCCGCTTCCAGGGTGCCGGCCAGAGCCTGGCTGAGTTCGTTCATCAAAACCAGGTTATGGTTCCACTGTTTCAAACCGTCCCGTTCACGCGCCAGTTCTTCGTTGGTCGCCTTGAGCTTGTCGGACAGCTCACGGACCTGCAGGAAGGATCGGCGGACCTCCAGTCCCTCGCGCAGCGACTCTTCCAGCCGGCCGGACGGCACCGGGGTCGTGAGATAATCGAACGCCCCCGCGCGCAGAAGGGCCGCGGTCCGCTCCGCCCCCGGATCCGGCCCCATCAATATCACGCAGGCGTCGCATTGGCGTTCCCGCAGTCGCTCGAGGAACGCCAGGACATCGGTCGTCGAATCTTGGACATGGTCGATCACCGCCCCCAGGGTCCGACTGGGAATCTGGGCGAGCGCTTCTTCCGCCGATCGGACGGATCGGGGCTCATAGCCGGCCAGGGTCAGCCGCTGACAGATGGCCCGGCTGGTCCGTTCGGCTTTGCTCACGACCAGGACATGCGTGGTCTCATTCTTCATGGCTGTCACCTGGACCTCCCTCCGCCCCATGGTGGATCGGCACGGCAAAGCAACCTGTTCCCCGCTGCGGGAAGTTTTCAAGGAACGTGCCAGCGAGGCCGGAGCCCTGTCGGCCACGTAGGAGGTGGAAAATAAAGGGGTTTGCGTGAGTGTCGGAGCAGGAACGGGAGAACCGTCAACCGGTCTGGATTTTTTTGCCGGGATGCCGCTTCGTTCCTGCCTAGCCGAAACGGGAAAAACAAGGCACCGGGAGCCACGTCGTCAACGGTCGGAGCGGTTGGAACTGTGGGAGCCGGGCTTTCTGGTGACGCAGGCGGACGCTTGTTGCAGGTCTCTGGCCTCGGGTGAAATGGACACACGGTCGTCCTGATCCGTGGCAGCCGGATCGCCGTTCGGCTTGTCGGGCTGATCGAGATTCAGGACGCGCTGATAGGTCCTGACCAGATTGTGAATTTCGCCAAATTGGATGCCCATCACTGCTTCCTCGGCGGAACAGCCTGGCCCAAGGACTTGGGGCCTGCTTGGCGGCCTTCACCCAGACCGGCCGGCCTATAGTTTCGCGCTCAACACACTTTCCCTCTGGCCGGCGGCTTGCGCATATCCGGCCATGGCCGCACTCCCTCTGGCCATGATACGGAGGGAATCCTGCGTCTGCGCCATCCAGCGGGCGATCATGGCCTGGCTCTCATCGGAACGGGCCAGCGCCTCTTTCATCAGACGCCCCAAACGTTCCACGGCCGCTTCGCTTCCGGCTAGGCTGGTCGTCATGGCCTGCCGCTCGAGGTCATCCCAAGCCCGGGTCATGTCGCCCATGAGGGTCGCCGATTCCTGCGCGA
>CAZKHY010000176.1:0-3806 GCA_964552455.1 uncultured Nitrospira sp.
CTCTGCCGGCTGCCGTGAGCAGGCCGGTCATGGAACTGGCCGTTCAGGCTTATCAGGTGATCGGCTGCGAGGGGGCCGCGCGGGTGGACTTCCGCGTGACGCCGAAGGGCAAGCCCTATGTGCTGGAGATCAACACGATCCCGGGGATGACCGAGACAAGCCTCCTTCCGATGGCGGCGGCCAAGGCGGGCCTCGATTATGACTCGCTGACCGAGCGGATTCTGCAATCCGCCATTGACCGCCTTCAGGCAGCCAAGTCCGCCAAGCGGGGTACGGGCGCCGGGAGTTCCATGTCGAAGAGGAGTGCGCGGTGAGGTTCTGGAAAAAACGAAGGTCCGGCCCAAGGCCCAACCTCCGGCTCAGGCAGCCGAGGCGGCCGGGACAGGCCATCGCACGAGCGGGGGCTCGTGTGGGCAGGGCGGTGCCGGCCAAGCGGCTTGGATGGGTCCTGGTGGGGCTTGCGCTGACCGGGGCGACCGGCTGGGGTTCGATGGAGGCCTATCGTTACGGCAAGCCCCTCGTGAACGAGTGGCTGGAGGTGCGCGAGGTCACGGTGACCGGCACCAGCCAGGTGATGAGGCAGGAAGTGCTGGACCGGCTGGCCTTGCAGCCGGGGGAGACGCTCCTGTCGGTCCGGTTGCAGGACCTGGCGGAGCACCTGCTCGCCCATCCCTGGATCAAAGAGGCGACCGTGCGCCGCCGGTTCCCCCATACGCTGGCGGTCGCAATCGTGGAGCGGCAGGCCGCGGCCGTCCTGAAGACGCAATCGATGCCGCTGCTGCTCGACGGAGAGGGCCACGTCCTGACGGTCCTGGCCGAAGCGGACGAGCCCGATCTTCCGCTGCTGATGGGCCTCGATCCCAAGGCCCTGATGCTGGGCGAGGTCCCGTCCAGGCAGGCGGCCCAGGCCGGCATCCGGCTGGCCGGGTTGCTGGGCGACGAGTTCCAGGGCCGGCCGGAAGTGGACCTGGGCAATCCGGAGAACACGGTCGTCTACATCCAGGGGCTCCGGTTCCAGTTCGGCCCGTCGGCGTTCGAGGAGAAATGGGAGCGGTATCGCAAAGTCACCACCCATTGCACGGATCACGCCTTGCCCGAATCCAGGCAAGTCGTGTCCGACAGTGGGTGCCCGACCCTGCACGTCAGCGCGGACGGCGGACAGGGCGACAACCGACATGACATCGATCTGCGTTATCCGGGCAAGGTGATCGTTCGCGAAAGGGGGTGACCAGCGGTGGCTAAGAGAGATCACATTGTGGTGGGGCTGGACATTGGCACGACCAAGATCTGCGCCATCGTGGCGGAGGTGACGGAGGAGGGCACGATCAACATCGTCGGCGTCGGGTCGAGCCCGTCCCGCGGGCTCCGCAAGGGGGTCGTGGTCGACATCGAGAGCACCGTCGAATCCATCAAGAAGGCCGTGGACGATGCGGCCCTCATGGCCGGGGCCGAAATCAACTCGGTCTGGACGGGGATCGCCGGCAGCCACATCGCCGGGGTCCGGTCGCGCGGGGTGGTGGCGCTCAAGAAACAGGAAGTGACCCGCGCGGACGTGCAGCGGGCGGTGGAAGCGGCCCACTCGCGGGCCGTGCTGGACCCGGACCGGCGCCTGCTCCACGTCATTCCCCGGGAATTCATCGTGGACGACCAGGACGGCATCCACGAACCGCTCGGCATGTCCGGCACCAGGCTCGAGGTGGACGTGCACATCATCACCGGGGCGGTCACCTCGGCCCAGAACATCATCAAGAGCGTCAACCGCGCCGGCCTGGACGTGGTGGACATCGTGCTGCAGCCCCTGGCCTCCAGCGAGGCGGTGCTGAGCCAGGAGGAGCGGGAACTGGGCGTGGCCATGGTGGACCTGGGGGGCGGCACCACCGACCTCGCAATCTTCGTGGACGGAAGCATCCAGCACACGGCGGTCCTTCCGATCGGCGGCCAGAACCTGACCAAGGACATTGCGATCGGCCTCCTGACGACCCCGACCGAGGCGGAGCGGATCAAGATCAAGCAGGGGATCGCCAGGGTGGAGCTGGTCAAGGAAGACGATCTGGTGGACGTGCCGGCCGTGGGGGACCGGCCCGGCCGGACCCTCTCGCGGCGGGAGCTGGCCGAGATCATCGAGCCCCGCGTGGAGGAGATGTTCGATCTGGTGCGTCGCGAGATCACGCTGAACGGCTATGACGGCATGTTGGGGGCCGGCGTGGTCATCACCGGCGGCACCTCGATGCTGGAGGGCATGCCGGATGCGGCGGAGCGGGTGCTCAATCTTCCGGCCCGCCGGGGCGCGCCCCATGGAGTCGAAGGGTTGCGCGACATCGCGGGAACCCCGATGCACGCCACCGCCGTCGGGCTGATCCTGCATGCCTGCCACCATGCGGACAGGCTGGAGGCCGGAGGGCTTCGCCGGGGGCGCGGGGTCGGCAAGGTGTTCGGACGCATGCGCGAGTGGATGCTCGAGTTTTTCTAGATCTAGAGAAGAGAGCTGACAAGGAGCAGATCGCAGGTGGCCAGTGCACAAGTGGCCAAGTCGCAAGGGTCCGAAACTTGTTGCGTGGCTACTTGCGACTTGTCAGCTCGCTCACCGAATGAAAGGAGGAGACGCGATGTTCTCATTTGAAGAGGACGAGATCATGCCGGTCCACATCAAAGTGATCGGCGTGGGCGGCGCCGGCTGCAATGCGGTGAACACCATGATCGAGTCGGGGCTCAGCCGCGTGGAGTTCATCGCGGCCAACACCGACGTGCAAGCGCTGGGGCGGTCCCGCGCGGCCGTGAAGATCCAGATGGGCCCGGAACGGACGAAGGGGCTGGGTGCGGGGGCCAAGCCGGAAGTGGGGCGGGACGCGGCGCTGGAAAGCCGGGACCACATCCGCGAAACCCTGGAAGGGTCCGAGATGGTTTTCGTGACCGCCGGCATGGGAGGCGGCACCGGGACCGGGGCCGCGCCGGTCGTAGCCGGCATCGCCCGCGAGCTGGGCATCCTGACGGTGGGGGTGGTCACCAAGCCGTTCCAGTACGAAGGGCACCGGCGGATGAGCCATGCGGAAGAGGGGTTGAACGAGCTGAAAAAGCACGTGGACACGCTGCTCGTGATCCCGAACCAGCGCCTGCTGGCGATCGTGGACAAGACCACGCCGCTCCTGGAGGCCTTCAAGGTGGCCGACGATGTCCTGCGGCAGGCGATCCAGGGCATCGCGGACGTGATCACGACGACGGGGCACGTGAACGTGGACTTCGCGGATGTCCGGACCGTGATGACCTACACAGGCCGGGCGGTGATGGGGATGGGAGTCGGGCGGGGCACGAACCGTGCGGTCGAGGCGGCGCAGAAAGCCATCTCGAGCCCGCTCCTGGAGGACGGGAGCGTCGAAGGGGCCAGGGGGGTGCTGCTGAACATCACGGGCGGTCCGAGCATGTCCCTCCACGAGGTGGACGAGGCGGCCTCGATCATCCGGGAGACGGCCGATCCGCAGGCCAACATCATCGTCGGTCAGGTGATCAACCAGGAGATGGGCGACGATCTGGTGGTGACGGTCATTGCCACGGGGTTCGAGAAAGAGGAACCGCTCCTCAAGCCGATGGCCTCCGAGCGGTCCTCGGCGCTCGCGGCTCGTGCCAAGGAGCCGGCTCTGGCCGGCGTCCGGGGCAAGACGGTGGATCCGACGTCGAAAAATCTTGAACGGCCGACCTTCCTGCGGAAGCTGACCGCGCAGCGGGAAGGGCAGGAACGGCTGGGGCTGGACCTGGGTGCGGAAGACGACAAGTGGGACGTGCCGACGTTCCTGAGAAAACAAGCGGACTGA
>CAZKHY010000176.1:3906-5303 GCA_964552455.1 uncultured Nitrospira sp.
CCCTGTCGGACGCGCAGGTCGTGGTGTCGGTCAAGCAGGTGCATGGGACCGATGCGCTGGTCCTGGACCGGCCGGTCGCCAGGGGGGAAGCGTTTGCCGGCGGATGGGATGCGCTGGTCACGGATCAGGCGGAAGTCCTGCTGACGGTCCGGACGGCCGATTGCGTACCGGTTCTGGTTCACGATCCTGTCCGGAACGTCGTAGCGGCGATCCACGCGGGCTGGCGCGGGGCCGTCGCCGGGATCGTCCCCCGGACCCTCTCGATCATGCGGCAGCGGTTTGGTTCGGAGCCCCGGTCGATTTGGATCGGAGTCGGGCCCTCGGCCGGACCCTGTTGCTACGAAGTGGACGAACCGGTCTTGGCGCAGCTCCGTGAGGGCTTCACCGGCTGGCGGACGGTGGTGCTGGAAACCGGTCCCAACAAGGCCGTCCTGGATCTGCGATCCCTCGTCCGACGCCAGGCGGAGGCCGCCGGCCTGGCGGAGGAGCACATCAGTTCGGTGAACGTCTGCACCATCTGCCATCCGGACCTCTTTTATTCCTACCGGCGCGACGGTACGGTCCGCGGGACCATGGTCAGCGGGATCATGTTGCCCCGTCGCAAAAAGCGCTGAACGCTGAACGATGAATGGTGTAAGATATCGCCCATTATCCCTAGGCATCCGCAATCATCGTTCAACCTTCTGCCTTCATCGTTGAGTGAATGTGGCGGACGCACCAAACTCGGATGCCATCGCCCGCAACGTTCAGTCGGTCCTTGATGCCATCCGGCAAGCGGCGCTGCGAGCCGGCCGCCAGCCCGGCGACATCCGGCTCGTCGCGGCTACCAAGTCGCAGCCGCCGGAGTCGATCCGCCGGGCGGTCGAGGCGGGAGTCCGGATCCTGGGAGAGAACCGGCTCCAGGAAGCGCTGCCGAAGATCGACGCGATCGGGCCCCGCGAGGGGCTCGAGTGGCATTTCATCGGCCGCCTGCAGCGACGCAAGGTCAGGACGGTGGTCGGCCTGTTCCAGATGATCCATTCGGTCGACAGCCTGGAGTTGGCCCGCGAGATCGATCGCCGGGCCGAGGAATCCGGCATCGAACAGGCCGTGCTGCTGGAAGTCAACGTCGGCGGGGAGCCCAGTAAAGGCGGATTCGCCCCTTCGGACTTGGCCGGGGCGGCGGCCGTGCTGGACCGCCTCCCGCACCTGGCCGTGAAAGGGCTGATGGCCGTCCCCCCGTTGTCCACCGAGCCGGAACAGGCCAGACCCTATTTCCGCGAACTCAAAAAGCTGGCGCGCTCGCTCGCTTCGCTCGGCCTGACCCGCATCCGCATGGACGAGTTGTCCATGGGCATGTCGCGCGATTACGAGGTGGCGGTGGAAGAAGGGGCCACGCTGGTCCGCGTCGGCACCGC
>CAZKHY010000177.1:0-5001 GCA_964552455.1 uncultured Nitrospira sp.
CATTGGGACCGATCCGAAAACGGACGTGGCGGTGATTAAAATCGACGCCGCCGGCCTCGCTACGCTCCCGTGGGGGGATTCCAGCCAACTGCGGGCCGGCGAGATAGTGCTAGCGGTGGGCAATCCCTTTGGACTCAACCAGACCGTGACCATGGGGATCATCAGTGCCGTAGGACGAGCCAACGTCGGCATCGTGGATTACGAGGACTTCATTCAAACCGACGCCGCGATCAATCCCGGCAATTCGGGAGGCGCGCTGGTGAATCTCAAGGGGGAACTGATCGGGATCAGCACCGCCATCTTCACCCAAAGTGGCGGGTATATGGGGATTGGGTTCGCCATTCCGAGCAAGATGGCTCAGCACGTCATGACCAGCCTCATCGCGCATGGCAAAGTGGTGCGGGGGTGGCTGGGCGTGTCAATTCAAGAAGTCACACGGGATTTGGCCAAAGAATTTGGCGTTCCGAGTCCACGAGGCGCGCTCGTGGGAGACATCGTCACGGACGGTCCAGCCGCGAAGGCCGGCCTTCAACGCGGGGACGTTATTGTCGGCTTCAACGACACGGTCGTCAAAGACCCCGCGCACTTGCGAGAACTCGCGGCGAACACCGCACCGGGCACTACGGTCACCCTGGCCATCCTGCGCGAGAAACATACGCAGCCGCTCACGGTCACCCTGGGAGAACAGCCAGACGAGGGCGCTGGTCCCTCGCGAAACATCAGGGAAGGGGGGCATGGCGAGCACGCCTTGGCGGGGGTGGCCGTGGAACCGCTCTCCGCTGATGAGGCGCGGCAGCTCCGGATCAAGTCGGGCGTGGTGGTGAGCGAAGTCGCCCCGGAGAGCCCCGCGGATCAGGCCGGGCTCCGAGCGGGTGACGTGATCCGAGAAATCAACCGCACGCCGGTCCGGTCGGTCAGGGACTTTGAACAGGTGGCTCGGGGACTCACGCCCCGCACGCGGGTGCTCCTGCTGATCACGCGGGACCGGGCGACCCTCTTTCTATCCATTCGACCAGACTAAGGGTCGCCAGAGGAGGGATGATGCGCACCCCACGGTTACAGAAGCTCAGAGACACGATCACGAAAGCGCTTGTGCCCAGAGGGCAGCCGGCCGAACCGCCTCACACGTCCGCCGGGGACGACCTCCGCCGTCGCATTGAAAAGCGTGCGTACGAACGGTACGTGCAGCGCGGTGCCCGGCAGGGGTCGGCCCTCACAGATTGGCTTGAGGCGGAGCAAGAGATTCTCCAGCAGGAGCGTCGGGCCTGATGAGGCGAGACGCTCGCCAGCTCGGCCGAGAAGGGAGCGGCAGTCAACCAAAGAGGCGACAGGTGTCTCACCACGGGAGGAGCTGTACGATGCCTACGATCAGACTCAAGGGGATGCTCATGGCCATGCTGGTGACGATCGTCGGACTGGCGACCCTATCGGTCCCCGGTGTGCTGGCTAGTGGAAAGGGGCGGGTACAGACCGTACACGGCGAGGTCGTGGCGGTGACGCCCGATGCGTCCCCGCCCGTCATTGTCGTGCAAACCCAGACGCTCAAGAAGGAAGCCTTCATTGTGGGGGCGAGTGTGGAGCCTGGTACGCACATTACGCGGGGCACGCACCCAGTCAGCCTGGATACGATCCGGGCGGGAGAATCGGTCACGGTGACCGGGGTGAAGACGGCTGACGGCTTGGTTGCCCGGACGATTCACGTCCGGTAACGGGAGGGAGGAGTCATCATGTCACCCATTGCGCGTCGATGGACGACCCAGCTGGTTGGGGTCGGATTGCTCGTGTGCCTGGCCGGCTGTGGCGGGAAATCGGTGACGACCGCCGCCCAGGACATGAGCTTTCTACCGGGCCCGCCGATGACGGAGAAGGTGGCACCGACGGAACTGGCCAGACCCACCCCGACGCCAGCCCCGGAACGCCGAGCGCCAGTCCCAGAAGCCCCAACCAAAGAGGAGATGGAGTTCGGGAAACCTGGCGCAATGGAGGAAGCGCGGGTGACCGAACCCCCTGCGCCTCCGCTGGTCGAGACCCCCGCTCAGGTCGAAGCCATTCCGGTCCCGGCCCCTGCAGTGCCCGTCACGGTCAGCCCACCCGCTGGGCTGACGGATGTGTTTTTTGACTACGACCGGGCAGCGATTCGGTCCGACGGACAAGCCGCCCTCGAAGCCAATGCCAGCCGGCTCAAGACAACCCCTGACGGGGCGCTCCTCATTTCCAGGCGTTGCGATGAGCGCGGGACCCTGGCCTATAACTTGGTGCTCGGAGAACGGCGCGCACAGGCGGCCGCACGGTACCTGACGGACCTCGGCCTCCCGGGGTCTCGGATCGAGATCGTGAGTTACGGGAAGGAGAAGCCGTTCTGCACGGAGCATAGCCAGGCGTGTTGGCGGCTCAACCGGCGCGCGCACTTTCAGAAGCCGTAGCGGTCGGTCCGCACGCTCCAGATCGTTGGCCAGGTGCCGTCTTTCAGACTCAAGCAGAAGGAGACCGTCATGACGAGGTATGGGTATCGCCAGGGGTTCCTGGCCGTTCTTGGGATCGGACTGTTTGCGTTCATGGGATGCACGACCATGGACACAGTCGTGTTGGATGTGCAGGCGGTTCCACCGTCGGGCGAAGCGGCCGCGAAGAAAACTGAGCGTCTAACGGTCACCGTGACCGCGTTCGAGGACGCCCGGCCGGAACCAGGCCGGCTGGGCGTGCGCCATCATCTGTGGGGGAGCGAGACCACCTTCACGGTGCCGGGCGGGAAGCCGGGCGAGGTAGTGGCAAAAGTCGTGGCCGACTCCCTCAAGCGGAACGGGTGGCGTACCGACTCGAGCCCCGACATCACGATGTCGGGCCAGGTGTTGGTGTTCTCCGTGAATGCCGAGAGCAAAGTCGGCAGGACGGAGATTACGGTCAAGACCAAGGTCGCCGTCCAGGCCTTGAACACCGTGGACGGCAGCCGTCTCCGCATGACACTCACCGGTGACGGCCGGCAACAGGTGTTTTGGTTTGATCCGGAGGATGCGCAGGAACTGGCCAGCGAGGTCTTGTCGGATAGCGTCGAGAAGTTCATGGCCAATACGATCGTCGCCAATCACGTGCTGAGATTAAAGTGAGACTCGCGCCGGGTTTGTCACAGACCACCCAATGGCCGATCCGTGCCGTCTTCGGGCTCAGCCTGGTGATGGGCATCACGAGTTGTGCCACGGACCAGTCAACCACCTCGGGAGCCGAGTCTGCCGGGAAGCCCACCGTGCCCATGACAGAAGAGCGCGTCCATGAACCGGTGGTCGCGGCTCCGTCCGCCGCACCGGCCTCATCGGAGTCTGCGGGTGTCCAGCTGGGGTCTAGTCCACCAGCCGCCAATGCCTCGGCGGGGACAACGGCATCCTCAGCTCAGGGCCGTTCACCCGCGTTGCTGCATGATATTCCGTTTCGCTTTGACAGCGACTCGCTGCACATGGACGCGATCGCCGTGCTGGACGTGAATGTGCAACGCTTGAAGGAGAACAAGGATTGGCGACTCGTGCTCGAAGGCCGATGTGATGAGGTGGGCTCCAGTGCCTACAACCTCGTGTTAGGCGAGCGGCGGGCCAGAGCGGTACGTGAATACTTGGCCGATGCAGGGGTGCCCACAAACCGGATCCGCATCCTCAGTTATGGCAAGGAGCAGCCGCTCTGCGTCGAACACAGCGAGACCTGCTGGAAGCAGAACCGCAGTGTGCGGTTCCAGGTGGAATAGAGGCCTAGCCTCCTCAGGGCGCGGAGTGTCATGCCTGGAAGGGTGAGGGGGGAGCAAGAGTGGGACACTCGGGCGTGGCATGCGTAGGGAATGCCATACCATGTCCTTAGGGACAATGGGCAGCGATGAAAGACACGCCCCAGTCGATCATTCTTGCAAATCAGGTTTCGTTGAAGTCGGCAGGAGGATAACCAGAAGGAGGAGACCATGAAGAGAATTGCGAGGCTCGGTGTGCTGGCGGTGGGGATGATGCTCGGTGGGCCTGTGTCGCTGGGGTGGGCGGAATCAACCCATGGCGGCATGATGGAGCACGGCGACGGGCATTGCCATGGATATGCCATGATGACCCACCATGCCTGCATGGGGGACCACCTGCACCATCTGCTCCAGCATCAGAAGGATCTGGGCCTGACAGACGAGCAAGTGGCGAGACTGAAGGCCATTCATCTGGATCTGGATCGCACAAGGATCAGGAGTGACGCAGATCGGCGGGTGGCGGAACGGGAGCTGGCGGCGTTGCTGGAGGACGAGAAGACCGAGCTGTCCGCGATTGAAGCCAAAGTGAAGCAGAGCGAGATGCTGGAGATGGCCATACGCATGGCGGCGTTCAAGGCGCGCCGGGATGCTCTGGCGGTGCTGACGCCGGAGCAGCGTCAGAAGGCCAAGGTCGCTCACGAGCGCATGATGCAGGAAAAGATGGGCGGTCGGCATGAAATGGGGGCCAGCGGATGCCACTCGTCGTGAAGAGGCACACCATCGGGTCCCACCATGGATGGGACTGTGCAAGGACGCTGAGATGATCACACCTGGTCAGCGCAAGGCTCTTGTGGGTTAGGTGTTGCCAGTTCATGACAATGTGCCTCACAAGCCTGGGGGACGGAAGGCCTGGTAAAGGGGGTGCCATGAAAAAGAAGGTACTTGGAGGTGTCACGATAGCGCTGCTCCTGACGAGCTCGTTGGGGCTAGCCCAGACTCGGCTGAGTCCTATCGAGAAGGGGCAACGCCTGTACCAACGGCACTGTCTCCGCTGTCATGGGCTGGCGTTGGATGGAAAAGGGCCGGCCGCGGCCTCGCTCAGCGTTCCGCCCGCAAACTTTCACACGTACTTGTCTCGGCTCAAAGATGAGGCCGAATTCGAACGGACCATCAAGCAGGGGAGACGGTTCCTCGGGATGCACAACTGGGAGGACACGCTCACCGATGAGCAGATACGAGATCTGACCGTGTACATTCGCAGCGCGGCTCCTCAGGTGAAAGTGAAACCCTAGTCC
>CAZKHY010000178.1:0-4923 GCA_964552455.1 uncultured Nitrospira sp.
TGTTCCCGTAGCTCTTGCTCATCTTGCGGCCGTCGGTGCCCAGCACCTTGGGAAACTTGGTCAGGTGCTCCTGGGGCTCCGGGAAAACCGGCTTGTAGAGGATGTTGAAGCGGCGCGCGATCTCCCGCGTGAGTTCCAGGTGGGGGAGCTGGTCCTTGCCGACCGGCACATAGTCCGGCTTGTACAAGAGGATGTCGGCGGCCTGGAGCACGGGATAGCCGAGGAACCCGTAGGTGGAAAGGTCCCGCTCCTTGATCTCCTCCTGCTTCTCCTTGTACGTGGGATTCCGCTCCAGCCAGGGGATCGGCACGATCATCGAGAAAAGCAGATGCAGGATCGCATGGTCCGGGACGTGCGACTGGACGAAGACCGTGGCCCGTTCCGGGTTGATGCCGGCCGCCAGCCAGTCGATGAGCAGCTCCCTGGTGAACTCGCGCACCCGGCTCGTATCCGCGTAGTTGGTCGAGAGGGCGTGCCAGTCCGCCGCGAAGAAGAAGCAGTCGTACTTTTCTTGTAGTTCTTTCCAATTTTCCAGCGCGCCCAGCAAATTGCCCAGATGCAAGAGCCCGCTGGGCTGCATGCCGCTCAACACCCGTTTCCGATTCGTCGTCCGCTCGCTCATGCTCTCCCCGCTCTCCTCTCCTCGTAGTGCGCTGTCCGCGAAGGTCTCTATTTCTCTATTGTAAGACCGTTGACAAGATCGTGCCGGCCATGGCGTTGACGAGCGTGCCGGTGATGGTCCGGATCACGTGAATCTGGGGGTCCAGAATGATCAGGCCCACGATGATCAGCATCCCGTAGGGTTCCAGCCGGCTCAGGGCGAGGGCCGAGCGGGCCGGCAACAGGCTGGTCAGGACCCGCCCTCCGTCCAATGGCGGGATCGGAATCAGGTTGAAGATCATCAAAAGGATGTTGATGAAGACGGAATAGAGAGCCATGGCTGCGATGGGGAGCAGGAACATCCCCAACAGGTCGCGGCGCGGCTCCATGCCGGGCTGCGGCGGCCAATAGGCCAGGAGCGTCGGGTCAACGGCCAGAAGCAGACTGAGCAACAAGGCGCTGCCGACGGCCAGCAGGAAGTTCATGCCGGGCCCGGCTGCAGCCACCAACGCCATGTCGCGCCGCGGGTTCTTCAGTTGCGCAGGATTGATGGGGACCGGTTTGGCCCAGCCCAGGAAGAACCCGCCGGGAAAGAGCAGGCAGATGAGCGGCAGGATCACGGTCCCGAAGGGATCGATGTGGGCGAGGGGATTCAGCGTCAGCCGTCCGGCCGCGCGGGCCGTGTCGTCGCCATAGCGATGGGCGACCCACCCGTGGGCATATTCGTGCAGCACCATGGCCGATAGCAACGGCAGGGCCATGTAGGAAATGGTGTGCAGGATCTGGGGCAGTGAATTCATGGTGCCGGGCCGCTCCTGTCAGCTACTCGAGCTGGACGAATTTCCCATGCTTGACCTCAACGAGGACCGCCCGCCGCTCCAAGGTGCCGGTCGGACCGAAGGAAGCCGGGCCTGCCAACGTCGGGAGGTCCTGTTGCTTGAGCAGGATCTCGCGCACTCCCTTGCCGGACGACGCTCCCCTCTTGATCGCTTCCAGCACCAATCGGGTCGCATCGTAGGCCTGGGCCGCAAAGAGCGTCGGGTTCGCCTGATAGCGCCGCCGGTACCGTTCGACGAAATCGTGCATGACCGGGTCGGGACTGTCCGGAAAGAGCCCGTCCACGAAGACGCTGCCTTCCACCGACCGTTCCGCCAGCCTGAGCAATTCCTGGTTGCCCCAGCCGCTGCTGCCGAGAAAGGGGACTTTGACGTCGTAAAACAGCAGTTGCGGGGCGATGAGGGCAACCTGCGCGTAGCTGCCGGGCAGAAAGACGGCGTCGAAGCCCGGCGTGTACGTGATCATGGTGGCGCCCTTGCTGGTTTTGCTGGTCGCGGCGGTGCCGTGCTTCTTCAGATCCTCGGCCTTCAGCCGCTTGATCTGCGGGCCGAAATCCGTGTCGGACTCCGCGTAGGATTCCACGGCGATGATCTCGCCGCCGCGCTGCTTGACTTCCTGGCTGAACAGGCGGGCCAGTTCCTGCCCGTAGGGATTCTCCGGGTGCAGGATGCAGAAGCGCCGGTATCCCATCCGGGCGACGGCGTAGTCCGCGAGGCGGCGCGCCTGCTGCTGATAGGTGAGCGTGGTGCTGAACAGAGAGGGGCCCAGTTTCCGCACGTCCGGCAGGGTGGCGGCCGGGGTGAGGAAGGGCGTGTCGGTGTCCTCGGCGATTGCGGCGGCCGCCTGGAGCTCGCGCGAGAGCATGGGGCCGATGACGGCCAGCGGGCGATACTCCGCGACCAGATCAGCCAGCTCGGACTTGAAGGCCGTTTTCTCCAGGGCGGCGCTGTCCTTGACGACCAGTCCGATCGAGCCGAGCCCCATGGCTTCCTTCCCCTTGTCCAGCGCAAGGCGGATGCCGTTCAAGGCTTCGGCGCCGAACGAGCTCAGGCGGCCGGAGGTGGGCAGGAGCGCGGCGAGGATGTACTGGCTGCCCTTGACCTTGGTCTTGAAGCTCTTCAATTGTTCCGCGGCCGTCGGCGCGTATTCGTGGGTGGGAAAGTGGGTCAGGAAGAGGCGCAGGTTGCGTTCCGCCAGGTGGTCTTCGCCGCGGTTCGTGTGGAGCTCGATCAGGCGGATCAGGATCAGGTCGCCGGGGAACGTCGTCGCGTAGGCGTCGCGCAGTTGCAGCAGCGCTTTCTTGTCCAGCTTGTCCTGCACGAGGGCGCGGATGCGTTCGCGCGCGTCCCCCCGCTGCCCTTCGGGGCTGAGCGCCATGTCTTCCAGCCAGGCTTGAATGGCCCGCAGATAATCCTTCTTGCCGGCCTGGGCTTCTCCGATCAGGACCAGCGCGGCCCGCTTCGTGTCGGGGTCGGGAGCCTGGTCGCGCACCTCGACCAGGAGGGACAGGGCCTGGTTCGGGTCTCCGGCCTGCGTGTACGCGGCTCCCAGCAGAAGGTGCGCGCGGAGCGTGAGCTCCGACTTGGGAAATTCGCTCAGCAGGCGCTCCAAATAGTCGATGGCCCCGGCATAGTCTTTTTTGCCGCTCAGCGCCTCGGCCATGAGCAGGTAAGCCTGGGCCAGGGACTGGGGCTGCGAGGAGCCGCTGATGAAGCTCTTCAGCACCGTGATCGCCTCGTCTTCCTGGTGAGCGTCGATCAGGCTCTTGGCGCGGGCCAGGGGGCTTTTTTGATTGATCGCCGCAGGAAGCGGGCTGTCCGGAGCGGCTTCTTCGGTTGAGGCCTCTGCGGCCAGCGCGAGGGCTTGGTCATCGAGCGATGAGACCGGGACGATCGCCGACGACAGGAGAATGACCAGCAGGAGGGCGGGCCCGGATTCGGCTCGCCGCTGTGAGCGATGGGGACCGTGCATTGTCTCCCAGCATATCGGATTCTCGACCGGAATGACAGAGCACTATAGGAGCGGCCCGACAGGCTGTCAAGGCTGCCACGGCGTGCATCTTGTTGTTTTCGAAGACCTCCACAGCTATAGTCGGCCTCGGAGAGTCCGTCGATATGGACCTCCGGGGATATGAGGGGATGAACGAAGAGATCGACCGACTCATCGACCGGTACTTGGCCGAGCTTCGCGTCGAGGGAGGGCTCTCCGGCAACACGCTGGATGCCTACCGGCGGGACCTCCAGAAGCTGCAGGACTTCTTGGCCTCCCGGCAGACCCAGAAACCTTCCGACGTGACACGCCGCTGTCTGTCGGAGTTCCTCGCCCACTTGAAGCGGGCGAACCTGTCGCCGGCCTCGACCGCGCGCTGTCTGGCGGCCCTCCGCGGATTCTTTCGTTTCCTGTGTCGGGAGCGGTTCCTGTCTGAGAATCCCTTGCTCAGTCTGAGCGCGCCCAAACCCTGGGTGAAACTGCCCAAGGTGTTGACGCAGAGCGAGGTGACGAAACTGCTCGAACTCCCGGCAGGGACCAAACCGGAGGACCAACGTGATGCGGCGATGATCGAGCTGCTCTATGCGAGCGGCCTGCGGGTCTCGGAACTCGTCAATCTCGAGCTCTCGCACCTGAACCTGGCGGTGGGGTACGTTCTGGCGTTCGGCAAAGGAGCCAAGCAACGGGTGGTCCCTCTCGGGGATCTGGCGCGGAGGAAAGTGGAAGCCTACCTCGATTCGGCGCGCGGCGCGCTGGTCAAGGGCCGTGCCTCGCGGCACGTGTTTGTGACCAGGCGCGGGGGCAAGCTGACGCGGCAGGGGTTCTGGAAGCTGCTGCGCGCCAGGGCGCGGCGGGCCGGGATTTTCACGCCGATCTCTCCGCACATGCTCAGACATTCCTTCGCCACGCACCTGCTGGATCATGGGGCGGACTTGCGGTCCGTGCAGGCCATGCTGGGGCATGCCCGCATCACGACCACACAGATTTATACTCATGTGGAGCGGGCGCGCCTGAAGCGGCTCCATACGGACTTGTTCCCCAGAAAGCGGCGAAGCCGCACGAAAGCTGAACGATGAACAGCAACAGGTCCGCTGCACATTCAGTCCGGAGAGTTCCGCATTCCTCAATTCACCCGTCATCATTGTGGTGATGTGGTTGACAAGACACGACGGACTTGATACCATCCGAAAAATTCTCGCAACCATTGGGCAATTCTGAGATTTCGGGCGGATAGCTCAGTTGGAAGAGCGCTGCCCTTACAAGGCAGAGGTCACAGGTTCGATCCCTGTTCCGCCTACCAGACTCGTTCTTGCGGCGGGGACGAGCCGATCGGGCGGTTGGAACGGATCATTCGGAGTGCTGATATTGATACATCAAGACATGAAGCCGTTGTTCATCTGCACTTGATATCTTCCCTGGTTTTGTGGGGCCGTCGTTCAGCTTGGTTTAGGACGCCAGATTGTCAATCTGGAGGTCGCGGGTTCAAATCCCGTCGGC
>CAZKHY010000179.1:0-4815 GCA_964552455.1 uncultured Nitrospira sp.
TCTAGGCTCCATGAGCCTGTTCTGTTGGGCGGGCTCACAACACGCTGAAGCGCCGGATTCATAGGAAGCTTCATGATCGTGCGACATAGCCGGCCGCGTTGCAGCGACAGCTCTCGGCTCATCACGGTGCGCTGAGCTTGGATGCGGGGAACCCCTCCCAGACGCATTCCTCATCTTTTTTGTCCGGTCTTGTCCCTGGCCGCTGCCTCAACGCGAAGCGCGGCAAGGTAGGCCAGGATGTGGTTGATTTCTTGATCGGTCAGAAACTTCTTGGGGAACATCGCGGTGCCAGGATGTCCAAACTTGATGGCCAAGAACCGCTGCTCGTCGTTCTCCGATTTCAGGCCCGCGGGATTGCGCAGGTCCGCGGGCTGCGGATTGAGATGGGCCAGTTCATCGGCCAGCTTCGGCGAGAAGCGGGGACGACGCGTGATGTCTCCCTCATAACCATGGCAGTTGAAGCACCCCCCGATGCCGTTAAAGATGCTCCTGCCCCGCTCGCGATCGCCGCCGGCATCGCCGTCCACTGAGGCCGGCGGTGAAGCAGCCCATGCAAGGGAGCCGCGTGCGAGCCAGGGGGCGCCAACGGGAGCTTCGATTACGAAGCTGTGGGTCAGAGCCAAGCCGATGAGCAAGTACAGGAACGGACGGGTCACAGCGACCTTCCTTGGTTAGAAAGAACCATACTGCTCAGAGCCATCCTGGAGAAGCTAGGACTTGATGTGGGGGGCGATCGTTCGGATGTACGAGACAACATCCTTGATTTGGTCATCGGTCAGGGTGTCGCTCCAGCTATGCATCGCCGAAAACATTCGGCCCCGCTGGATGGTCAGCCGCAACTCGAACTCGTCCTTGACCCGCGACGGGTACGAGTGAAAATTGGTCGGGGAAATCTTGAGCGCAGCCGCGTCGGGCCCCTTGCCGTCCAAGGCTTCTCCGTGGCAGCGAAGGCAATGCCGCTCGTAAAGGACTTGCCCGTTCTTGGGGTTGCCGGGGCTCGTCTGAGCCAGGCTCCATGAACCGGACCAAAGCAAGGCGCACATGCCGACGACGACCGTTGTAGTTTTCAAATTCTCCCTCCTCCGCGATTCCTTTGCGACCTCATCAGTTTGAGAAGTAGCCGTCCTGTTGGGCATCAAGAAAGAACCTGGCCGCCGTGGCCCGGAAGGCATCTTCAGCGCTGTAGGTGAAAAGATTCCCCCAGGTGAACGGCAGAAGCCCCATCCACAGCCAGGCTTTCACGGTAACCTGATAACTGTACACTTTCTTCAGTTCCTGGTCGACATAGAGACTGTACTTGAGGCTGTAGCCTCCTTGGCCGGTATACGTGGGCAGGACAAACAGAGGGGGAATTGCATAGGACGAGAGGTGCAAAGATCCCGGCCACGCTTTGGCCATCGTCGATTCAGGTTTTAAGGCCATCTCGACGCTGCAGTACAGACCTTTTCTAGGGGGCACAAAACTGTCCATCACGTGGGGAAAGACAGGATTTTCCTTGAACGCCTGGACCACATAGGTTTCGGCAAGACTGTGGTTGAGGAGATCATAGTACGAGGGCACGTCCGGATCGAGAAGCGCGACACGCAAAAACGATTTTACGTGGTAATACAGAGGAGCTTCTTTCGGGGCGACAACTCCCGGCTGAGGTGCCTCAACCGGAAAGTCACGGTAGGTCGTGATGCAAGAAGCCAGGGCAAATGCCTGGATTAAAAGGAGTGCCAGGCGCGCCCGCGACGGTCTGGTGTCTCCGAACATAGTCCTCACGAGAGCGGCGCCGGGTGTTTAGCGATCCGCCCGTATCGGTCTCGCTTGCATCCCCTTGTGCCTCCACAAAATGATGCGCCGAAAACCCAAAAAGATCAACTGGATCATGGCCGCTTTCCGGCAAAGTCTTTGCCCCAGGCTCGGCAAATGACAAAACGGCCGATCGAGTCGTCCCCTGCGCTACGTTGCCCGTAAGGAACAAGTGAAAAGGACTGTGCCATAGGGCAGAGCCCGGGCAGATGAAGAAGTCGGTTGTCGAGGGAACTGGGCCAAAAAGAAAGGGCTGCCTCTCATGCGAGAAGCAGCCTTTTAAGAATTGGCTCCCCGATCTGTGCGTTTCTCGAACCATCTGCTTCCACTTGCCCAGAACTATAACCTCGCGTATGAGCAGTCAGTCACTTCAAGATATGTAGCTGGAGGTCATCGAAGTAGGTGACGGCGTCTGATTTTGTCCACAACCCGATCCTCCCAGAGGTGAAAGTCTCATCGCAGAGGTGGAAGACCTCTTTCTCATCGTAAAACACTTGAATAGTACAGCCCTGGTTGATGACCCGTAGCGTATGCCACCGCTTCACATCGATCGTCTGATCGAAGTTCTGTAGCATGTGACGAACACCTTTGACGACCCGATAGATCCGAATATTCTGCTCAAGGGGATTCGCCCTTGTCAGATAGTAATTCCGGTCATCGCCCGCCCGCCACATCAAGCCGCCTCCCATATCCGCATTTCCTGAAATGGGTAGGAAGGAGACCTGCAGGTTCACATCAGTCGCCGCGATGCTCTTTACCAGCACCACCTTGTAAGCGTGTTCCGCGCCCTTGCCCATCAACTGGCCGAGCACGTGCGGTGGACTCTTGGCACGATCGGTCTTCAGGACCTTCCAGGCACCAGCGAGCCTCTCATCGAACAGGGTGCCGATTTCGAAATCACTCGGTAGTGTGTCGGCAAGGTCAGTATCAAAGGTCCAAGCTTTGGAGGAATCCGCCTTCGTAGCAACGAGGTTAGCCCCTGTTGTCGCTGCGGTGAACAGAAATACGCCGGCGAGTGTGCCGAGTAGTATCTTCATGCGATTATGCATCCCAAAGCCCCGCTATAGTGAGCCTCGGATCTCAGACCTTTAATGGGAGTGACTGGGCAGCTCATCATGGGTGTGCCCGGCGATACGATGATGCTCTTCGCCCGACGCACTCACGGGGTCAATGTGGATGATTGCATTTGAGAGATAGTGTAAATGATGGAGGAGTTCGTGTCGCACATCCTTCGCGATCTCATGACCCTTTTCAACGGTCAGATCTGAGCTCACCGCGATATTCACCTCTGCCAGGAGGCGATGCCCGATCCACCGAACCCGGACCTCCGTGATGTCGTGCACCCCATCGACATGATTCGCCGCATGTTTGATCTCATGGACCACTTCAGGGTCCACCCCGTCGAGGAGTCGCGTGAAGACGGATTTGCCCGTTTCGACGCCTATTTTGAAGATGATCGCCGTGATCACAAGGCCCACGAGCGGGTCTGCCAACGGGAAGCCGAGCGACACGCCCAGCACACCGAGCAGGACACCTAGACTGGTGAGGGCATCAGTCCTCGCATGAAGCCCTTCGGCCACCAGTGCCGCACTGCCAATGTCCTTTCCAACCTTGAGGCGGAATCGCGCGACCATCTCGTTTCCAAGAAATCCCACCACGGACGCCACAGCGACTGCCCACAAGTACTCAACTGGCTGTGGCGTGAAGAGCCTCTGAAGGGATTCGTACCCGACCACGCACCCGCTCGTCAGGATCGCCATCACGACGACGATGCCAGCCAGGTCTTCGACTCGCCCGTAGCCGTAATTGAACCGGCTCGAAGGCTTCCTGCGAGCAAGAGCAAACGCGATCCAGAGCGGAAAGGCGGTTGCCGCGTCGCCAAAGTTATGGATGGTATCCGCTAAGAGAGCCACACTACTGGAAAGCAAGACGATGGCCGATTGGAACATGGCGGTCGCAAGCAATCCCCAGAGGGACCACCTGATAGCCCGAAGCCCTTTTTCCGTGGAAAGCAGTGCCGGATCGAGCGCACCGTGAGTATGGTCATGTGGATGGCCAGAGTGTCTGGTCTGGAGCATCTGATTGCCAGAATGGTGCTCTTTCATTCTCTTAACGCCAGGTCACTTCGTCCCAGTAGAGATGTACAAAGGTCTCAAAGGGAGGAAAATTCTTGGTGTTTTGCTCTTTGGAGCGAACCCACAGGTCGATTTCCATGCCTGCGGGATCAGTTTCCCCACCTGGAAGTGTACGCTTCACAGGATAGTGAACCTCATGGGTTTTGGAGTCACGCGACCGCTCCATCACCATGAAGTGAGCCGAATAGCCTTCATAGAGAATCTGGTCATTCTTGAACATTGCCGCCGCTCCCCATCCGGCCAGGTACAGCCACGTCTTGGGATAAAGCGGATCACCATGGCCTGAGTCACCGTGCTCGTACACACGGGTTGCAATCCCGCCATCCTGGAACGGCTGTGCGGCGGTGAAGCGGTCGAACATAATGCGATAGCGATCAACTCCTTCCACAAACTCGGCCACAACTTTACCTGTATTAGCTAATTCGTTCACGTCAATCTCGATGGTTCCCTGCACGGGGGTAAGGTGCTTCCCTGCATAGTCGAGATGATCCCACGGCGGGATATCCTTCATACTGCCAATGAGCGTGGCCCGATCGCCCCTGAGGTGAAACTCCCCGCTGTAATAGGGATGCTCGGTGGCGTTGAATATTCGGGTCCCTTCGGCGTCCTTCGGGGTTCCGAACCGGGCCTCTTCCGCCATGACTGAGTGCCCGACTCCCCAGGCGACTGAAGCAGAAATGGCGATTGCCCATGCCGCCAGTCGGTTTGGATGCGACACGACCCACCTCTCTTGTATCTTTGTTTGAATGGACCCACTCAGAAGGATTAGGGGGGCGAACCTGCAAAATAATGCGTTAAAACTCCTAAAAGATCAACTGGCCTACGACTGTAGGTGATGTCACGCGGTTTGTGTAAAAGCGCGACAGGTGTGCTGGCGCCACTCTAA
>CAZKHY010000180.1:0-4613 GCA_964552455.1 uncultured Nitrospira sp.
TCGCAAGCGTCCTGCTGGTCGGAGCGCAGCGCGCGGCCCAGCGGCGGGCCGAAGCGGGCGCAGGGGAGCTGTTGGAGAAGCAGAAGGCTCTGGAGCTGGAAATCGCCGAGCGCAAGCGGGCGGAGGAACAAGTCCGTCGATTCACCGCCGAGTTGGAGCAGCGGGTCGTCGAACGCACAGCCCAGCTCGCCGCAGCCAACCGGAATCTGGAACAGGAGATCGTTGAACGCAAGCGGGCGGAGGATGATATCCGTCGAGCCAAAGAACGGTTCCAATCCTTGGTCGAGACGACCAGCGACTGGATTTGGGAGGTCGATCAGGAGGGGCATTACACATACGCAAGTCCTCGAGTCAAAGACCTACTGGGATACGAACCGGAGGAGTTGATCGGAAAGACGCCGTTCGAGTTAATGCCTCATGACGAAGCCGCGCGCGTTGCCGCAACATTCCGGTCATTCCTCTCGGTCCGTGCGCCCTTTGCAGGGCTCGAGAATACGAATCTCCACAAGGACGGTCGTCAGGTCGTGCTCGAAACCAACGGTGTGCCGATCTTTGATGACAAAGGACAACTCCTTGGTTATCGGGGAGTGGATCGCGACATTACCGAGCGCAAGCAGGCGGAGGAGGCGCTGAGGAAAATAGAATGGCTGCTGACGAAGAAGCTGCCGACGGAAGAGTATACGCCGCCATATGGCAACCTACTCACGCTCAATGCCTCGGGGGAAATTCTCCATTCGGTCGGCGAATCCACTCTCGCCGGCATTGTGAGCAGCTACCTTGACTTGCTGGGCACCTCCGCAGCGGTCTATGAGAAGAACGGGGATTATGCGTGCGGCATCTTCAGCTCGGGCTGGTGCCGCCATATGGACCAGGCGTCCCGCCGGTTGTGCGGAACCGAGGACAATCGCGCCGCTTTGCAAAGCGGCAAGTGGCTTTGCCATGAATCATGCTGGAACGATGCCTCGAAAGTGTCCATGGAGATGGACCAGGAGCATGACATCCCTTGTAAGGGGGGCATCCGGCTCTATGCCATTCCCATCCGGGCCGGAACGGAAGTCATCGGATCCCTCAATTTCGGATATGGCCAGCCTCCGCAAGACCCGCAGAAACTCCGGGAATTGGCAGAGGCCTACGGGGTATCCACCGAACAACTCCACCAGCTTTCCGGCTCCTATGAATCCACCCCTCCCTTCATTCTCGAACTGGCCAAGAAAAATGCGCGCGCGGCTGCGCAGTTGATCGGCGACATGGTGCTCCACAAGCGGGCTGAAACGCAGTTATTCCTATCACGGGAGATGTTCCGCCTGATCGTGAACAACATTCCGCAGCATGTTTTCTGGAAAGATCGTAGCTTGAATTATTTAGGGTGCAACAACTTGTTCGCTCAGTCCGCCGGCGTCAAGAATCCGGCCGCCATCGTGGGGAAGACTGATTTCGAGCTGGCCTGGAAGGAAACGGCCGAACTCTACCGGGCCGACGACCGGCATGTGATGGAGACCAGGACCCCCAAACTGAACTTTGAAGGGCCGCAGACGAGACCGGATGGGAGCCGCCTATGGTTGAAAACCAGCAAGGTTCCCCTGATCAACCAGGCTGGACAGGTGTTCGGAATGCTCGGGATCTACGAGGACATCACCGAGCGCAAGGCGATGGAGGCGCAGGCCGGTCGGCTGGAGCGGCTGGCGGCGATGGGGCAACTGCTGGGCGGGCTCGCGCACGAACTCCGGAATCCCCTTTTCATCCTGACCGGCCAGTTGCAACTGTTCCGCGAGAAGCTGCTCCAGCAGGAATATGCCGGGCTGCCGGAGGATCTGCAGAAGATCGAATCGGCCGTCGGCCGCATGGTCCGGATCACCGAGCGGTTTCTGGCCTTGGGGCGGCCGTACCAGCCTCGACGGGAGCCCTGTGCCATGCAGACGGTCCTGACGCAGACGCTGGAGTTTCTGGACAACGAGCTGATGAAGAACCAGATTCGCGTCGAAACGGCCATTGCGCCGGATCTCCCCCTGGTTCAGGCCGATCCGAAACAACTCCAGGAAGTGTTTCTGAACCTCATGATGAACGCCATGCAGGCGATGGTCTCGGCCCACGGCCGGGGCATGCTGACGGTCACGGCGAAGCTAGCAGCAAGCAGCGAACAGCCCGTAGCTTCCGAAGAGAAGCTGTCAGCTACCAGCTATTCGCTATCAGCTCCTGAACCGAGATGGATCGAAGTCAGAATTCAGGACGACGGACCGGGGATCGCGCCGGAGCATCGGGCGAAGCTGTTTGAGCCGTTCTTCAGCACCAAACCGGCCGGTGAGGGGACCGGCCTGGGCCTCTGGACGGTGCGGACGGTCATGATGGCGCTGGGAGGGACGGTGGCCTGCGAAAGCGAAGAGGGGAAGGGAACCACGTTCATCATTCGGATGCCGGTCGCCGAAGGCAGCAGCCAGCAATCAGCTCTCAGCCATCAGCCGGGAGAGCCAAACTGAAGGCTTCCCACCGAGAGCAAAAAGTGGAATCTATGGAAATAATCCTTGATCCGCTTTTCGACTCGTTCTATTGTTGGTAGTACGTAACATCGGCGGAAGTGAAAAGAGAGGCGAATATCGGACCTCACCGGGGCGCCGGATCGTCCCGTTGCCCTCACGGTGAGAACGGCGTTCGCGTGCATCGTGGAAGGTTCGGGTATGCTGCCGACGAAGGGCTCTTCCCCGGGAACCGCAACTGTGCGGCGCATCCTTCTCATTGACGACGACGCCCAGATCCGGCTGCTCAGCCGGGACCTCCTGAAGCAGGAATTGCCCGAAGCGCAGATTGACGAGATCGAAGACCTGACCGGCCTGCGTCGCGCCCTGGAGGCGGGCGGGTTCTGTCTCGTGATCACCGACTACCAACTGGGCTGGATGACCGGCCTGGCGGTCCTGCGCATGGTCAAGAGCCGGGCTCCCGATTGCCCGGTCATCATGTTCACGGCGACCGGCAGCGAGGAAATTGCGGTGGAGGCCATGAAGGCCGGGCTGGACGACTACGTCCTCAAGTCGCCCAAGCACATCGGCCGTCTGGCGGCATCCGTACGGTCGGTGCTGGCGAAGACTCAGCAGCAGCGGCGGTTGAAGGAAAGCGAGGAGCGGCTGGGGGCGGTCGTCGACTCCGCCATGGATGCGATCATCATGGTGGACAAGGAGCATCGCATCCTCGTGTTCAATCGAGCGGCCGAGGCGATGTTCGGCTGTACTGCGGCGGGGGTGATCGGGCAATCCCTGGACCGCTTCATCCCGGAACGCTTTCGCGCCGCCCATCGGGAGCATGTCAGGCGCTACGGCGAGACGGGCCACACCAACCGGACCATGGGTCGGATGGGCACCATCTACGGCCTCCGATCCGACGGGACGGAGTTTCCCTTGGAGGTCTCGCTTTCGAAAGGGGCCATGGGCGAACAGGTATTCTATACCGCCATTTTGCGGGACGTTACCGAACGTCAGCGGATGGAGGGACGCCTTCGCCAAACCAACGAGACCCTGTCCGCCTTGATCGATGCCTCGCCGATGGCCATCGCCATGCTGGATGCGGAGGGGAACGTGCAGGTTTGGAACCCCGCCGCGGAGCGGCTCTTCGGATGGTCGGCGGGAGAGGCTCTGGGAAGTCCGCTCCCCACGTTCCCCGATGAGAGGCACGAAGAGCACCGTGCCATCCGTGAGCGTGTGCTGCACGGCGAAGCGGTCGCCGGCCTTGAAGTCGTCCGCCGGAGAAAGGACGGTTCTCCGGTCACGATCAGCCTCTCGGCCGCGCCCCTGCGGAACGCCGAGGGCCGTATCATCGGGGTCGTGGGCATCATGGCCGACGTCACCGAACGCAAGCAGATGGAGCGCCACGCAGGCCGGATCGAACGGCTGGCGGCGCTCGGCCAGCTCCTGGGCGGGATCGCGCACGAATTGAAGAACCCTCTCTTTGTCTTGACCGGCCGCCTGCAGTTATTGAAGGAGAAACTGGCGGCGCAGGAGTATGCGGCCCTGCCGTTCGACCTGGAGAAGATGGAAGAGGCGGCGAAGCGCATGACTTACGTCACCGAGCGGTTTCTCACCTTGGCCCGGCCCGCGCAACCCCAGCGGACATCGTGCGCCGTCCAGGCGATCCTGGGGCAGACGTTGGATTTCCTGGCCAATGAGCTGATGAAAAGCCGTATTCAGGTCGTCACCGACTTGCCGACGGAGTTGCCCGCGATCCAGTCCGATCCGCGCCAACTCCAGGAGGCGTTCCTGAATCTCATGCTCAACGCCATGCAGGCGATGGTCTCGGCCCACGGCCGGGGCGCGCTGACGGTCACGGCGAAGCTAGCAGCAAGCAGCGAACAGCCCGTAGCTTCCGAAGAGAAGCTGTCAGCTACCAGCTATTCGCTATCAGCTCCTGAACCGAGATGGATCGAAGTCAGAATTCAGGACGACGGGCCGGGGATCGCGCCGGAGCATCGGGCGAAGCTATTCGAGCCGTTCTTCAGTACCAAACCGGCTGGTGAGGGGACCGGCCTGGGCCTCTGGACGGTCCGCACGATCGTGATGGCGCTGAAGGGGACGGTGGCCTGCGAGACCGAGGTGGGGCGGGGCGCCACGTTCATCATCCGGCTGCCGGTG
>CAZKHY010000181.1:0-4602 GCA_964552455.1 uncultured Nitrospira sp.
GGCATGGCCGGTTCCTTCTTCTCTTCCGGCAGCTCGGTGATCATGACCTCGGTGGTGAGCATCAGACCCGCCACGCTGGCCGCGTTCTGCAGGGCGCAGCGCGTCACCTTGGTCGGGTCGATGATCCCGGCCTTGAGCATGTCCACGTACTGTTCGTTCGCCGCGTTGAACCCGAACGCCGGATTCTTCTCCTGGCGAACCTTGTCCACCACGACCGACCCTTCCATGCCCGCGTTTCCGACAATCTGGCGGATCGGCTCTTCCAGGGCCCGCTTGACGATGGTGACGCCCACCTGCTGCTCGGCCGGCACGTCCTTCAGATTATCCAGCGCGGACACGCAGCGCAGCAGGGCCACGCCGCCGCCCGGCACGATGCCCTCTTCGACGGCCGCCTTGGTGGCGTGCAGCGCGTCCTCGACGCGGGCCTTCTTCTCCTTCATCTCGGTCTCGGTCGCGGCGCCCACGTTGATGACCGCCACGCCGCCCACGATCTTGGCCAGGCGCTCCTGGAGCTTCTCACGATCGTAGTCGGAGGTGGTCTCCTCGATCTGGGCCTTGATCTGCTTCACGCGGCCTTCGATCTTCTTGGGATCGCCGTAGCCTTCCACGATGGTGGTGTTGTCCTTGTCGATCGTGACCCGCTTGGCGCGTCCCAGGTCCGTGAGCTTGATGTTCTCGAGCTTCAGGCCCAGTTCCTCCGAGATCACTTGGCCGCCGGTCAGGATCGCAATGTCCTCCAGCATGGCCTTCCGGCGATCGCCGAAGCCCGGCGCCTTCACGGCCGCCACGTTCAACGTGCCGCGCAGCTTGTTGACCACCAGGGTGGCCAGGGCCTCGCCTTCCACGTCCTCGGCGATGATCACCAGCGGCTTGCCCATCTTGGCCACCTGCTCCAGGAGGGGCAGGAGGTCCTTCATGCCGCTGATCTTCTTTTCATGGATGAGGATGAACGGCTCCTCGACGGAGGCCTCCATCCGCTCGGCGTTGGTGACGAAGTAGGGGGAGATGTAGCCGCGGTCGAACTGCATGCCCTCGACCACGTCCAGCGAGGTGGACATGGACTTGGCTTCCTCGACCGTGATCACGCCGTCCTTGCCGACCTTCTCCATCGCCTCGGCGATCAGGTCGCCGATCGTCTTGTCGTTGTTGGCGGAAATGGTCCCGACCTGGGAGATTTCGGTCTTGGCCTGGCAGGGCTTGCTGAGCTTCTTCAACTCCTGCACCACGACTTCGACCGCGCGATCGATCCCGCGCTTGATCTCCATCGGGTTGCCGCCGGCCGTGATGTTCTTGGCCCCTTCCCGGTAGATGGCCTGGGCCAGCACCGTGGCGGTGGTGGTCCCGTCGCCGGCCGTGTCGCTGGTCTTGCTGGCGACTTCCCGCACGAGCTGGGCGCCCATGTTCTCGTAGGGGTTCTTCAGCTCCACTTCCTTGGCCACGGTCACGCCGTCCTTCGTGATGGTCGGCGCACCGAACTTCTTGTCCAGGATCGCGTTACGACCCTTCGGTCCGAGGGTGGCCTTCACCGCGTCGGCGAGCTGGTTGACACCCTTCAGAATCGCGGCCCGCGCCGCGTCACTGTACAGCAGTTGCTTTGCCATTGGCTTCCTCCGTTAATTACGTTGCGTCGTCGTGACGTGTGTGAAACGTGGGAGTCCTTAGCTGGTGAAGACCCCGAGGATGTCTTCTTCCTTCAGGATCAGGCAGTCCTCGTCGTCGATCCGCAGCTTGCTGCCGGAATACTTGTCGAAGAGCACCTGGTCGCCGACTTTCAGGTTCTTGACGTCCTTGCCGACCGCCTGCACCGTCCCGCGCTGGGGTTTTTCCTTGGCGGTCTCCGGCACGTAGATCCCGCCGGCGGTCCGCTCCATCTCCTCGGTGTAGGTGACGAACACCCGATCGCCAAGCGGCTGGAATCCCTTGGCGGCTGTGGACTTCTTCTCCTCCGTCTTCGTGCTCATACTGCGTCCCTCCTTGATAAGTTAACTTTGCTGTCTCGTGGGCCCTTTGTGCCGGATCAAGCCTTGCACGAATGGACAGAAACAGACAACCTAGACAGGAAATCGGCGGCTGTCGCAGCCGCCACGAGAGATAGTCCCTGTGCCGGGCAAGTCAAGGGCGGCCGGAAAGAATTTCTTTATTCCGTGAAAGCGGCTCGCGGTAAACTGAAAGTGTTTTGTAAATCAATGACTTGTGTGAATTGGTCGGAAGTCATGAGCGCAGCAGGTCGAAGTCCTTGATTTCTTTTTTCATGAAGTCCCGTAGGCGCTTGATGATTCTGGCTTCCAACTGGCGGGTCCGTTCTTTGGTGATCCCGTACTTCTGGCCCAGGTCATCCAGGGTCAGGGGCGTTTCGGAAAGGATCCGATTGCGGAGAATGTCTTCCTCGCGTTCGGCGAGGGTCTTGATGAACTCGGCCAGCTTTGCCCGGAAGAGGGTCCTCAGCTCTGTGTCCGCCAGTTGCTCGTCGGTGGGCTTCTCCTGGGACGGGAGTATGTCCAGCAGCGTGCCCTCCGTCTCCTTGCTGAGGGGCTGATCGAGGGACAGTTCCCAACTGCCCAGCCGCTGGTCCATCTCGATGACATCGCGCTCGCGGACGTTCAGCCGGTCCGCCAGCAGCTTCGTGTCGGGGGCGAAACCCTGGCGTTCGAGCTTGGCTTTTTCCTTCCGCAGATTGTAGAACAGCTTGCGCTGGTCCTGCGTGGTACCGACCTTGACCAGACGGTAGGTGTTGAGCAAGTAACGCAGGATGTAGGCGCGCGCCCACCAGGCGGCGTAGGCGTAGAAGCGGACGTTCTTGGTCGGGTCGAACTTCTTGATCGCCTGCATGAGCCCGACGTTGCCCTCCTGGATGAGGTCCATCTGGTCGGCGCCGGTATGGAGATATTCGGCCGCGATGGCCACCGACACCCGCAGGTTCGCCAGGATCAGCTTGACGGCGGCTTCGCGGCTCCCCTGGGTGTGGTACTCATGGAAGAGCCGGAGCTCCTCTTCCTTGGACAAGTAGGGGTAGCGCCGCACCTCCGCCAGGTACTGTTGCAGAGCGGTAATCGGGACGACCGCCGTCATGTCGTCTTTGTCGCTGGGCTCCTCGGCGGCCGGGGGCGGAACGGACGCCTCCTCTTCAACCTCGATCAGGGTCTCCGGCTCCACGCTCAGCTCGTCGAGCTCCTCAGTCGTGTCCTCTTCTGGGTTCTGCTCGGCGCGCGGTTGAGGAGTCATGTCGGTCATGGCTGGTCTGGTTGCCTCGGTTGCGTCACGATCGGGGGACAGGCACAGGGCTCAATTATAAACGGAACCGTTCGCGAGCACAAAGATCGGAACCTCCTTGCGCCGCCGGCGATGTCGGCCCTATAGTGAAGCGGTCGAGCGATCTGAGACCCTGCGGCGCAAAAGGATTCCCGATGTTGAAGACGGCCCTCGGAGCCTTGCGGAGCGGACACTGGCCCTCGCTGGTGGGAGCCTGGTTGCATTTCGAGGTCAGCTTCATGGCCTGGTTGCTGATCGGCGCGCTGGGTGTGTCGATCTCCGAGGAATTCGGCCTGAGCGCCACGCAAAAGGGGCTGCTGGTCGCGGTGCCGCTTCTGGGAGGCGCGGTGCTCCGGATCGTGGTCGGCGCCTGCAGCGACCGCTTCGGGCCGAAGCCGATCGGACTGGCTCTTTTGGGAGGGGAACTCCTCGCCGTCCTCTGGGGATGGCTTGGGGCCACCACCTATCCGCAGGTCCTGGCCGTCGGCTTCGGTTTGGGTGTCGCAGGAGCGAGCTTTGCCGTGGCGCTCCCGCTGGCCAGCCGGGCTTATCCTCCGGCCCATCAGGGGCTGGCCATGGGGGTGGCGGCGTCGGCCAACAGCGGGACGGTGCTGGCGGTGTTTTTCGCGCCGAGGCTCGGCCAGATTGTGGGCTGGCACGGAGTCTTCGGCCTGATGGCCCTGCCGATCATCGCGACGATGCTGCTGTTCGCCCTGCTGGTGCGCGGCGGAATCGGAGTTTCCCGCCAGGAAATCCGCACCCATTGGTGGGAGACGATCGGGGACGCGCTCCGGCGGCCCTCGATGTACTGGCTCTGCTTCGTCTACGCCGTTACCTTTGGCGGCTTCGTCGGGTTCTGCAGCTTCCTGCCGATCTTTTTCCATGATCAGTACGGGATGGATCTGGTGACCGCCGGGTCCTGGGCCGCATTGTGCGGGTTGGCCGGCAGCCTGATCAGGCCCTTGGGCGGCTATCTGGCCGACCGGCTGGGCGGGCTCACAGTGTCGCTGGGCTTGTTCCCGGTGCTCGCAGGGCTGGTCGTCGCCGTCGGCCAGCTCCCGGCCCTGACCTGGATGCTGCCTGCGATGGTGCTGGCGGTGGCCTGCATGGGATTTGGAAACGGCGTCGTGTTTCAGGTCGTATCCGGCCGCTTTCAGAAACAGATCGGCACGGCCTCGGGCTTGATCGGCGCAGCCGGCGGACTCGGAGGATTCCTGCTGCCCTCCTGGCTGGGCTTCTTCAAAGATGCGACCGGCACGTACCAGAACGGCTTCCTGTTGTTCGCGGCCCTGGCGGTCGTGGCGGCGGCAAGCGTGGCGATAGTGATCCGGCGCGGTCGCCTTGCCGGCGGCG
>CAZKHY010000182.1:0-4562 GCA_964552455.1 uncultured Nitrospira sp.
CGGAGCTGGACGGCGAGCTCTTTGATCCGCCCCAAGGCCGTAGTCACGCTGTTGAGCGTCTGGTCCGCCGCATCCAGCCTCGTCGTGCCGAAGTCGATGTTGCGAATCCGTTGGGCGGTCGCGGCAAGGCTTGCCTTGCCCGCCACGATCTGCCCGAACGGAATCGGATCATCCGAGGGCTGCGTGACCCGCTTCTGCGAGGAGATCTGCTGCTGGGTGGTCAGGTTCTTCTCTCTGAGCCGCTGCAGGTTGCTCAGGACAAGGCTGAAGATCTGTTGATCCGTGACGCGCATGGGGCTCCTATCCGGTCGTGGTCGTCGAGCTCGACGACCCGAGCGACACGATGGTCTGGAGCATCTGGTTGGTCAGCATGACCAAGCGGGAGGCCATATCAAAGGCCCGCTGGTACTTCATCATATTCATCAGCTCCTCATCCAGGGAGACCCCGGACACCTCGGCCCGGAACGACTGCAACTGGTCATCCAGGGCCTGCTGCCCCTGGAGGTCGCGGTCGGCCCCTTGGGCGGCCACGCCGAGGGAGGTCGCAGCAGCCCCGTACGCGCCGCTGAAGGTGGTATTGCCCAGCCCCGCGATGGATTTGCTCTGCAGCGCCGCCAGGGCCAAGGCGTTGGCATTGTCCGAGGGAAGCCCGGCTTGCGATGAAGCCGCCGCCACCTTGTTCGGATCGGTCAGCGAGACCGAGAGGTTCTGGGCCGACCCGGTGTAGGCATTGACCTTGAGCTTGTCGCCGGCCGTGGGGGTGCCCGTGACCCTCACCTGGATCCCGTCCATCGTGAAGGTGCTCCCGGCGGTGAACGTGCCGCTCGTGGCGGTGGCGACCCCGCCCGTGAGCCCCAGCGAGGCCCGCGCGTCGCTGCCGGCGCCCGGCGCGGCGAAAGTCACGGCCGAGTTCGTGGCGGTCGAGTTGGAAGTCACGATCAGTTTGCTGTTGGTCGGATCGAACGTGACCGTGACGGTCTTGCCGGCCGCCACGAGCGTCGCGTCCGCATTGATCCTGGTCTGCAGTTCGGTGGCCAGTTGAGCCCCGGTATAGGTGCCGGGCGTCAGCGTCAGATCGCCCGAGGTGGTCCCGTCCACGACCGCCTTGAGCTTGTCCGAGGTGCCGGCGACCACCGTCAGCGGCACCGTAACGGCCGTCCCCACGTAATTCCCTTTGACGTTGGTGCCTGTCGTCGCGTCCACCAGGGTATAGTTGGGACCGGTTGTAAAGCGCATCTCGTAGTCGTGCATGGTCAGCAGACTGGGGGCGGCAACGGAAGACGACGACACGACGGCGGAGCCGGCGTTCGTGTTGGGAATCGTCGTGGTCACCGAGAGCGTGGAGAAGAAATCCTGGCCGGTCGAGCCGTCCAGGCCGTAGCCCTGCCGGTGCTGCTGATTGACCTCCGTGACCAGCCCCGCGGCCAGCTTGTCCAGCGCGCTCTGCTGGCTCGGAATCACCGTGTCGCGCGCATCCAGCAGCCCCCGCAGCCTCCCGCCCGTGATCAAGGACGAGATGTCCTGGGCCGACCCGCTGCCGATGGTATAGCTGACATCCAGCATGCCGCCGTTGTCGGACCTCGCCACTCCGGACAGCGACCGCGTGGTCTGCTTATCGACCAGTAGTTGACCGCGTCCGGTGAAGACCGAGACCTGCCCGGTGCTGTCCTCGAAGGTCGTGATCGCGATCCGCTCCCCCAGGTCGTTGAGCAGCTTGCCCCGTTGATCCCGCAGATCGTTGGCGTTCTGTGCCCTGGCCGTCGCGTCGGCGATCTTGACGTTCAGGTCCGCAATCTGGGTGGTCAGGCTGTTGACCTCGCCGATCGTCTGGCTGATTTGACTGTCGATCGACTTGCGCTCGTCGCTCAGGGTCGCGGCGGCCTGATTCACCTGCCCGGCCAGCGCGGCGGCCTTGGAGAGCAACACGTTCCGCGCCGCCAAGTCGGACGGGTTGGTGGCCACGTCCTGCAGGGCGCTGAAAAAGTCGTTGAGTCCGGCTCCGATGCCCTGGTTGTTGGAGTCGCTGAACAGGGACTGGATGCGAAACAGCGCGGTCCGGTACGAATCAAACTGGCCCAGCTTCTGGGCCGAGACGTTCACCTGATTCTCCAGAAACTGGTCGGTGATGCGGCGGATCTCGGTCACCTGGGCGCCGGTGCCGATTTGGCCGGGATTGCCGTCCTGGGACCGTGCCTCGGTGATCACGGCTTCCTGTCTCGAGTAGCCGGGGGTATTGACGTTTGAGATGTTCTGTCCGGTCACGGCCAGCGCCCGCTGCGCCGTGTTCAGCGCGTTCCTGCCGATCTCCGCCAACGCATCGAATCCTGACATGTTCTACCCCTTCCGTGCCAAGAACGACCCGCCCGCCGGAACCGGCTGCAACTCTCCCGATTGGGCGTAGAGCGGCCGAGGAGCGGAGCCTCTTTGCCAGATCGAGAGGACCTCGCGAAACAAGGACAGCGAGTCGGCGATGAGGGTCCCCAGGAACGCGCTGCCGTCGCGGGCGGCCCGGATCGCCTCGTTCAGCCGGTCCTGTCGGCGCAACAGCCGGCCGGCCTCCGGCGCACCGATGCGGTCGGCGATGGCCCGGAGCGTCAAGCGCTCGGCGTCCACCGCCCACTCCTCCGCCAGGCGGTGCACGATCGCCCTGCGTGTTTCCTCGACGGCGCGGATTTCGCCCAGGAGCTTGAGTTGGGCCCGGTTGACCGAGGTCAGCGCGTCGGACGAGAGGGTCCTGATGGCCTCTCGTTCCTGGTCAAACAGCACAAGGAGTGCGTCGAGACCGGCTTGCTCCTGATCCAGGGTGGCGACCAGCTCGGCAATGGTTGGGGTGACATCGGACATGGCTCTCCTCCTTCAGGACCCGCGCGAGTGGGCTGGGACGGCTTGACTGCTCCGCCGTCCCGGCCAGCCGGCGACTCCTGAAGAAGGAGTCTGAACACTGAGGAAGCCGGTCAGAGGGCGGCGTCTGTCAAGACGTGCCGGATCAGGGCGTCGGCCACGGTCCGGCCACTCACATCATAGGTTCCCGTGTCCACAGCCTGCCGGAGCCGCTCAATCTGCGCGGTCCTCGCTTCATCCGGCGCTGCGACCAGTTCCTTGATCCGCTGGATCTCCTTGGCATGCTCGGATATGTCCACCTGATCCTGCCGAGGGCTGGACGAGGCCGCCGGCTTGGTCGCCGACCGGTCCTGGTCCTGAACGCCCAGCAAAAGAGTGGCCAACTCCTGCGCACGCCCACTTCCTGAAATTTCCATCACTTACCTCTCAACACCGGTGAATTCATCCCTGACGCCCGGACTTGTTTCTGCCTCCGTGACTCTTCACCGGTTCGTCCCCCTTATCGGCAGAATCCTGGCGGGACTTGAGAGGATTTTGCTGGTCTTCCGAAAAATTTTCCCGACCGTACTCCTGCAAGATCATGTCCGCGAAGCCGAGGCCGCCCCGCTCAGCAGCCATCCGCCCGATTTCCTGGTCATAAAAATAATAAAACTCTTCTCCATACTTGTTTTCGAACAGGCCGTGAGGGACCGTTTCGCGCATGACTTTCATCATGTAGGCGACGAAATAGCTCTCGAACTCCTTGGCCGCCTTCTCGATGTCGGCCCGGTCCGCCCCTTGCAGCCCCCCGAAGCTGGCCAGCCTCTGCGCTGCCTGTTCCGCCTGCTGTCCTGCTCCGCCCCCAAGCGCCTGAATGTCCTGGAGACCCAACTGGCCTAAGTCCATGTCGGCTCCACCCCTTCCATAACAGTTAATGTATTTCTGTATCTATGAGTCGTTTCTATATGATTTCAAGGCTCGCTTGAAGCGCTCCAGCCGACTTCATCGCCGACAGAATCGCCACCAGATCACGGGGGGTGACCCCCACCGCATTTAAGGCCCGGACCACCTCTCCCAGGGTCACCGTTTCATCCACCACCATCAGGCGGGCCGGGTCTTCCTGGACCTCCGTATCCTGATTCTTGATGACCTCGGTGATCCCGTTGGAGGATCCGATTACGGGCGCCGTCGGCTGGGACACCGAGACCGTGTCCTTGACCGTGACGGTCAAGTTGCCGTGGGCGATGGCACAGGTGGAGAGCCGCACATGTTCGCCCAAGACCACCGTGCCGGTCCTCTCGTTGACGACCACCTTCGCCGGCACGTCCACCGACACATCCAGCGCCTCGATCGTCGCGATATACTGCACGACCCGCCCCTGGAAGGCCGCGGGAATCGCGGAACGTACCTGCCCGGAATTGACCGGAACCGCCGTGCCGGCCCCCAACACGCTGTCGATGGCATCGGCCAGCCGGATCGCCGTGGTGAAGTCCGCCTGCCGGAGCACGATCGAGACCGAGTCCCAGGACTCGATGTTCAGCGCCACGTCCTTCTCGACGATGGCCCCTCCCGGCACCACCCCCGCTGCCTGGTGGTTCTTGGTCACCGTGCTGCTCCCGCTGTTGGCGCCTCCCCCCCCGCCCCCCCCCCCCCACACACCCCCCACTCCTCACCCACACCCCCCCCCCCCCCCCCCCACCCCCACCCCCCTCTACCCCCTCTCTGCGACAACCCCACAACAA
>CAZKHY010000183.1:0-4440 GCA_964552455.1 uncultured Nitrospira sp.
CGTAGATCGTCCCGGTGGTGCCCTGCGAGTCGTTGTAGAGCTTGACGGCGCCGAAGTCGTAGAGGGTGCCCCGGCTCCCGTCGTCCCCCTGCATGATCGCGATCTCGCCGGTCCAGCCGGCTCCTCCAGACAGCAGCATTCCGACGATCACCGCAAGTCCAAGCTTTTTCATGGCCGAGCCCTCCTGCTACGAAGGGGACCAGTCTCATCAATTGCCCATCATCATACCATACCAAGCGGCTGCCGACGCCGCCTCCGCCGTTTTCCTGAGCCGACGGCTGCCGTGGACGGGCTCTGAAGGTCTCCCCGGTTGACTCATCTGCAATCAGCCGGCCCGTGGATGGGGCTCGGTCCGGTCAGCCGAAGTGGGCTTGGCTGTGGTCGACCGAAGGCTGTCGGCTAAGACATCAAGCAGCGAGCGGGGCGGGGTGGTCCGGCGGAGCAGCGCAATCTCGTCCGGCGTGAGCTTGTAGACTTTCAGAATCAGCTCGTCGAGTTCCCGTTCCAGGCGCAGGGCCTCGGTTCTGTTGGCGCGCAGCTTGAAGCTTTCTTGCTCGAAGGTTTGGGTCAGATGTTGGAGCGCGGTGGGTGTGGCGCGCTTCAATCCGGCCTTCTTCAGCTCAGCCAGGAACCCTTCCGGCTGGAGTTGCCACGGCGTCTCCAGCGAGGCAGGCACCTTGGCGAGACCGGTCTCGTGGATCACCCATTGCAGGAAAACCGCTCGTGCCTGAGCAAAGGCCTTGGCAGATTTGATGAGTGTGGTGGCTCGTTCTTCAATCGAAGCGCGTACCGCTTTCGACGGAGAGACAACCGGAAAGTTCTCCATGAGAAATGCAGCTGGATTGACTGCTTCGTTAATCATGTGAGGGAAAAACCGGTATGCGAACCACCATGCGAGTGATGAGTTGAGGCAGGCAAGCAAGAATAAATCACCACTGGGGATCGTGAAGGCTTTGTCGTTGATATAGTGCCCTTCTTCATCAAGTGCATAACTACAATGAGTTTGAATGACCTGGTAGACAATCTTCGGTTCCTCAAACTTCTCGTGATAGTCCACCGGGTCTTGTAGCTCGTACCACTTGTAGATTCCTGGTTTTCTGCCCGGCCATTCTTCGTCCTCCTCCTTTGGTTTCCAGTCGGCCGGCTTTGGTTCCAACTCCTTCTTGAATTTCAGAAGATGAGCCCTGATTGATGGATATTGGTCAATGTTGACCCCATGATGGGCAAAGATGAGCCATTCTTTCTCCCACTCCGCCGTCCAGCGTTGAATATTTCTCCCTCGAAGCAGCTTCTTGATGAGGCTTTCGCACTTGGGGTCTTCAGCAATCAACCGATCGCGTGTAGCTTGGTCAATGAAGAAGGCCTCATTATGGCCCGTTTTCACACCGTAGAGCGGGGCTGATCCGACGACCTCTTTCAACGGACGCCCGCTGCGCTTGATCTTCTCAAACAACTGCAAGACTTCCGGCGGCTCTAGCGCCCAGCCCTCAGGTTTCAGGAGCAGGGTAGGGACGGTGAAGGCATGTTTCTCGACATAGGGGGCCAGCTTGAGACCGTCCAGGACTTCACGCGGGATCGGGCAGACGCGCAGGGTTTCTGACTTTGCCTTGTCCACCGGATGTGAGCGTCGGATGATGGCCACGATGGGGAAGGTTTCTGCGTCCGGGAAGAGCGGCGCATGGCCGAAGTCCACGAGGAGTTCCGGCTGGTAGTGTGTGACCAGTTCTTTTCTGAGCGGCTCGCCGTAGTTGGCGCGGAGCCATTTGTTGGGGAGGATGAAGCCGAGCCGGCCGCCTTGCTTGAGAACATCAAGGCCGCGCGCCAACACATAGGCATAGATGTCCGCGACCCCGTGATAGACGGACGGGAAGGCGGACTTCAGGACTTGTTTCAAATTCGTGAGCGTCTCTTGCCGGACCCAGGGTGGATTGCCGATGACGGCATCGAATCCCGGCTGGTCCAACCGTCTCCCGCCTCCGTACCAGACTTCCGGGAATTCCAGTTCCCAGTGAAAGAACCGGTTACTGGCTGCCGTGTGAATGGCTGCGTCTAGGAGTTCCTGAGTGGCGATGCGGTCCTTTCCCCGCTTGTCCCGCCGGACTGTCTCGATTTCGCCGCCGGTATGGTGGAGAGTCTGTCGGACGTGTGTATGTCCCAAGGGCTCAGCCTGCCAGATGTCCAGCGTCTGGATGAACGGAGCGAGCGCCCGGCGTGCATGCGAGAACTTGGTTTCGCTCTTCTCAACCTCGGCGACCGTGGCATCGGTCAACTCGCCCACTTCCCGCATCAGCTCTGTGGCTTGGAGCATGCCGGCGAAGCGCGTCCCGAACAGGTCCGTTTCCAGTGCGCCCCGTACCACGTCCACCTGTGCGCCGATGAGGGTGTTGCCGCATTTCAAGTGGTGATCCAGGAACGAGAGCGGCGCGCCGAGCGTGAACGAATCCAGCCAGAGGGAGAGCTTCGCTAATTCTACTGCCATCGGGTTCAGGTCTACGCCGTAGACGCAGCGCTTCATGACCATGCGCTTGATGAGGTTGATCTCGGTCAACTTGCCGGCGATCCGCGCGATCTCACGGTCATCGAGTTGCTGCGCCTTGAGGTCGGCCAGGATGGCCTTGCGCATCCGTTCGATTGCGGTGATGACCGGATTGCCGGGATGTTTCGCAAGAAAGGCCACGATCCGGTCGGCCAACTCGTTTACGGTATGGACCAGGAAGTGGCCGGACCCCATCGTGGGGTCCAGCACCTTGACCCCGAACAGGGCGTCGAAAATGCTGCGGCTGAAGTCCTCCACCTCACCTTGGGCCGCCCTGACCGACACCGTTGTCTGAGCGCGTTTGCGCCGCTCCATGGCCTTGCTCCACTTGGTCAGGAGCGACTCCACCTCCTGAAGCCGACACTCCACACCGGCCTGACGGTCTGCGCGACGATGAACTCGACGATGAAGTGTGGGGTGAAATAGGAGCCAGTCTCCTTCCGCTCCCGATTCGTGTTCTCCAGCAGGATCGGCTTGTCCGGTTCCTGCCTGAGGCGGTATTCGAGCAGGCCTTCATAGACGTCGCCCAAGTGGCGGACGCCCAGGGCCGAATAGTCGATGAACCGGCGCTCGTTCGGATCGGCTTCCGGGTCGAACGTCATGGCCCGGATGGCATCGGCCACGTAGCAGTCGGCGAGCCGGTGCGCGGCCAAAAATCGCGCGCCCAGGTCCTCACTCGGCTCCGCTCCTTTTGCCAACTTCGGCGCATGGAACAGGCCGCCGTTATAGTGGGGGACGTTGAGGGCGGCATCGCCCTTGTCCACGATTCGGAAGAGCCGAACGAGCTGCTCCCAATATTCGAAGGACTGCCACGACTGTTTGACACCACTTTTCAAGTCGTCCCAGATACGTTCCTTCAAAGCCTGTAGACTTTTCTTCCGGTAGCCCATCTGATCATGGATCGGGAGCAGGTCCCGTGACTCGGCGTAGAGGAGGAACAGCAATCGGAACAGGAGCGTCATGGTGCCGGCAAAGACTTCTCGGAGGGTCTCGTCTGTTTCTCGTGTGGCGACTTTTTCCGCGCGGCGATAGGCAATGAAGCCTTCCGCTACCCGTGGGAAGACCTGCGCGAAGATGAGATTCTTGAGGTGCTCACTGACGGCGCGGGCGGCCCGGTCGCTTTCTTCCAAATACAGGTCCACCCAGCGTTTGCCCGTGGTCGGGTCCGGCGTGAGCGCTTCTTGTGAGAAGAAGCCGTAGAACCGGCGGAACGCCGTGGGATCATCGGCCAGGAGCAGCGCTTCAAGATTGACTTCGTAGAAATTGCTGGAGCGGGAGGCCGCACGATGAGAGAAGAGCCGCCAGGTCTTGCCGTTCGTGAGAATGCCCCAGAGCACCTTGCCGTCCGTGTGGTAGTAGACCTCGTCCAGGTACCGGACGAGTTGGGCCGTCGCATCTGATGCGTCCAAAGGATCGTCCTTGACCGTGTCGTTCAACGGACGTCCCCAATACTTGGCCTCCCCGATGACTTGTGCCTGGACGTAGTAGGCCTTGGGCTCATTCGGGGTCCGACCGGCTGATTCGTAATCAGCCGGCGTGGCGAAAAGGGCGTAATCGGGACGGACTTTTTTCTGCCGGCGTCTGTGGCGCGGCTGCGGGTCGTAGACCCAGCCGAGCACGGTGAGCACGGGGCGGATAAACTTGTCCTCGGTTTTCTGCTCATCGCGAGCCTCGAAGACACCGGCGCGCTTGGCCGTCTCGTAGGTCTCTCGCACGGCAGCCCGGGCTTGGGCCACCCGATCCAATACGTCGGGCCGATCGCGCCCTATGGAAGCATCCAGGACTTTGGTGTCCAGGAAGTTTGCAGAGAAGAGACCGTAATTTAAACCCGGGAAGAGCACGGGTTGGCTTGGGCTGATTGGCACAGCGGATGACCAGCGGAAGAATGTGAGACACAGACAAGG
>CAZKHY010000184.1:0-4410 GCA_964552455.1 uncultured Nitrospira sp.
TTGAGAAAGGCGCGTACTTTTATTTCGTCCATTCCTATTACGTCGAGCCGAGCGATTCCTCGGTGGCCTGCAGCGTCACGGACTACGGGCTCTCCTTCGTCTCGAGCATCTGGCGGGAGAATATCTTCGCCTGCCAGTTTCACCCGGAGAAGAGCCAGGCGGCCGGCTTGTCCGTCATCCGGAACTTCGGGCAGTGGCAGGCGTAACCGTGAAGCGTGAGGCGGTTGTCTTGAGGAATCCCATGAAGCTGGCCCTGCGCCTGATGCCGTATGCCCTCGCGTCGGTGTTGCTCGCGCAAGCCGGAGGCGGCTGCGCCCCGGCCAAGGTCACGATCGACGCTTCGCCGGAAATCGAAAAGTACCGGGTCAAGACGGTGGCGATCCTGCCGTTCGACGCGCTGGCCACGCCCCAGGTGATCGATCGGCGCGATACGGAACTGCAGGCTCCGCAGCAGATGACCCGGTCCGGCATCACCTTCGCGCTCCCCCAGACGGTGGAAAAGCTGGATCAGGCGACCGCGACGGTTCCGCCCCACGTGGCGGCGAAAGTCACGCAAGCGGTCTACGAGAGGTTGCACCGTCGGCAAGGGCTCCTGGTGCTGCCTCCGGAGGCCGGCGGTCGGGTCAAGAGCTCGCTGGGGGCGAAAGTGGCCGGTTCGACCATGGCCGATCTGGCCAGACAGGTCGCGAAGCAAATGGTGGCCGATGCGGTGCTGTTCGGACAGGTGCTGGTCTATCAGGAGCGGGTGGGCGGTCGATGGGGCGCCACGGGAGCCACGGTGGGGTTCGAGGTGAAGCTGGTCGCGGCGGACGGGCGGACGCTCTGGGTGGGCAACTACTACGAGAGGCAAAAACCCCTGAACGAGGATTTCGGCGGCTTCATGCAGCGGGGAATCGGGTTCGTGACGGCCGACGAACTGGTCCAGTACGGCGCCGAACACGTCGTCCAACAGTTCCCTTTCGGAGAGCCGGCGCGGTAAAGGCTGAAATCAGAAGGATGAATGGAGAATCGGCCCGTTCATCGCTCACCATTCCGCATTCATCATCGGGTGTGTCATGCTGGTCATTCCCGCCATCGATCTCAAGGACGGACGCTGCGTCCGTCTGCGGCAAGGGGACTTGCACGAAGAAACGGTCTATTCGGAGGATGCTCCGGGGACGGCCCTGCGCTGGGAAAAGCTGGGTGCCGGGCTGCTGCACGTGGTGGATTTGAACGGAGCGGTCGAGGGGCAGCCCAAGAACGCTTCCCAGATCGAGGCCATCCGCAAGGCCGTGTCGGTGCCGCTCCAGGTCGGAGGAGGGATTCGAAGCCTCGAGACCGTCCGCTCCTATCTCTCGCAGGGGGTGGCCCGCGTCGTGTTGGGGACCGCGGTATTACAGGATCGCTCGCTCCTGGACCGGGCCTGCGCGGAATTTCCCATGCGCATCCTGGTCGGGATCGATGCCAGGGACGGCAAAGTGGCCGTGCGGGGCTGGACCAACCAGTCCAATGTCCTGGCCAAGGAGCTGCTCCGGAGCCTTGCCGGCTACCCTCTCTGCGGGGTGATCTACACGGACATCGCCAGGGACGGGATGCTGGAAGGGCCCAACCTGGCGGCGCTCAGGGAGATCGTCGCCGGCTCCCCGGTTCCGGTCATCGCCTCGGGCGGGATCACGAAAGTGGAAGACATCCGGGGAGTCAAAGCCCTGGGACCGAAGGTGGAAGGGGCCATCGTGGGCAAGGCGCTCTACGACGGCAAGCTGGACCTCGCGGCCGCGATCGCCGCCGCCTCGTAATGCTGAATGATGAACGGCGGAATTGATTCGTACCTTCCATTCAGCATTCCGCACTCAGCATTCATCACTGAAACGAGATGTTGACCAAACGCATCATCCCCTGCCTCGACGTGAAGGACGGCCGTGTGGTCAAGGGCGTGTCCTTCGTGGACCTGCGCGACGCCGGCGATCCGGTCGAGGTGGCCCGGGCCTATGACCGGGAAGGGGCGGACGAGCTCTGCTTCCTGGACATCACCGCCTCCTACGAGAACCGAAAGACCATCTTCGACGTGGTGGCCAGAACGGCGGAGCAGGTCTTCATGCCCTTGACCGTGGGGGGCGGGGTCCGGACGCTCGATGACATTCGAGCCCTGCTGAACGCCGGCTCGGACAAGGTCAGCATCAACACGGCGGCGGTGGAGCGGCCGGAATTCGTCAAGGAAGCGGCCGAACGCTTCGGCACCCAGTGCATCGTGGTGGCCATCGACGCGAAGCGTCGGGTGGATGATGCGAAGCGTCGGGTAGAAGAGACCGCGAAGCGTCGTCAGGCTCCGGCGGAGGGGTGGGAAGTGTTCACGCACGGCGGCCGCAAGCCCACTGGCATTGACGTAGTGGAGTGGGCACGCAAAATGGAGGACTATGGAGCGGGGGAAATCCTGCTCACCAGCATGGACCGGGACGGGACCCAGAACGGCTACGATCTGGAGCTGACCGAGGCCGTGTCGGAGGCGGTCTCGATTCCGGTGATTGCTTCCGGCGGGGTGGGGACGCTCGAACATCTCTACGAGGGATTCGTCAAAGGCAAGGCCGATGCGGTGCTGGCCGCGTCCATTTTCCACTATCGGACCCACACGATTACGGAAGCCAAAGCCTATCTGCGCGGACGCGGCATTCCGGTGAGATGAGCCATGGACTTCAGCCGACTCAAATTTGACGGGCAGGGCTTGATCCCGGCGGTCGTGCAGGACTGGCGGGACGGGACCGTCCTGATGCTCGGGTTCATGAATCAAGAGGCCCTGCAAAAGACGTGGGAGACCCAGTCCGTCCATTTCTGGAGCCGGTCGCGGAACAAGCTCTGGGAGAAAGGCGAAACCTCCGGCCACAAGCTGATCCTGAAAGATCTCTTCGTGGACTGCGACGGGGATACGGTGCTGGTCAAGGCAGAACCGGTCGGGCCGACCTGCCACACGGGCGAGAAGGCCTGTTTCTTCACGCGCCTCGAACCGACCGGAAAGACCGAAGGTGGGAAGACGGCCGACGCTTTCGGGGGGATTCTGGAGCGGCTCTACCAGACGGTCCTTGATCGCAAGCGGTCGCCCAAGCCTGATTCCTACGTCTCCTCGCTGCTCCAGGGGGGCACCGACAAGGTGCTCAAGAAGGTGGTCGAGGAGGCGGGCGAAGTGGTCCTGGCTGCCAAGGGCGGCAAGCGGGAAGAGATCATCTACGAGGCGGCCGATCTTCTGTTCCACACCCTGGTCGCGCTCGGCTATCACGACATCAAGCCGGAGGAGGTCTATAAGGAACTGGCCGGCCGGTTCGGAAAATCCGGGCTCAGGCAGAAGGGGAAAGGGCAATGAGCGACTGCATCTTCTGCATGATCGCCGAAAAGAAAATTCCCTCCAAAATCGTGCACGAGGACGATCGTGCCGTCGTCTTCGAGGACATCAATCCCCAGGCGCCGGTCCACGTGCTGGTCATTCCGCGGAAGCACGTGGCTTCGGTGTCCGAGCTGAATGAAACGGATGCAGGGCTGTTGGGCCACCTCATGCTCACCGGCGCGGCCGTCGCCAAGCAGAAGGGCATTGCCGAGTCCGGGTACCGGCTTGTCGCCAACACCGGCAAGAACGGCGGCCAGACCGTCTTTCATCTCCATTTTCATCTCCTCGGCGGCCGCCCCATGCACTGGCCCCCGGGGTGAAGATACTCGGGTCTGATTGACAGGCTGTGAGTCGAGCGACATAATGCGGTGGGTGAAAGAAAGCTTGTAACGATGCAAGTCGCCACGAAACCCCGCACAGCTTCACCGCTCCTGGCTCAATGCCAGTACCCCATTCGCTGGCATAAGGGGAAAGGCACGTGGACCGCCTGGCCGGTCGGCTTGCCGGTGACGGCCATGGACACGACTAAGGAAAAGACTCGGCGTCGGCTCTATCGAGCGATTCAAAGCCACTTGGAATGTTTGATCGAACGAGGACTTCCTCTCCCATCTTCTCCCCGTAAGCCGCAGGGCACGCATGAGGTCTACGCGATCTCTCTATGGCGAAGCTGAAGGATGTGCTCGCGTTCCTGCGGGAGCGCGGATGGTCCGAGTATCGCCATGAAGGCGGCAGCCACCGGGTCTGGGGTCATCCTGACGGACGGCAGATCACCATTGCCGTTCATCCCGGAAAAGAAATCGATCGCCCGCCGCCGGCGAAGATTCTCAAACAGGCCGGCTATTCATTGCGGGAATTCTGGAATCAATAGCTGGCGGGGTCAGGGTGCATGGCCCGTCGCTTCAGCGCCTCCCGGAACGAATGAAAACTGCCGCGGCTGACGAACGGAGGGAGCGGGGTGACATGACCCTTCGCTCCCGTGCCTCTCGGAGCGGTCCTTCCGGGCTTCCGCGCCGGACTGCCGTGGAAGGGGTGCCGCGGGAGGCGCTTGAGCGAGAGGC
>CAZKHY010000185.1:0-120 GCA_964552455.1 uncultured Nitrospira sp.
CAAACAACCACTCCGCCTGCATCTGATCGAAGCAGGCGGCTCTAGCAAGCTCGGTTGATATTTACTGGAGGCAAACAACCACTCCGCCTGCATCTGATCGAAGCAGGCGGCTCTAGCAAG
>CAZKHY010000185.1:220-4301 GCA_964552455.1 uncultured Nitrospira sp.
CTCGGTATGGAGGATGGTATGAACGTGAAACCGTTGATAGGGCTCTTGGCTGTGACGGTGATGCTCGGGCTGGGTCTGCCCGTCTGGGCGGACGAGGGCTCCGGGCACGGCAAGGGGTACGGCGGGCACGGTTGCTGCGAGGGCCATGCGATGGGAGGCCGCCACGCTTCCACCGGCCATCTCATTCGCGGCCTGCTGATGAGCGAAAAAGAAATGGGACTCACCGGCGAGCAGGTCTCCAAATTGAAGGCCATTCAGCTTGATCTGGACAAGACCCGCATCAAGCTGGAAGCCGACATCATGGTGACGGAGCGGGACGTGCAGGCGCTGGTGGAGGACGACAAGAGCGACCTGGCGGCGATCGAAGCCAAGATGAAGGAAAGCGAGAATCTGGAGGTCACCCTGCGCATGGCCGCCCTCAAGGCCCGGCGCGACGTCATGGCTCTGTTGACCCCTGAGCAGAGCGCCCGGGTCAAGGCCGTGCACGAGAAAATGATGATGCAGATGAAAGAGCGCCATGGGAAAGGCGAAGGCATGGGGCAGGGCATGATGAAAGGGCACGGACAGAGCGGCCCACAGAAAGGAGAGGGCAAGAAGGGCGAGGAGAAGAAAGAGCCGAAGCATTGAACGGAGGCGTGCGGGAGCCGACGGCTCCCGCCATGACGAAGGAGGTGCTGCCGTGACAATCACCGGAAAAATGGCGACCGGGTTGGCCCTGCTGGTGGGATCGGTCCTCGTGTTGAGCGGACCGGCCTGGAGCGACGCCAAGGGCAAGAAGGAGAAGGACGAAACCAAGGAAGCGGTGGAGATGTCCAAGACCGCCAAGGTCACGGTCGAGCAGGCGATCAAGACCGCCAGCGAGAAAGTGGCCGGGAAGGTCATCGAGGCCGAACTGGAACGCAAGCATGACAAGGCGGTCTGGGAGGTCGAGATCGTCGGGGCCGACGACAAGGTGATGGAAGTCCATGTCGACGCGGATACCGGCGCGGTGATCGACACGGAGGAAAAGGGAGCGGAGAAGAAGGAACACAAGGGCAAGGGCAAAGGCAAGAAAGACTAACCGTACGGCCGGCACGGGCGACGAAGATCGTCCCGTGCCGGCCTCGCCGACAAGCGCGAATGCATGCCGCTCCAGCTCTATCAGGCCCGGGTGGATCGGATCAGAACCCTCACCCATGACGTGCGAGAAATAACCTTCCGGCTGATCGACCCGAAGGACATCACCTTCAAGGCCGGCCAGTTCGTGTCCTTCGAGGTGCTGCACCCGACGCTCAACAAGCCCGTGACCCGCCCCTACTCGATCGTCTCCCCTCCCGACCGGCGGGACCATGTCACCCTTCTCCTCAACCTGGTTCCGGGCGGGCCAGGCTCGACCTATCTGTTCGGCCTGAAGGAGGGAGATGAGGCCCGGTTCAAGGGCCCGGCCGGGTCTTTCTACTTGAAGGAGGAAGGCGAACGCGACCTCCTCTTCGTGGCGACCGGCACCGGCATCGCTCCTTTTCGGTGCATGCTCGACCATCTGTTTGAGCAGGGCTTCTCCCGGTCCGTCACGCTCTACTGGGGCCTGCGCAGCCAGCGGGACCTCTATTATCAGCAGGAATTCGAAGCCCTGGCCAAACAACATGAAAATTTCAGCTTCACCACGACCCTCTCCCGCCCCGAGCCGGGATGGCAGGGAGCCGCAGGCCGCGTCACCAAGCTGGTCGAGGAGCGGGTCTCCTCGGTCGCCGGCCTGTCCCTGTATCTCTGCGGAAACAGCGGCATGATCAGCGAGGTGTCCGCGTTCATCGGCCGAAAAGGCCTCTGCCCGATCCGGAAAGAGAAGTGGTACGACGACGCAGGCGAGGCGGAGCCCTACTGAGCCGTCTCTGTCGTCTCTATCAATCCAAGCCCTCCAAGATCCCGATTGACCGATCCCCCTTTCCTGTGAGAAAGTTCCGGTCATCAGCCTGTGTTAGCCCCGCGTAACGAAGGAGAGAGAATGACGATCAGCCCCAGACACAAGAGCCATGACCTGCTGGACGGCCCCGGCCGCGCCCCGGCCCGCGCGATGCTGAAGGCCGTCGGCTTCACCGACGAAGACCTCGCGAGACCCCTGGTGGGAGTCGCCAACACCTGGATCGAGGTCATGCCCTGCAATTATCACCTCCGCCGCCTGGCCGAGCGGGTGAAGGCCGGCATCCGCGCGGCCGGAGGCACGCCGATCGAATACAACACGATCGCCGTCTCCGACGGCATCTCGATGGGCACGGAGGGGATGAAGGCCTCGCTCATCAGCCGCGAGGTGATCGCGGATTCGATCGAGCTGGTCGCGCGCGGCCATCTGTTCGACGCGGTGGTGGCCCTCTCCGGCTGCGACAAGACGATCCCCGGCACGGTCATGGCCCTGGCCCGCCTGAACGTCCCCTCGCTCATGCTCTACGGAGGGTCCATCATGCCGGGCAAGTTCCAGGGGCATGACGTGACGATCCAGGACGTCTTCGAGGCGGTGGGGAAATATTCGGCCGGCAAGATGACCGACGCGGAGCTGCACGATCTGGAGGACCACGCCTGCCCAGGCCCCGGCGCCTGCGGCGGCCAGTTCACCGCCAACACCATGGCCATCGCCTTCGAGTTCCTGGGCATCTCGCCGATGGGCATGAACGGGGTGCCGGCCATGGACTCACACAAGGACGACGTAGCCTTCACCTGCGGCCGGATGGTCATGGACTTGCTGAAGAACGACCTGCGCCCGCGCAAGATCATCACCAGAAAATCGATCGAGAACGCCATCGCCGCCGTGGCCACGACCGGCGGCTCGACCAATGCGGTCCTCCACCTGCTGGCCGTGGCGCGCGAGGCAGGCGTGAGGCTGACCATCGACGACTTCGACAAGATCAACCGGAAGGTGCCGCTGCTGGCGGACCTGAAGCCGGGCGGCCGCTTCACGGCTTCGGACCTCTATGCGGCCGGCGGAACGACGCTCGTCGCCAAGCGCTTATTGGACGCCGGCCTCTTGCATCCGGATCAGCCGACCGTCACAGGCCGGACGATCGGCGAGGAAGCGCGTACCGCGACCGAGACCCCGGGCCAGCAAGTCCTGCGGCCCCTGTCCAACCCGATCAAGCCGACCGGCGGCCAGGTCATCCTCAAAGGCAATCTGACGCCGGAAGGCTGCGTGGTAAAAGTGGCGGGCCATTCGATGATGACGTTCCGGGGTCCGGCCAAGGTCTTCGATCGGGAGGAGGACGCCTTCGCTTCCGTCAAGGCCAGGCAGATCAAGGCCGGCGACGTGGTGGTAATCCGTTACGAAGGACCGGCGGGCGGACCCGGCATGAGGGAGATGCTGGGCGTGACCGCAGCCATTGTTGGTGAAGGGCTCGGCGACTCGGTCGCGCTGCTGACCGACGGGCGTTTCTCCGGCGCCACGCACGGCTTGATGGCGGGACACGTGGCGCCAGAAGCGGCCAAGAAAGGGCCGATCGCCGCGCTCAAAAACGGCGACGTGATTGTCTTCGATATAGCCAAGCGCCGGTTGGACGTCGAGCTGACTGCAAAAGAAATCAAGGCCCGGCTCGCCAAATGGAAGCCGCCGGTGCCGCGCTACACCAGCGGCGTCATGGCCAAATATGCCCGCCACGTGTCGTCGGCATCCGAGGGCGCCGTCACAAGCTAACCAAGACGGGATGACGAAGGGTAGTCGGACTCTGGACGCCCAACGAAGAACGCGGCTGACGAAGGGCGAACTGCTCCGGCGTCGGCATGATGCGTTGATCTCTTCTTGCCATCCCTGTCGCGCTGATACCCGGTCGCCTCATCGGATTAAAAGAGTCCGGCGCCCGGTACGGTCCCGGCCTTCAACGCCCCAAGCCCGCCATGCCGAACGCCTCCGAGTTCATCCCTTCCATCCGCCGAAAAGAAAAATAGAAAGGCGACGGGTCGCTTCCAAACCCGTCGCCTTGAACGCTTCGCCCCGTTCAGCGTGCCGCTCTCCCACGGCGCACCGTCGAACGTGTGACGCTTTGCTGGGCGACGAGCCTTGGCTTGCCGGCTCACCGCCCAGACAGCCTCTCCCCTCTTCCGTGTTAGCCTGTCCTCGCCA
>CAZKHY010000186.1:0-4055 GCA_964552455.1 uncultured Nitrospira sp.
GAGTCGTCCGACCCGGTTGACTTTGTAGATAATTTAGATTAGGGTACTCCGCCAGTTTGGGGTTGTAGTTTCTCAAAAACCATCGGGGAAGGAGGTGATTGCTGATGAAGCGCATTATGGTTGCGGTTATGGCCGCGATGTTCCTGGTCGGCATCAATGCCATGGCGTTCGCTGGTGACGCGCCCAAGGGAGGCGACACCAAGACCGAAACGAAGGGTGACGCCAAGGGCGGCGAGAAGAAGGGCAAGAAGTAAGCGTGCTCGGCCGCTCGCGGCCCACACGTCTTCTTGATTAAGCATCGGCCCGCGCTCGGTCCAGACCGAGTCTGCGGGCCGGTTCTTTTTCTCCGTCGGTTGCTGGTTGACCGGCGTTTCCGCCGGATGATAGGGTGCACTCATGTCGGAGGAGCGCACCGCCTTTCCTGCCAACCGTCTCGCCCGCGAGACCAGCCCCTACCTCCTCCAGCATGCCCACAACCCCGTGGACTGGTTTCCCTGGGGGGAGGAGGCTCTCCACCGCGCTAAGGAACTCAACAAACCCATCCTGCTGTCCATCGGCTATTCCGCCTGTCACTGGTGTCATGTGATGGAGCGGGAGTCGTTCGAGGACGAGCGGATCGCGTCCCTCATGAACGAACGCTTCATCTGCATCAAGGTGGACCGGGAGGAGCGGCCCGATCTGGATGAAATCTACATGCAGGCCACGCTGCAACTCAATCAGGGACAGGGGGGCTGGCCCATGACCGTGTTCCTGACCCCCGAGCAGGAACCGATCTTTGCCGGCACCTATTTTCCTCCGACCGACCGCTGGGGCCGCCCCGGCTTCGCCACCGTGCTCCAGAAGGTGGCCGAGTTCTGGCGAAAGGATCCGGAGGGGCTCCGCCGTCAGGCCTCCCAGGTGACCCAGCGTCTGAGAGATTCGATGCGCGTGGCGGCCCCCACCGCCGTGGGGCAGGCCGAATTGGACGCCGCCGTGACGCAGTTCGCCGAAGACTTCGACGCCCGGCATGGAGGCTTCGGCGGCGCCCCCAAGTTTCCTCCCGCCACCGGGCTTTCGCTTCTGCTCCGCTGCCATGAGCGCACGGGAGATCCTCAGACCCTGACCATGGTCCGCAAGACCCTGGACGCGATGGCGACCGGCGGCTTGTATGACCAGGTCGGCGGCGGCTTCGCCCGCTACTCCACCGACGACCGGTGGCTGGTGCCGCACTTTGAGAAAATGCTCTATGACAACGCCCTGCTGACCAGGACGTACCTGGAAGCCTGCCAGGCAACGGGCGATCCCACCTACCGCCGCGTGGCCGCCGAGACGCTGGACTACGTGTTACGGGAGATGACCTCCTCCGAGGGGGGCTTCTACTCGGCCACCGATGCGGACTCCGAAGGGGTCGAAGGCAAGTTCTTCGTCTGGACTCCCGAGGAAATCCGTGCGGCCGTGCCGTCCGACGAGGATGCGCGCCGCTTCTGCGCCTACTACGACATCACGCCGGGAGGCAATTGGGAACACAAGAGTATCCCCAATGCTCCGCGCCCGTTGGAGGAGGTGGCCCGCGATCTGAAGATCGAGCCGCAGGAACTCCGCGCCACGCTCGACCGTCTGAAGCCGCTGGTCTATGAAGCCCGGCGCAAACGGGTCCCGCCGGGGCTGGACGACAAAGTCCTCACGGCCTGGAACGGTATGATGATCAGTGCCATGGCGGAGGGGGCGCGGGTGCTGGGAGACAATCGCTATCTGGAGGCGGCCGAAGAGGCGGCGGACTTCCTGCTGCAGAGTCTGTCGAGGCCGGATGGCGGGCTTTACCGGACCTGCCGTGCCGGCAAGGCGCACCTCCATGCCTGCCTGGAAGATTATGCCCATCTGGCGGAAGGGCTCGTGGACCTCTACGAGGCGGGAGCCCACGAAGGCTACCTCAATGAAGCCGTTCGGCTGGCCGAGCGGATGCTGGCGGATTTCCGGGACGAGGACAACGGCGGTTTCTTCACCACCGCCAAGGATCACGAAGTCTTGATCCTCCGCAGCCGCGAAGGGCCGGACGGGGCCATCCCCAGCGGGAACGCGGTGGCGGCCTCGGCCCTGGCCCGGCTTTCCTTCCATTACGGGCGGGAGGATTTCCGCGAGGCCGCCACCGGTGCCGTCCGGGCGTACGGCCGGCAGATCGCCCGGTATCCCAGGGCTTTTGCCAAGAGCCTCGCCGTGGCGGATCTTCTCCTGACCGGTCCCGTTGAATTGGCTTTGGTCGGAACCCCCGGCGAACAGGGCTACGAAGCCCTCCGCGCTGAAATCAACCGGGTCTATCTGCCCAACCGGATCATCGCGCATTACGACCCGGCGCAGCAGGGCCGGCAAGGCCTCACAACGCCGCCTCCTCTCCTGGCCGGCAAAGGGCTTGTCGAGGGGCGCGCCGCCCTCTACATTTGCCGCAACTTCTCCTGCCAAGCGCCGGTCACCGAGCCCTCCGAGGTGGTTCACGCGTTGCGCCCGCAGCGACAGGGAGCCACTCAAGATCCCGCAGCCGGCCGTACGACCCTGGCAGGCAGCCGGCTCCCGGGGCGGGCGACTTCGGGCGGCACCGGGTCCTACGCAGTCCGGTTCGTCGGCCCCCCCCACGCCGCCAAGAGCCCGCACAGCTACGGCCCGCTCGGCTCGACCGGCTTGACCGTCGGCAAGCTGGGCTTTGGCTGCTACCGAGTTTCGGCCGAGGAGGAAGAGCATCGAGAGGCTCTGGCCAAGGCCTTGCGGGAAGGCTGCAACCTGATCGACACCTCCACGAACTACACCGACGGAGAAAGCGAGCGGCTGGTCGGTTCCGTGCTGGCGTCGTTGATCAAGCAGGGGGCCGTCACGCGCGAGGAAATCATCATCGTCTCCAAGATCGGCTATGTCCAAGGAGGAAACCTCAAGCGGGCGCAGGTCCGCGAACAAGCCAGCAAGCCCTACCCGGAGATGGTCAAGTACGGCGAGGGCATCTGGCACTGCCTGCACCCGGAGTTTCTGGCCGATCAACTGGACTTGTCGCTCGACCGGCTGGGTTTGACGACCCTGGATGTCTGTCTCCTGCACAATCCGGAATACTTCCTGTCGGATGCCGCGCATCGGGGCGAGCGCAATCTCTCCTCGCTGCGCGAACAATTTTACGGCCGGCTGCTCGCGGCGTTCACCTACCTCGAAGCCCAGGTGGCAGCCGGACGCATCGGCTGTTACGGAGTCTCCTCCAATACCAGCACCGCCGCGCCTGACGATCCGGAAGCCACCTCGCTCAGCCGGATGCTGGAGGCGGCCAGGGCCGCGGCCCGCAAGGCCGGCGCCAAGACCCATCACTTTACGGTGCTCCAGTGCCCGATGAACCTGTTCGAATCAGGGGCCTTGTTCACCGCCAACACGGGTCCGAACGGCACGCAGACCCTGCTCGGGTTGGCGCAACGCGAGGGCATCGCGGTCCTGCTCAACCGCCCCTTGAACGCCATGCGATCAAAAGGCGGGAGCATGGTCCGCCTGGCGGAGTTGCCGGCCGAACCGTCAACGGTTTCGTTCGACCGCCAGCGGGACGCGGTCGCCGCTCTGGAACAGGAGTACCGACGGGAAATTGCGGCGCACATCCAGAACCCCGGTCAGGGACTTGCCCCCCAGGACTATTTCGCCTGGGCGGAGGAACTCACCAAGATCCGGCCGCAGATCCAGGGCCTGGAACATTGGGAGCAGGTCGAGAGCCAGATGATCGCGCCCCACATCAACCAGGTGCTCCGGGCCCTGACGCAATCCCTCACCGGCGACCTCGGCGACCGGTGGCAGGATTGGCGGGAACGGTACCGGCCGGAGCTGCTGGCGCTGCTGAGGGAGCTGCGGCGGGAAGCCACGCTCAAGAGTCGGGAGAGAGCGCACGCCGTCACCAAGCTGCTCGATCCGTTTCTCCCGGAAGGAAAACGAAAGGAACCCCTCTCGCGAAAAGCCCTCTGGGTCCTGGCCTCCACCCCCGGCGTCACCTGCGTGCTGAACGGGATGAGGACGCCGGCCTACGTGGAGGACTCCATGGCCTGTCACTAAGACACATCTCCGCG
>CAZKHY010000187.1:0-4031 GCA_964552455.1 uncultured Nitrospira sp.
CATGGAAGCCCATCTTGTCCAGCCGCGTCATTTCCTTAAACCGGGTCACCACCTGACCCTTTCTCAGAGCCCGCTGCACCTGGGCGATCGTCACAATGCCTAGCCGGTCATCCAGGGCGAGATCGAGCCGGGTAAACTTGCCGTTCTTGGATCGGACCCACTTCGCGAGCTGCTGCAGTCGCCCGAAGGTCCAGCCGGCCAGAAACCCGCCGGGCAGGTCCACGTGGATTTCGCCAGGATTGCGGGGGGCCCCAGTCCCGATCATGCCCGTCCCGCCACTGTCGGACGTGCCCACATAGCCCACCGGATACCCCCGAAAGCCTTTCTCCATCTGACAGAAGATGCCGCCCAGGTGCTCCGTGACCTCACTCAACGGCACCCCCCGGACCGTGAAGCCGAGATAGTCGATGCTACTGGTGAAGCCCACGGGCAGTCCTCCGAGGGGGTGTAATTGGCGCCCCCGTATTACCACCACGGGGGCGCGGGGCCGGCTGGCGCGGTCGGCTGCCGCCGATCCGCGCCTCGCCGTGCTCCGTCGCAGGCCTTCCATTTGCGGCCCTTCGCCGCATCGCGGTCCGGACCCGCTCCAGATCGAAGCGCGTGATCCGCCCGATCCGTTCCCCGGGAATCTCCCCCTTGCGATAGGCTCGCCAGACCGTCATGGCATTCACGCCGAGTTCATCCGCCAGCTCCTTGCCCGACATCAACGACATAAGGCCCTCCTCTATGGGTGGTGGTGCCCGCGACGATCGCCACTATATCGAGTTAGACTCAAAAAGTGCAAGTAGACTTAAATAGACTCTGATATACTTAAATAGACTCTCTTTACATAGACTGTGCTTTTTAGGCTTGCGCGGAGCCGAACGGCTCCTGTATCGTGGGGGCATGATGAAGACGGATGGCAAACGGAAGGGACGTCCGCGCCGGGGCCAACGGACCCGGTTTGCGGGGTATGTCCGGCAGGAACTGGCGGAGCGCTTTGTGCAACTGCAGGCGCTCTATCCGCGCGTCACGCAGACGGATCTGGTGGAAGCGGCGATCGAGTTTTACCTCAAGCACGCGGACGCAGGGCTGGATGCGAATCTGCAGCCCTGGTCCCCGGCTGGCCAGGCCGGCGGAGCCTCACAAAAAAAAACCGCCCGAACGCTGCCCAAGGTTGGCTGAGCGGCCTTCCTGGGCTCACCGTGCGCGGCCCCTCCCTGGTCCACCAGCACGCGAACCTCATCAATCTCATTCCCTATAACCTGATCCTCAACTCGGCCGGGGTGGGGCTCTACGGGCTCAATCCCAAAGGCAACGTCACCTTCTTCAATCAGGCCGCCACGCACATGCTCGGCTGGAAGCGGGCGGAACTGCTCGGCAAACACATGCACCGGGTCCTGCATCACACCAAGGCGGATGGCAGCCCCTACCCGGAGAATGAGTGTCCCATCTATGCAGCCCTCAGGGATGGGACCGTGCACGCGATCTATCACGAGGTCTTCTGGACCAAGGCCGGCACGCCGTTTCCCGTGGAGTACATCAGCACACCGATTCGGAAACATGGCGAGATCGTCGGAGCGGTCGTGACGTTTACCGACCGACTCAAATGCGAAGTGGCGCGGGAGGCGTTGCGGGTGTTTGCGGAGAATCCACGGGCCGCGACGGAGTTTTCAGAATGGTGCATGCAGCAGAAGGCAAGAAAGGAACAACGGAGCTAAGAGGAGAAGTAGGCTGCCAATTCGTGGCACCTCTGCACAAAAATGAACGCGTGGGATTTGCTTGTTTACACCTGATCCCAACCCGCCTTTCTAACTCCTCGTTTGCTTTACAAATCTCTGCGCTGTATCAAAGTAATTTTTCGGTATAGGATTTGCTCACTTAAGAGTATTATTGTGTTTTCAATTGAGTCGCAGGCCTATACAGAAGACTGCAATACGGGAGACAAACGGGAAGGAGGAGGTCGCATGGTAAAATCATTGCGCAGTCAACAGGGCTTCACCCTCATCGAGTTGATGATCGTGGTGGCCATCATCGGGATCCTGGCCGCGATTGCCATCCCCAATTTCCTGCGGTATCAGGCGCAGGCTCGTCAAGCTGAAGCGAGAACCAACTTGAGCGGGATTTTCGTCTCCGAGACCTCCTATTATGGCGAACAGTCCCGCTATGGGAGCTTCCAGGAGACCGGGTTTACCTTGGCGGGGACCAGCAACCGCTACATCTACAGTGGTCCGCCCAATGGCGGCAACGGCGCAGCGCCGACCTCGTGTGCCACCACCAATCTCACGACCAGTTGCATTGCGGTCGGAGCCGGTCTGACCAACCCGGGGAATGATCCGGGCAGTACTGTCGGAGCAGTAGCGGGGGCAGCGACCGGGGCCTCCGTTGGCTTTACCGCTGCGGCCTGGGCCAATCTGGATAATGATCCCACCCTGGACCGCTGGTATGTAAATGACATCAAGCAGAATCTGCAGACGGCGGACATTAATGACGTGACCAGCTGAACCGTATCTTTATGAGGTGGGGAGGCCATTGCTCCTCCCCACCTCAACGTCCGTCGGTTCTCGCACTCATCTTCCCTGCCCTTTTGCCGAGCAGAAGAAAGACTGGTCTGCAGTCAGCACCTCATAAAACGACCATGAGTATGTCGCCTATCACGACTTCTGGACATCAGAATTGAAGCGTTGGAAAATAGTCCAGGTTGGAAAGCCAGCGTTCTGAGGACTGTTTCTCTGAGTTATGAGAGACAGTCCTTCCTTTTTCAGAAGCTCGAAGTTAGCTTGACTGCTCTTAGCAGTTTGATTAGGTTCCCCTTATGCTCATGAATCGCCAATGTTGGAGCGTTTGCCTCACCATCGGGTGTCTATTCTCTCTGTGGCTGTTTTTTGGCTGCCTGGAACTTGCTGAGCGGCTCGACCTCGTCCCAGAAACGACCGCAGCCGACCAAACTGAGCAGGATCCGGACCAGGACGCACTATTACAGCTGGCCTCTGGGCTCAAGTCCGACGTGCCGGGTCTCGACGCTCCTTGCTGCGTCTCTTTTGCTGCAGCGATGGCCATTCCCCCGGTCTCTTTCTCCTTGAGCACTGACCATCAGACCTCGCAGCTGATGGTACACAGTCCTCCCTCCCTGCGCCTCCACCAACAGCTGTCCGTCTATCGGATTTGATCGGCCTCCCATCGAGTTGCCTCACGTGACGGACGTCCTGATCTCCAGTATCGGTCAGGTCCGTGCAGGTTCCCCCATAACACTTGTGTTCCCTATGGGAGGCGTTGATGCGGCTCTGCTCTATCACCATTCGCCTTGGTTTCGTGTTGACAGTTGTGGTTTCTGGTTGTGCCTGGGGTCAACCAACGTCCTATGAGGAACGGCCGATTGCTGAGCGACCACGCGTCGCCATCCTCCCCATCGGGTTTGAGATCGAAATCACTAAACTCTCCTACGTCAAGGAGGTGGAAGGAGAGCTGTCGCCAGAAGATGAAGCCCGGCAGATCACCGAGGCCCTGCAGCAGATTCGAGACGAGGCCCGATGGCTTCTGCAAAGCCGCCTGGCAACTGGACAACAATTCCTGTTTGTCCCAGATGAGCAGATGTCGGCTGCTATCGCTGAGTTGGGACTAAAGCCCGGCGTCATTCCTACCGCCGAGCAACTGGCTCAGTTGCGCATACGGGTGGGGGCGGACCTCGTGATCGTGGTCAATATCCAGGACTACGGCAAGGTCCGGTGGCTCTGGGCCGCGACCGGCATGTTCGCGGATATCACGGCGGAAACCATCATCATCGGCTTGGCCAGTGCCTGGAATCCCACCATCATCCTGGCCAATGTCGGCTTTGAGCTCTTGACAAACACGCCGCTCTGGTTTGGCGGGGCCTATGTCTTTGGTGTGGCGTTCCGTCCCGTGCGGGTCGAAGCCAGAGCGATTGAGACGCAGCAGGGATATCCGGTCTGGCAAGAAACGGAAGTCGCCGTCTATGCACGGGGGGAACTCAAGCTCCTGCCAGAATCAGAGCGGGAGAAAAAAGAGTCACAACTGCGGATTAACCTGGAAGC
>CAZKHY010000188.1:0-4018 GCA_964552455.1 uncultured Nitrospira sp.
CCCCGTCGCCAATCCGCCCGTCAGCCCCGCGACAATCATGCCGGAGAATAGCACGTGCCGGCGAGCCTCACAAGAAACGGCAGTTGACTTGGTGCCGTCCTTCCCTGTATCACGCTCATCATGCGGATGATCATGCGTCGGACCATCGTGACCCTCCTGCTTGTTGGCTCGCTCGGCTGGGGCATGGCCGCCTGGGCGATCCCGGACGGCAAGCCGGTCCCTGCCGAGCCGCGCACCCTCCTGGTCGCGCTGGACGGGTCCGGGCAGTACCGGTCCATTCAAGAAGCGATCGATGAGGCCCGCAAAGGGGACACGATCCGGATCAAGGCGGGGAAGTACCAGGAAGACGTGACCATCCACAGCAAAGAGCGGCTGAGGCTGATCGGGGACGGGATGGATCAGGTGACGATCCTGGGACGCGAGCGGGTGGGGGTCTTCCACATCGGCAAGTGGCCCTACGGCGCGACGGACATCGAGATCAGCGGGTTGACGATCAACGAGCACGGCGGCCACGCGATGGGGATCTTCAACGGGCACCATGTGGTGCTGCACCATGTCCGGATCAACGGCATGCTGTTCGGGCAGCAGGTGCAGGACGTCCGGGTCGAGCGGTGCGAGATCGGCGGCAGCGAGACCACCGGCGTCCAGTTCGCCGACTCCCAGGCGGTGCTGGCCGGGAACGTCATCCACGACAACGACCACGGGGTGACGATCGCCGGCAAGTCCCACGTCCGTCTGGAGCGCAACGTCATCACCCGGAGTCTGTTCGAAGGCGTGCTGGTGATGGACAGCGCGAAGGCCGTGCTCGTGAGCAACACGATCGTCAAGAACGGCGGCGGGATCGGGTTTCTGGGCGCCTCCCAGAGCGAGGTGTCGGGCAACATCATCGGGCTGAACAAGTTCGGGGTGCTGGTGGGCCCGTCGAGCCGGGTCACCTTCTCGTTCAACGCCCTCTACAACAGCGAAGGGGATTACTACAAAGCCGGCTCGCCGGAGAAAATCCCGGCCCCGGAGCTCAAGGCCGGGTCGGACGTCGCCGGGGACCCGAAGTTCGTCGATCCAAGCCGGGACGATTTCCGCCTGCGGGCCGATACGCCCCTGGTCAAGGTCGGAGAATTTGCCTACCTCGGCGCCTTTGCCCCCGTGAACGGGGCCCCTTAAAAAAGGCCCAGCCCGTTTCTTCGAGAACCCTCGGGAAATTTCCAGAAAAATTGATCGATTGTGACGGCGATCACATTTGCCGGTCGTCTGTGGTATGATGAGCTCATCACGAATATCTGGCGTGGGAATTGCTAGTCTACGGAAGAGAGAGGAGGGAAAAAATGGCTAGCTTCCGCTCAGAGCTTGAAAAGGCTGAATTTGAAGGGATCGAAGGCATCCCCTCCCTGGAGTCTCTCGAAGTCGGGAAACCGGTCGGAGCCATCCTGCCCATGTCCGAACATGCCCAGCTTGCCTTGCGCGACGGCATCGAGCTGATCGATTTTCTGCTGAACCAGGACCAGGTGACCTGGAACTAGTCACCGTCACGCGTCTCCATTTTTTTCATCGGTTCTCTTGAACGCCGGTCGTCCTTCGCCGGCCTAGCTCGCAGGGTACCCGGTGCCGTCCCATCGCTATGATCAACGGGCGGAGTGGCTGGAGGCCGACGGCCTGGGCGGGTTTGCGTCCGGCACGGTCTCGGGCGTCAGAACCAGACGCTACCACGCGCTGCTGCTCACGGCCATGACTCCGCCCACCGGCCGCCTGGTGCTGGTGAACGGCTTCGACGCTTGGATCGAGACGCCCGCCGGAACCTTCGCCCTGTCCTCGCAACGGTACCAGCCGGACGTCGTGCATCCGGACGGAGCCGCTCGGATCGCCGGCTTCGAGCCGGACCCCTGGCCCCGCTGGAAATTTCGTCTGGAGAACGGGATCGAGATCGAGCAGGAACTCTTCGTGCCGACCGGGGCCTCCATCACGGCCCTGTCCTGGCGCCTCAGCGCTCCAACCAAGGGCCTGTCCCTGCACCTGCGTCCCTTCATGTCCGGCCGCGACTACCATTCATTGCACCATGAAAATGCCGCCTTCCGGTTTGAGCCGGAGGGCTATGCCGGCGTCGTCGGCGGGGAAGGTAAGGAGACCAGGCTCGTGTGGCACCCCTATCCGGGCCTGCCCGGCATCGTGGCGGCCTCGAACGGCACCTATCAGCATCAGCCGGACTGGTACCGCAACTTTCTCTATGAGGAGGAACGGAACCGCGGCCTGGAATGCACGGAGGACCTGGCCTCGCCGGGCATCTTCCGCTGGGACCTGTCGGCCGGCGAAGCGGTCTGGATTCTGGCCGCGGAGAGCCCGGGGGCGGACGCCTTGCGGCCGGTCATCCCGGCCTCGCTCTGCCTGAGCAGCCTGCGCGAGGCGGAACAGGAGCGGCGCAAGCGGTTCCCCTCCCGGCTCCACCGTTCCGCCGACGCCTACGTCGTCAAGCGCGGGGAGGGCAAGACGATCGTGGCCGGCTATCCCTGGTTCACCGACTGGGGGCGCGACACGTTCATCGCGCTCCGGGGGCTCTGCCTGGCCACGGGACGGCTGGAGGAGGCCCGCGAGATCCTCCTGAAGTGGGCCGGGACCGTGTCCGAAGGGATGCTCCCCAATCTGTTCACCGACCGGGGGGACAAGGCCGAGTTCAACTCCGTCGATGCCTCGCTCTGGTACGTGGTGGCGGTCCATGACTACTTCAAGGCGATGGAGGCACGGAAGGAAAAAGTCCTACCGCGGGACCGGAAGAGCTTGCAGGAGGCCGTCGAGGCGATCCTGGCCGGCTACGCGCGCGGGACCCGCTTCGGCATCCGCCTGGATGAAGACGGGCTCCTGGCCGCGGGCCGGCCGGGGGTGCAGCTCACCTGGATGGACGCCAGGGTCGGGGACTGGGTGGTCACGCCGCGCATCGGCAAGCCGGTCGAAGTCCAGGCCCTCTGGCTGAACGCGCTCTGGATCGGCGCGGCATTCTCAGACTGCTGGCAGGACGTCCTGACCCGCGGCCGCCGGACCTTCGTCGAACGATTCTGGAACAAAGCGGGCGGGTGCCTCTATGACGTGATTGATTCAGACCATCAAGCCGGGTCCGTGGATGCTTCGTTCCGGCCCAACCAGGTGTTTGCCGTCGGGGGATTGCCACTGGCATTGCTTGAGGGAGACAAGGCCCGCCTGGTGGTGGACGCCGTCGAGGCCCGCCTCTGGACTCCGCTCGGCCTGCGTACGCTGGCGCAGGACGAGCCTGGATACAAGCCTCATTATCAGGGGGACGCATGGGCACGCGACGGGGCCTATCATCAAGGCACCGTCTGGCCCTGGCTCATCGGGCCCTTCGTCGAAGCCTGGGTGCGGGTTCGAGGCGGGACGCCGACGGCCAAGCAGGAGGGCCGGACCCGCTTTCTCACCCCGCTGTTCGACCATCTCGACCAGGCCGGCCTGGGGCACCTGTCGGAAGTCGCCGACGGGGATCCGCCCCATACACCGCGCGGCTGTCCCTTCCAGGCCTGGTCCCTTGGGGAGTTGCTCCGTCTGGACCTCGTGGTTCTCGCCGAAAGCCGGCCCGCCCGCTCCCAGTCGCCAGTCTGATAGTCGCTCAGAACCTGGATTGGCGAAGCAGCGCCCCCTGCCGGGCGAAGAAGAGCCCCCGGTTGATGTCCCCGATGCTGACCATCCCGACCAGCTTGCCGCGCTCCACGACGGGAATCCGTCGAAAGTTCTTCAATCCCATGTACGAAGCGGCCTGGAGAATCGGATCGTCAGGCGACACCGTGAGCGGATTGCGGGTCATCACCTCGTCCACGTTCTTGGCGAGCACCTCCGGGTAGCCGGTCTCCATTTCCACAAAATCCCGGCTGTGCACGTTGTCGTGGATGTAGTCGCCGTATTGGGGATATAGCGGCAGCATCACGTCGCGCACGGCGACGATGCCGACGAGGCGATCCCCATCGTCCACGACCGGGACTGCCCCGCAATGGCGACTGAGCATCTTGACGACGACTGAGCGCAC
>CAZKHY010000189.1:0-2172 GCA_964552455.1 uncultured Nitrospira sp.
CCGGTAAAACCGACTCCGGCGACTCCGATGGTTCGGTCTAGTTTGTGACCTGTTCCGGTAGCAGGCAGGTAGCACGACGAGGGCGTGCTTCATCCGTACCCTGAGGCCCTCCTGACCTGCGGTTTTAGGATTCGCGCCCATGAAAAAGCGCAAAAAGAATCAATTAGTTAGGAGCCACGCTACCACAATGCTACCAGGCGGGACGGGGGACGCTAGCGCACTTCCACGGACCTCGAACCGTCAAACGCACGGGGTTGGGCTGCTGAAACGGGCCGTGAAGACCCTGGGTGGGCGTACGATTGACCGCCGAACCAGTCTTGGGAAGGCGCTGACCCAGTGGCGGGCCGACCTCATTCAGGATCTGGGCGGAGAATCGGCGATCTCGACTCAGGAACGGGCGCTGGTAGACCTGAGTGTGCGGACGAAGCTCATGCTCGACTCGATTGACGCCTGGGTGCTTGGACAGCCTTCCTTGGTCAATGCGCGCAAGCGGGCGGTGCTGCCAGTGGTCCGGGAACGTGTCCAGTTCGCCGATGCTCTGGCCAAGTACCTTGCCCAACTCGGCCTGAAACGCCGGGCGAAGCAGGTGCCTGACCTGAATGACTATCTGGCCTCACGGGGCCACCGTGCTCCTGATCCGCAGCATGAGGAAACGGCTCCGCCTGAGACTCAGGCTGGCCAGAATGAGGGAAAGCACGCATGCACGGGCACCTGAGACATCCTCGTGCGCTAGTGACACTGCTAGCCCTCGGTTGGGAGGTCGGCCTGCTCATGGGCGTCACGGTGTCCTGGGCGGTTCGCCTGCTGGCCAGGTAAGGACGGAAGGCCCACGATGTCACGCAAGCCGCGCCACGAGCCTCTACCCATCTTGGACGCGATGCAGGACCCGCATCTTTTCGGGGAACTGTTCTTAGGCGCAGTTTGGGACGCCTGGCGAGCCTTCCTGACCGCGTTGTTCGGCCTGGAGACCACTGAGACCCAAGCCGCCCTGATTCGACAGTGTACGGGCCGGAAGACGCTGCCCTCTCGCCCGGCCAAGGAAGCCTGGCTGGTCGTCGGGCGCCGTGGGGGAAAGTCGCGGATTGCGGCCCTCCTAGCGGTCCTCCTGGCGTGCTTTCGAGATTACCGACACATCCTGACCCAAGGCGAGTGGGGCGTCGTGATGCTGATCGCCTCGGATCGGAAGCAAGCCCGTGTCCTTAAGGGGTATGTCTCCGGTCTCCTCCATGCCGTCCCGATGCTGGAACGGCTGATCGAGAACGAGACCGCCGACTCCATCGAACTCACCAATCGCATCATAATCGAGATCCACACGGCCAGCTTCCGTTCGGTCCGAGGCTACACGGTCGTCGCCGCGATCCTGGATGAGATCGCTTTCTGGCCGACCGATGACGCCGCCGATCCTGACAGCGAGATCGTGGCCGCTCTCAAGCCGGCGATGGCGACCGTGCCGGGTGCCCTACTCCTGGCCATTTCCAGCCCCTACGCGAAGCGCGGGGAACTCTGGCGGGCCTATCGAGAGCACTTCGGACAGGATGAGGACCCGATCCTGGTCTGGCAGGCGGACACCCGGACGATGAATCCCACCGTCCCTGAGGAATTCATCCGGGAGGCCTATGCAGAGGACGAAGCCAAGGCCAGCGCCGAGTACGGGGCGCAGTTCCGGCGCGATCTGGAGGCCTTCGTGTCGCGGGAAGCGGTCGAGGCTTGCGTGATCCCAGGACGGTTCGAGCTTCCGCCCGTCCCAGGCGTGAAGTACGTCGGGTTCGTGGACCCGTCCGGGGGCTCCCAGGACGCCATGACGCTGGCGATTGCCCATGCCGAGAACGAGAGACCGGTGTTGGACTGCCTGAGGGAAGTCAAGCCGCCGTTCTCGCCTGAGGCCGTGGTCCAGGAGTTTGCGGAGACCCTGAAGTCCTACCGGATCGGCAAGATCACGGGCGACCGGTACGGTGGGGAGTGGCCACGGGAACAGTTCCACAAAGCTGGCATCACCTACGAGGTCGCCGATCGGCCCAAGACCGACCTCTACCGGGACGCCTTGCCGCTGATCAACAGCCGACAGGTTGACCTCTTGGACTCCACCCGGCTGGTCAATCAGCTCGTGGGGCTGGAACGGCGCACGGCGAGAGGCGGCAAGGACTCGATCGATCATCCGCCGGGCGGGCATGA
>CAZKHY010000189.1:2272-4010 GCA_964552455.1 uncultured Nitrospira sp.
ATAGTGACACGGTGGTTGGTCCATCCCGTCTTGTCTCTGTTGGGATGGCCGATCCCACGACGCAGGAGCACAGGCAATGGCCCTGTTTCTTGACATCTCTCATGTTCCCGAAGAGCAGTCGAATGCGGCGATCGAGTTCCTCTGTCGGTCCGTGGAAGCTCCGCTCCTCTGGGACCCTCATCCGACCGATGCCTTGTTGGGGGCGGTCCAACTGCTGGCCTCATACTGGATGGAGAAGATCCTCACGAGGCTGTATGACCAGGCCTTGTGGGTCTTGACCGGACAGGGCGGCATCCTGAAGAAGGCCGAGTTATTGGAAGGACCGGAGCAGCGATGCAAGCGATTGGAGTCACAGGTGCGGCAGGCCGTGCCCGGCACGCTCCCGATGAGCACCTATCTGGAGATCGTGGACTGCCTCATGACCCAGTATCTCCCGCCGGCAGTCATGGAAAACCATGCCCAGCGGCAGGCGGTCCGGCAGTACATGGCCGGCCAGTATCGGCAGCGGCGACCGGGGAAGTATGGGGATGCCAAAGAGACGGCGGCCAAGCTCCCTGAGACCCTTCCTCAGGCAATCCAAACCGGTCGCATCCATCCCATTGACGAGGCGCGGGTGCGGGTGGCGCAAGCATCGGCAATCCGGCAGGTCCGAGACCTGAGCCAAGCGGCCCGCTCCAAAATGCAGCGGATCATCATTGACGCGGAGCGGGAGCGGATCGCCACCCGCCACGCCGCCTTCTCGCCCCAGCGGGTTCAGCAAGCGCTCTTGGATAACTTTGCGGAGTTGAACCGGGACTGGCGGAGGATCGCAGCGACGGAAACCGCGATCAATGCAGCGGACGGCCAACTCATGGCGACCCGTGCCGGAGAGCGCGTCCGTTGGTTGTCCCATCCCGGAGCTTGCTCTTACTGTCAGTCCATACATGGGCGCGTGTTCACGGTTGTCTCGCCGGAGAAGCCAAACAAAGACCCTGAGACGGAGATGTGGGCGGGGAAGCATGCCCTGAATATCGGGCGGGCCGTTGCGCCAAAGAAGCGGACGGACGCCGGACTGGTCGAGCGGACGCGGGACGAATTGGTGGTGCCGGCCATTCCCGTGCATCCCCATTGCTATTGCATTCTCGTTCCGTTTGTCCGGTAGGGGAACCGATGAACCCGTTCGCCTTGCAACTCACTCGTGATCTGAGACAGGGCAAGGTCCGGGCTCGATCGGGCCGGCTTCGGGCCGCTGATCTAATCGAACACGTGAGATCGATGGGAGCCCATGAAATGGAGGCTAGGGCAACGGTTCGGGATCTGCTGACCCGAATGACGACCCATCGAAAGTGGGCGCGTCGGCCCGCTGCGGCTCAGCCTACCTGCCCACGGTGTCAGGGCTAGATCACGCCGGAGAAGGTCTATGACGAGGAGGAGCGGCAGGTTGTGACGGAATGGCGATGCGAGAATTGCGGGGGATGAACGGACCTGATGGTTGGGCGGAACCCGGAACGAGTCAGCGTGCCTTTGACCGGCGAGTCGTCTTCAGTTTGGCCCGTGTTCGAGTGCGCCGCTTCCGTTTCATGATCTCCTCCAACAGGCGCCGAGCGGGCTGAAGGATAATCAGGTCGTATTCCTCAGGGGTCAGCGGGCGCTTCGTTTTCCGTTTCCGCTTTGTCATTTCTTCCTCGTCGGCTTGTTCTTTCTCGGTACTGGTAAAGTTTGAATCTTTCAGCTAGTGACAGCAGCCCACGCCTATGGC
>CAZKHY010000190.1:0-3913 GCA_964552455.1 uncultured Nitrospira sp.
GCCCCTTCGATGATCGCTTCGCGGAGATCAGCCATCGAACGGAGCCGCCCCTCCTGCTGCCGGCGTTCATAGGCCTCGTCCAGAAAGATGATCATGATCACCCCGGTCTCGGCTGCGACGCCAGCCAACGCAATGATCCCCACCCAGACGGCAACACTCAGGTGATAGTGGAGGAGATACAAGAACACGATCGCACCTACGACTGCGAACGGCACGGAGAGCAAGACGATCAGACTCCGTGTCACCGATCTGAAATTCAAGTAGAGCAGCACGAAAATCAGGAAGATCGTCACTGGCACCACGATCCTCAGCCGTGCCTTGGCCCGTTCGAGATATTGGAATTGGCCGCCCCACGCGAGCGAGTATCCGGGTGGCAGCGCCACCCGCTTATGGATCAGACGCTGAACCTCTTCAACATAGCTGCCCAGATCACGGCCTGCCACGTCCACGAATACGATGCCTGCGAGGGAGCCATTTTCATCGCGAATCGCCGGCGGGCCGCTGGCCATAGTAATCCTGGCCAATTGGACCATTGGGATCTTGGCGCCCATGGAGGTCTCCACAAGAACCCGCTGGAGGGACTCCGGGTCATCCCGCAGCTCTCGTAAATAGCGGACATTGATCGGGTAGCGTTCCCGCCCCTCGATCGTCTGGGAAATGTTCTTTCCGCCGATGGCGGATTCGATCACATCTTCCACATCCTCGACCGTCAGTCCGTACCGGGCCGCCTCCTCACGATCGATGTGAAAATCCAGGTAGTACCCACCGGTGACGCGCTCAGCAAAGGCGCTGCGGGTCCCCGGAACCCCTTGCAGCAGGCCTTCGATTTCCAGGCCGATCCGCTCGATCTCGGCCAGGTTTGCCCCAAGAATCTTGATGCCCAGGTTGCTTCGAATGCCAGTCGCGAGCATCTCGGTCCGGGTCTGGATGGGCATCCACCAGATATTGGGCATCCCAGGCAATTTCACGACCTGATCCATTTCAGCGATCAAGGACTCCCACGTGACACCAGGGCGCCACTGCGCCTCAGGCTTGAGCGTCACCACCGTTTCGGCCATGCTCAAGTGGGCAGGGTCGGTCGGTGTCCTGGCCCGACCGATCTTTCCGAAGACATGGTCCACCTCAGGAAACTGCTTGAGGAGCTGGTCTTGCCGTTGCAGCAGCGTGCTGGCCTCGGTGACCGAGATGCCCGGCAACGCAGTCGGCATATAGAGGATCGTGCCTTCATTGAGCGGCGGCATGAACTCAGAGCCGAGCCGTTCATACAACGGCACGGCCGCTCCAACGGCCAGGGTGGCCAGTATCACGACCAGCCACCACACACGGAGGACGCCGGCGACCACCGGCCGGTACAGCCAGATCAACAATGTGTTGAGCGGATTGCGCTCCTCCGGCACGATCTTTCCCCTGATCAGCCAGACCATCAAAAGCGGCGCCAGGGTGATCGAGACGACCGCCGCGAAGAACATCGCCGCGGTTTTGGTAAAAGCCAGGGGTTTGAACAAGCGGCCCTCCTGCGCTTCCAGCGTGAAGACCGGCAGAAACGAGACCGTGATGATGAGCAATGAAAAGAAAAGTGGCTTGCCGACCTCTTGAGCGGCGCGGATGATCACGGCAGTCCGGGAGCCAGGCTGTCCGGCATGCTCCCACTGTTCCAATCGCTTATGGGCGTTTTCGATCATGACGATGACGGCGTCCACCATCGCCCCCATGGCGATCGCAATGCCGGCCAGCGACATGATGTTGGAGGTGACGCCCAGGTAGTACATGGCCAGAAATGAGAGCAGGATAGCGACCGGCAGCGTCAGGATCACCACCAAGGCCGAGCGAACGTGAAAGAGAAACACCAGGCTAATGACACTGACGACGACGCTGATTTCAATCAACTTTTCCTTCAAAGTGGCGATGGCCCGGACGATCAGCTCGGAACGATCATAGACGGGAACGATGTCGAGTCCCGGCGGGAGGGACGGTTTGATCTCGTTAAGTTTCTCCTTGACACGATTAATCACGGCCAGCGCGTTCTCTCCGTACCGCATCACCACGATGCCACCCACTGTCTCGCCTCGGCCGTCCAGTTCGGCGACGCCACGGCGCATGTCAGGTCCTACCATCACGTGCGCGACATCCTGGACTGTGATCGGGGTCCCCTGCCGATCAGTTCCCAGCGGAGTGTGCCGAATGTCATCGAGGGACTGAATATAGCCGCGTCCCCGCACCATGTACTCCCGCTCGCTGGCTTCGATCACGCGCCCCCCGACATCGTTATTGCTGCGCCGGATTGCCTCGATCACCGTCTTGAGCGGGATGCGGTAGCCCAGCAGCTTGGTCGGGTCCACCTGCACCTGGTACTGTTTGACGAAGCCTCCGATGGACGCCACTTCGGCCACTCCTGGCACACTCTGCAGCCAATAGCGGAGGGACCAGTCCTGAACGCTCCGCAGCTCCGCGAGATCGTGCTGGCCGGACTTGTCCACCAGCGCATACTGGAAGACCCAACCGACTCCGGTCGCATCAGGGCCGAGGGTAGGGGCCACCCCTTCCGGCAGTTTCCCCGTGACGCCCTGCAGATACTCCACGACTCGGCTCCGGGCCCAGTACATGTCCGTGCCATCCTGAAAGATGATATAGACGAACGAGAGACCCAGAAAGGACTGCCCGCGGACAGATTTGATCCGAGGCGCACCCAACATCGAGGTGACAAGGGGGTAGGTGATTTGATCTTCGACCAGGTCTGGGCTTCGCCCTGGCCACTCGGTGAACACGATGACCTGCACATCCGAGAGGTCAGGGATGGCGTCCAGCGGTGTCTGGAAAACTGCCCAGAGACCCCAACCCATCAGAAAGAGCATCGCCAGGAACACCAAGAAGGCATTCCGTGCGCTCCACTCGATCACGCGTTCGATCATTGTGTACTCCGTTCTCGCCCAGCCGATTACATGCCCGGCATGCCTGACATGCCACCCCCGCCAGCCGTCACGGAAAAGGATTCCGTCACAGCAGGCTGGCCGACACGCTGCACCGTCACGGTCAAGTCCCACTGGCCTCCCATGCCGAGATTCACCGTCGCCTCATAGGCCCCATCCTTCCCCGGCTTCATCGGGACGGTCGTTGGCAGCATACCGGGCATGGGCATGGTGTAGGTGAGCTGGACCGTGGCATTCAACACCGGCTTGTCTCCTTCCCCTCGCACGGTGACTCGGATCAGATTCTCGCCGATGCGCGGGGGAGCAGGCTCAGTCGAGAGTACGAGCGTGAGCCCTCCCTTTTTCTTGTCCAACGCGGTGGCAACCGTGGGCTTGGTCCCCCGCGCCGGGCTTCCGGCCATCCCCGTGCCGTCCATGTCCATCGTGCCCATGTGGGCCTGCTCCATCTTGATGCCGCCCATGCCCAAGGCGCCCATCATGTTCGTGGCCGCCATCAGCTTGCTCTCCGAGTCGATCAGGAAATGACCGGAGGTGACCACCCGCTCTCCTTGGGCAATCCCTTCACGGACCTCGTAATAGGCCCCCATCTTCGGGCCGAGCTTCACCGTGCGTGGCTCGAAGAGCCCCTCCCCCCGAATGACGAACACCAGTTGTCGCATGCCGGAATCCAGCACGGCCTGTTCCGGAATCGCCAGGTGAATTCCGCGATTGACCTTGATCAGGACCTCTCCGTACATCTCGGGTTTCAGCAGGACGCCGGGGTTCGACAGTTCCAGACGGACCTTGACGGTCCTCGCCTCTTTGTTCAGGTACGGATAGATGTACGACACGCGACCCTGAAACTGTTCTCCGGGATACGAGGAGAACGTCACGGCGGCCGACTGTCCAAGTTGCACGAAGGGCACCTCGTACTCGTAGATTTCGGCATTGACCCACACCGTGGAGAGGTCCGCAATCGTGTACAGCGTCATCTCCGGCTGCACGAA
>CAZKHY010000191.1:0-3891 GCA_964552455.1 uncultured Nitrospira sp.
ACGGCTTTGGCTGCCTCCCACCGTTCGCGTGCCGCTTTGATTTCCGGGTTCTTCTCGATGAACTCCTGGATAAGGGCATCCAAGGACAGCCTGCTCTCCTCCGCTGCTGCGCTCGTCAGGCCCACCAGCGAACTCACAGAGAGGCAGACGGTGAGAGTAATGCTTATTCGTAAGAAATGGAAGCGGTTCATGATGACCTCCCTTGCTGGAGAAGCTCTCGTTGGGCGAGTCAAAGCCCTGCCGCGGGGCAGCGAGACTAAGACGGATTGAGCGAAGTCTCAGATGCGGAAAGTAGAAAGAAGCGTATACAACGGAAGGCTTGAGCCGACGGAAAGGACACTCACGTGATCATTGACAAAGACCAGCCCTTGCATGGTCCCAACTACAGAACAGTCTTGCGCAGAAGAAAGCGAGTGATCGGTGGGTACCTCAACCGTCTGTACCGACGAGGTGAGGGAATCCGGACACATCCTTTCCCCCACCATCAGGTGGGCCGTGTGCGCATGGCCTGAGTGTAGGTGATGAATACCAGCTTGTGCCGCAGAAACCGGTGGGATCACCGGACAGAAACTCCCGATAACCTGGCACACAAAGAGCGCCGCGATGACTACTATTGAGAGTTGACAAAAATATCTGTGGGAAGTCGACTTCATGCGGGAGACTCTATCCTCAAACGAGAAGATTTGCAAGTGAAACCTGTTGAAAAGAAACAGTACCCTACCCCACCGCTGCTCAAAAAGTGTCGAGACAACCCCTTTAACCTGTCCCAGCGACCTTCAACCGTGGAGTGGCGCACACGAACCACCTCATCCGCCCGTCCCTGCCGAGATGCTTTCGGACTGCAGCTCTGTCGCTCGTGCCGCATCTGCGTCCATTCCATTGCAGGAGAATCATTTGTGTTAAATTGATTGATCCCTAAGTTCTTAACTGGCTAACCAGTCCTCCTGAGAGGGATCATGCGTGCTCGGCTGCGAACCTGGCCTGTACTGGTTTACCGCTATGCCGTCCAGTTGTATGATCCCGCCAACCCTGACCAGCGATTGCGTAACAATGCGCTTCCCGCAGCACTGCTGCAGGAAGCCGACCGCATGCAAGCGCTTTGGAATCAGCTCTGTGACGCCTATAACAACTACCGGCAAGCTTCCCAGGAGCTCATGACCTCTGATGCGGCCGTTACCCCTCTGGTTAAGAAGCTCCAAGAAGCGAACTCGGCTCTCGATGAGGCCCGGTCGGCGCTCAAGCTTGCCCGTCGTCGAGTCCATGCCATCCGCCATCCCGAGCTTAGCCCGTTCGAAGAAGCCGTGACCGCCGCGAAACACGTCAGAGCGCAGCATCTCAATGATCTCAATGAAGCCAGGCGGAGCGCTCGAAATCGCCTCATCGGAGAACTGAAAGAGCTGCGCAACCGCTTCAATCGTGCTGTCGTGGAAATTGTCAGCACATGCCCCATTACGTGGTGTCATCGGGAGTACGTGAAGGAGAAGTTCCTCCGGGCGCTCAACATTCTGCGGTCAAAGGGAGGGTCAGGTCCGCAACCAAACTTTTCTGATCCTCGTGCACTCCATTTTCACTACCGCTTCAGCGGGGGCGGCCTGCTTATTGAACACCCCATCCGCGGAGCCAAAATAGTCAAAACTGGTTGGATGTTTGGACGAAATAAGCGGGTGAATATGCGGACTGTTTCTGAGATCGCGTTCGATCCCGATCTGACAAAAGGACAACGCAAGTCGTTGATTCGGACCCAGGCGATTTTTTCTGTCGCCGGTATCACGCTTCCCTTGACGGTGTATTTTCATCGCCCGCTGCCTCAAGGAAGCTATCTAAAAGCTGGCACCCTGGTTGGCCGACAAATTCACGGGCCAGGCTATCGTTGCGGAGAGTCGGTTGGGGAAGTCACGCCAGCAAGGTGGGAGTGGTCTCTGCAGTTAACACTTGAGGTTCCTCCAACGGAACCGGCCACGATCACGCGTTCCGAACGAATAGGGGCTCTGGATCTTGGCTATCGCCTGGTCAACGAGAGCTCGCTTCGAATCGGAGTCGTCGGCAGTTCCGATGGTTACCTGGAGGAGCTGCGCCTTCCGGAAAAGATTGTCCGGGCGTTTCAGTACAAGCGCGACTTAGAGAGCCAGCGAGATAAGGTGCTCCAAGAGATGAAAGAGGCGCTTCGTCGCGTGGCATGGCCCGATCCGCTTCCTGCACAGGCCGCTGCGATTCAGCAGCGCCTGACCCTGGTCAGGTCGACAGGACTCCGGACGCTATTGCGCCTGTTCGAGACCCATCGGCTTATTGGACCAGCGGTGGATCTTCTTCAAACGTGGGCCGAGCAGACATCGTCCTCTAATCGAGAACTGCATGGCTTGCAAGCACGCTATAGGCGACACCGCGAGTGGTACTACCGCAATCTCGCTGCTCGGCTGTGTCGTCAATATTCGACGCTCATCGTTGAGGATCTCAACCTCAAGGACATGGTCCGCATCGACAAACGCGAACATCCCTCGCTCGCGATGGGGGCCATGTATCGAAATCTGGCAGCCCTGAGCCGATTCCTGTCTTGTCTTGAGCAGGCAGCCGCCAAGCACGGGACACGGCTGATCAGGGTAAATCCTATGTACTCTACGCGGACCTGCTCGATTTGCCAGGCGGTCTTAAAGGAAGCAGGGCCCGAGGTGATGCTGAAGTGCCCCAACGGTCATCTCTGGGACCAAGATGAAAATGCTGTCAAAAATTTGCTCAGAATGGGGCTACACGAGGCGGTTCCTGTCAGATAACCTTTCGTGAAAGGAGATCGATAGCGAAACCAACCCCCTTGCAATCGATACACGACTCCTCTAACCTTGATGTAGACCCAGTCCAGAGGGGAAAATCTGGAACTGCAACTCCAGCTGGCTTTTTAGGATTGTAGAAACTTGCTCGCAGGAACGCCTGCCAATCACTTTTTAGCGAGAGCCGGGAAGTGATGGGATTCATGCTCTGTCTTCATATGTCCAAACGCAGTGCTTTTCGACCCCGAACCATAGTGACAGCCCGAAAGACCAACAGCGGGAGAACGACCATCTGTGCGACAGGCGTTACGCCGACCCGCAACCCCGGAACCAGAGGCATCTGTGGCGTGTAGGTCCAGCGCACGTAGATATGCACCATCAGCCATTCAATCGAAATACTGATTGCCAGCCCACTCACCAGAATTACGGCGTACCCTCGCAGGCCAGGACACTCGAACCACTCTGGCCGGCCGAGGATGGTCCAGCCGATGAAGAAAATAAGCAGGACCAAGAGGCCGTCACCCAGGCTCATCGGCACACAGTGCCACCAGGGGATGTTCATCCCGTCCTTTCCACGGTAAAGCCCTGATTGGGCTAACTCCCAAGGGAGATTGAAGAGGACCGCGACCACAAAAATGGTCACGACTCTCCACCATCGCAACGTGCCAGAGGCGGTACGACGTACCCGATTCAGCAGTCTCATCCAATAATCGGTGGAAATGGCTTTCTCCACATGATGGCCGAGCCACATTCGATCACTTCACGATTCCTCTTCCTCACACGCGTGGGGCCCGTAAGACACGATCCGTATCCCAACTGGCGATCGCCATCAGGTTAGTGGTTCCTCCCTAAGTCAGTCTCTGCCCATTTGCAGGAAGGGTATGGCCACGCCACAGTGCATAGATCGAGGGAATGACCAGTAGCGTCAGGATCGTGGAGGAGATGATCCCGCCGATCATCGGCGCGGCAATCCGTTTCATCACGTCCGCGCCTGTGCCGTGGCTCCACATGATCGGTAGCAGCCCGATGAGGATCGCAGAGGCGGTCATGATCTTGGGTCTGACTCGCTGGACCGCCCCTTCGATGATCGCTTCGCGGAGATCAGCCATCGAACGGAGCCGCCCCTCCT
>CAZKHY010000192.1:0-3890 GCA_964552455.1 uncultured Nitrospira sp.
TTGGCCCATGAACGGATGAACGAGGGGACCGCGCTCCTCTCCTCCGGCCTCGAGCGGTTAGCGCGATCGACCGCGACTGACGAGTACTCGCCCATGCAGGAGGCGACGGAGCAGATGCGGCAGGGCCTGGCGCGGTTCGAAAGTGGCCTCGCGGCGCATCGGGCGTTGGCCGAAGGGCAGGTTACCCGCCGGGTGGCCCTCGACTGGTTCAAGCGGGAAATGAGCCTCGCGACCCCTGGGGCAGTGGAGCCGCTGCACGGGTTCTTCGGGCTCTCGTGGTTCCACTACATCACGATGTTGATCCTGGCGGCCTTTGCGGCCTCGATGATCTGGATGTCGGTCCAAAGGATGAAACGAGCCGAAGCCTTACTGCGGAGCCTGACCTCCGGCAAGCAGATCATTGCCGCCATGCCGGCCCCGAGCTCAGCGGCCCGAGGGACCGGTGCGGCTCCCGCAGCGGCCGCCGCGACAGGGGCCGCCCCGCCTGCCACGGCCCCCGCCACCTACAAGGTTGTGGTGCCGACCACGCTCCCGGCCGGCCACTGGTCCGGGCAACTCCGCGTGGTCCAGATCTTTCGGGAGACGGCCGATGTGCGCACGTTCCGTCTGAGGCATCCGGCCGAGGGCGATCTGCCCTTCGTATTCGAGCCCGGTCAATTTTTGACCGTCTCCGTCATGATCGACGGCAAGCAGGTCAAGCGCTCGTATTCGATTGCCTCCTCACCCTGCTGCCGGAGCTGGTGTGAGATCACGGTCAAGCACGCACCGGTTGGTCTCACATCGGGGTTCCTGCACGAGCGGGTCAAGGTGGGCGATCTGCTCGGGGCCTCCGGTCCCTACGGCAAATTCAGTTTCCGCGGTACGGAGGCGCCCAGTATCGTCTTGATCGGGGGTGGGGTGGGGATCACGCCGCTGATGAGCGCTCTCCGCTACCTGACCGACCAGAGCTGGGAGGGAGAGATCTTTCTCATCTACGCCTGCGCGACAATGGAGGATGTGATCTTCCGCGAGGAACTGGACTATCTCGTCAGGCGCCATCCCAATCTGCACATGACGCTCGTGCTCAGTAAAGAGACCTCGTCAGCCTGGACGGGCCCGCGCGGCCGCATCACCAAGGACCTGCTCCTCCAGGCCGTTCCCGATCTGACGGCCCGCCGTGTGCATCTCTGCGGGCCTCCGCCCATGATGGAAGCGGTCAAGGCGGTGCTGGCTGAGATCGGGGTCCCCTCCGGTCAGGTGAACACCGAAACCTTCCTCGGCCCAGAGGCGCGGCCCTTACCGACGGCTGAGATGCCCGCCGGAATTGCCGCGGCCGTATGCACCTTCGTCCGCTCGGGGAAGACTGCGGCGTTGGCCCCCGACAAGACCGTGCTGGAAGCGTCCGAGGACGCCGGCGTGAACATCGACTATTCCTGCCGGCAAGGCTACTGCGGCGTCTGCAAGACCAAACTGCTGTCCGGGCAGATCACGATGGCGGTCGAAGACGCCCTGACACCGGAAGACAAGGCTGGCCGGATCATTCTCGCTTGCCAAGCGAAATCCACGGCGGACGTGGCGGTCGAGGCGTAATGATGCAAGAACGGGAACGCGTCGTCATGACCGGGCTCGTCGTCTTCCTGCTGATCCTGTGGCTTGGGTTCTTCGTCCACCGGTCGCCGCGATTTGCCGGCTCGCTGGCCGGTGGGATCCTGGGCGTGTCCGGCGCGCTGCTGATGTTGAGCGCGCTGGTCTATGCGCTGGTCAAACGGGTGGAGGGGGTGAAGCACCTCGTCACGCCGCACGTCCCGCTGCGGACCCTCCTGGCCTGGCATGTCTACACGGGGATTCTGGGTGCGATCCTGGGGCTTTTGCACACCGGCCACAAGTTCCAGAGCCCGCTCGGCATCGTACTGACCGGCGCCATGCTGATCGTCGTCTTCACCGGCTTCGTCGGCCGCTACCTCTTCAATCAAGTCTCCCAGGACATCCGCGAGAAGCGAGAAACGCTGTCGAAACTCCAAGCGGCCTACGATGCCTCGGCCCTCGAGCTGGGGCAGCAGCCCGGGCCAGCCCTGGCTATTCCGGTGCAAGGGTTCTTCGCGCGCCTCGCGGCAGGACTGTTCCTTTCCAGTACGGTCATCGCCGGCGCCGGAGGCGCGTCCGCGGCCCAGGCGGTTCGCTTGGCCGAGGCCATTGCCGATGTTGAATACTCGATCAAGATGCATGACGTGCTCAAGGCTGCCTGCACTCGTTGGCTGAAATGGCATCTCGGCTGCTCGTTCTTCCTCTACGTCCTGCTGGGCATTCATATCGGGGCGGGGCTGTACTATGGGCTGAGGTGGTTCCACCCGTGAGCAAGCGGCTTTGGCTCATGATCGTGTGTGGCCTCGTGCTGGCGGCCGTCGCCGGAGGCGCCTTGACCGTCCACGTGAGGGCGAACGCCGGTCGTTGGCAGCGCCTCCTTGCTCCTGGTCCGCTCACGGTCGCCCATGCGTTTCTGGAAGACAAATGCACCGCGTGTCACACGCCCATTCACGGCGTCGAAGCGGCCAAGTGCATCGGCTGCCATGCCAACAATGAGGCGCTCCTCCAGCGGCAGCCGACCGCGTTTCACGCCACCATCGGCCGGTGCGCCGCATGCCATGCCGAACACCAGGGGGTGAGTGTGCGTCCCATCGTGATGGACCATCACGTCCTCGCCCGGATCGGCCTGGATCAGTTGAGCACATCCGCACTGGACACGGAAGCCTATACCACCGCTGATCGGATTCGCCACTGGCTTCGCGACCAGACTGGGGACGTGACGCGGCTGGACGCGACGCTGAATTGCGCGACGTGCCACGGGACGAAAGACCGGCACGTCGGCCTGTTCGGCGCCGACTGCAGCCAGTGTCATGGCACCGAGCGGTGGACGATTGCCGGCTATCGGCATCCTTCGCCGCGCTCGCTGGATTGCGCGCAATGTCATCAGGCGCCGCCGAGCCACTACATGGAGCACTTTGAAATGGTGTCGATGAAGGTCGTCGGCCTGGAGAACGTTGTGGCCACTCAATGTTGCGGGAAGGTTCAAGTCAGTCAATGCTATCGCTGCCATCAGACCACCTCGTGGAACGACATCCGAGGGGTGGGGTACTACAAGCATCATTAACAAGCGCCTGCACAAGAAGCAGAAGATGGCGATGGAGCTTCTGGCTCACGAAACGGCTCTCGACGAGGGCCAGACGCCATGGACCCTAACGTGATCTCCAGACGTCTGCTGCTGAAACGCATCGGGTCCCTGGGACTGCTGGCAGCGATGGAACATGTGATGCCTGCCTGGGCCTTGGCGGGCCCGACCGCCAGTGCCGGTTCTCAGACGCCGCTGAGCGGAGACGTCATCGACCTGACCATCAGTGAGCAATTGTTCCACGTTGACGGTCGAATAGGCACAGCGGTCACGATCAATGGGGCGATCCCGGGTCCTGTGATTCGCCTGAAAGAAGGTCAACATGCGACGCTGCGCGTGGTGAACCACCTGACGGAAAGTACGTCCATTCACTGGCACGGCATCCTCCTGCCGCCGGATATGGACGGCGTTCCCGGTGTGAGTTTTCGCGGGATCGAGCCCGGCGCGACGTTCACCTATCGCTTTCCAGTCAAGCAGAGCGGCACCTATTGGTTTCACAGCCACTCCGGAGGGCAGGAGTTGTCGGGCATGTACGCGCCCATGATCATTGATCCCATCGAACCGGAGCCGTTTGAGTACGACCGTGACCATGTGGTCATGCTCTCCGATTGGACTTTCGAGTCGCCCGAATCGGTACTCGGCAATCTCAAGAAGCTACCTGGTTACTATAACTTCCAGCGGCGCGCCGCACGCGAGTTCTTTGCCGACGTGTCACAAATGGGGTTGTGGCCGGCGCTGAGCAATT
>CAZKHY010000193.1:0-3781 GCA_964552455.1 uncultured Nitrospira sp.
GTCCCGATGTTCACGTGGGGCTTGCGCCGCTCGTATTTCGCCTTCGCCATACGTCGTCTCCCTGGGCTAAACCGCCCTCTTAAGGTTTTCCTCCGTCGGCCATACTCTTTGAGGCCGGTGGCTCAAGCAAGCTTGGCATGGAGCCCACGACGCGGATTGAACGCGTGACCTCGTCCTTACCAAGGACGTGCTCTACCAACTGAGCTACGTGGGCGATCCTCCCGTGAAACAGTAAACGCAAACGGGTGAAACGATCCTCGCCCTTCCAAGCAGTACGTTTCACGCCTCACGCTTCACGTCTTCCTTGGAGCGGGCGACGGGATTTGAACCCGCGACAGCCAGCTTGGAAGGCTGGAACTCTACCACTGAGCTACGCCCGCAAATCAAAGACCAAGCCTAACTGCGGTTTTTCTCCGGCTCGCTTCACTCAAGCTCGCCGGCTCAAGCACTCAATAAAACAGCTCACAAGCGGCAAACCGACTACCCGCCCACGCTTGATCGAAGCGCCGGGCTCAAGCAAGCTTGGTATGGTGGGCAGGCAAGGATTCGAACCTTGGAAGCCGATGGCAACAGATTTACAGTCTGCCCCCTTTGTCCACTTGGGTACCTGCCCGCCGAGCTCATGAATCCGTGCAACCTATTTAAGAAAAAGTGCCAGGAAACAAAAGCAAACCACCCCACGACAGTTCTCCAGCCCATCACGCGATGAAGCTGGGTGACTGACTCAGGGTGGGAAATATGTGCCTCAGGAAACGCTAGATTCTACGAGGGAAGTAACTGATTGTCAAGAGGAAAATTCGAAAGGCAGGCGGGATGATCCGCGGCTCTTTGGAGACCGCATTTTGACGCCAAATTAGCCGCTTGGAACGAGTCCTCAAGCCCAGAGTTTTCCTCCCGCGTGTTCATGGCCCGTCTTTGCACGGCTGGCTATCCTTCAAAGGGGGCCGGTTTTGCTCCATGGCGGCAGTGGAGCGCCGTGCTTCTTCGCGAGAAACCCCGAACAGCACTTCGAGCAATACGCTTACTTCGCGCGGCGTGATGCGATGGGAAGGGGCGAGGTACCGTTTCTGAGCCACCTGCCGCTCACCAGGATCCTCCGGCTCATAGTAGCCGATCAGGTCACCATCGCGATCCGCCTTTTTCAATCGCTTGAGCCAGTCCTCGGTGACAAGCTGGCGAGAGGACTTCCGCCCCCCGCGCCCACCGGCCTGCTCCAGCTTGGACCAGACAGTCCAGCCTACAAACACGGCCCAGGTTTCATTGAGGGCCTCCCAGGCTTCGTGCTCGCTCAGAAAGCGGACCTCGGTGGCCGACTTCCGCTGAACCACGGGGGTGATACTGACGACCTGGTACCGGCAGCCTTGTTGATCCCGAAAAAAGGCCAGCAAGCGCGCGATGTCGAGGCTTGCGGCGGAGGCCTCCGGCTTCGACTGGATATAGTCCATGTAGGCGTGAAAGAGTTCATGGTAGAACGTCGCCACTTCCCGGTGGGTCATGCCGGTCAAGGGCCTCAGCATCCCGCCCGCCGCGTTGAAAGAAAGCGCCAGGTTCAGCACCATCCGGTGTTCCTCCGGATGGTACTCCGCAGCAAACGCGTGCAAGTCTTCGAATTCCAGGGTCACGAAGTCAGGCGGGATCGCGCGGAGAAATCGAGTCGGGAGGCCGAGTTCCTCGGCCTGGGCGATAAAGACCGGCCAAGGATTTTTGCTCTCCTGGGTGCCGGCGGCCTGAGCCGCCTGCGCGCCCAGCGCCACAAAGCCGATCCCCAGCAGCAGGAGCAGCACACGCCGTCCTTTCTTCACCACGGGCGCTAATCCCACTCGCGGGGCTCCCATCCTCGTGAGCCCCCTTCTTCGATGAGCGCCCAGGTCTCAAGCAGCGCCGACGACACGTCGTCGAGGAACCGGGATGGCTTGGAGAGGATCGTGCCGGTGGCCTTGTCGTACTCATTGATGGGATACGTCAGGTACAGATGCTGCTTCGCGCGGGTCACCGCCACGTAGAAAAGCCGGCGTTCTTCCTCCAATTCTTCCTCGGTCGCGAATGAATAGGCGGACGGGAACCGTCCGTCCACCACCCACAGTATGAAGACGCACTGCCACTCCAACCCCTTGGCCGAATGGATCGTCGAGAGGACCAGCCGTTCATCATCCCGCCCCCCCGCCTCCGCATCGGCCACGCTCTCATCCGGCGGCTCCAGGGCCATGTCTGCCAGAAAGTCTTCCAGCCGCTCGTAGCGCTCCGCCATCGTGTAGAGGTGCTCCAGGTCCCGCATCCGCTTCGGATAGTCGTCATACTGTTCTTTGAGGATCGGCAGATAATAGGTATAGATTTCGTTGACCTGTTCGGCCGGGGTCATCGTCCCGGCGTTTCCCGCCCCCTCCAGCGCGCGAGCCAGCTCCCGCAACCCCCGCCCGGACCGCCCGCTGACCTCGCGCAGCATGGTCAACGGCTCCTGCGCTTTCACGAACGAGGCGATCAGGTCCTGAGCCTTTTTGGGCCCCACTCCCTCGACCAGCATGAGGATGCGGTTCCAGCTCACCGCATCCAGGGGATTCCCCAGCACGCGCAGGTGGGCGGTGAGGTCCTTGACGTGGGCCGTCTCGATGAACTTGAACCCGCCCCGCTTCACGAAGGGCAGGTCCCGGCGGGACAGTTCGATTTCCAGGTCAAACGAATGGAAGCTGGACCGGAACAGCACGGCGATCTCATCCAGCGGAACGCCTTCCTCCCGCAGTTCCAGGATTTTCTGTGCCACGAAGCGCGACTGGGCGTTCTCCCCCGCCGCCTGCACGAGCGCCGGCAGCGGCCCGTCCAATTTCCGCGTGAAGAGATGCTTGCTGTACTTCTCGGCGGCTCCGCTGATGATCTCGTTGGCCAGGTTCAGGATCGGCTGGGTGCTCCGGTAGTTCTCTTCCAGCTTGTAGACCTTGGCTCCGGGAAACAGCGTGGGAAATTCCATGATGTTCCGGAACGTGGCGCCGCGAAAGGCATAGATGCTCTGCGAGTCATCCCCCACGACCATGACGTTGTCGTGGGTCGCCGCCAATTTCCTGATCAGGTCCGCCTGGAGACGGTTCGTATCCTGATATTCGTCCACCAGGATGGTCCGGAAGCTGCCGGAGATGGCCCGGCTGGCCCCCTCGTCCTGGCTCAGGAGATCCCGCAGCTTCACCAGCAAATCGTCGTAGTCGAGCAACTGCCGCTGCCTTTTGGCCCCCTCGTAGGCGCGCTTGAGTTTGTCGAGCGCCTCCAGGTGCTCCGAGAAATGCGCGAACTCCGACAACACCACGTCGTCCAGCCCTTGCAGCGTGTTCTCACACTTGCTGAAGATCTCGGCGATCGTGCCCTTGCGCGGGAAGCGCTTGTCCTTCTCGTTCATCCCGAGCTGCGCACGGAGCAGGTTGATCAAATCCTCGGCATCGCTCCGGTCCAGGATGGTAAAGCCCGGCTCCAGCCCGATCGGCCGCCCGTAGCGCCGCAGGAGGGCGTTGGCCACGGAATGAAAGGTCCCGCCGAAGACCCGCTCGCTCCGCGCCCCGATCAGAAGCCCGGCCCGGTGCAACATCTCCTGGGCCGCCTTGCGCGTGAACGTCAGAAGCAGGATGGCGGCCGGATCGATGCCCTTGTCGATCAAGTAGGCGACGCGATAGACCAGCGTGCGGGTCTTGCCGCTGCCGGCCCCCGCGATCACGAGCGACGGCCCGTCCCCCGCCGTCACCGCCGCCAACTGCTGGGGGTTCAGCTCCTTTGCGTAGTCCAACGACAGCTTCCCCGGCGC
>CAZKHY010000194.1:0-3451 GCA_964552455.1 uncultured Nitrospira sp.
CCTTTGGACGGCTCAGCCTGGCGTTAGCCCAGGCCACTGACGGTCAACCGCCACCTGACCCCTTCCAGTTCCTGACAGAGCGCTTCCCATTCACCCCGCCGCCAGCTTTTTCTTGACCTCTTCCAGCTCGTCCGACAGGTTCGACCACTTGGCCGTGAGCCGTTCCAAGTCCTTCTTCCACCGGTCCTGTTCCTGGTGCAAGTCGTTCCAGCGGGCGAAATCTTGGTACAGGTTCGGGTCGGCCAGCTCCAGATCGCGGCTCTTGATGTTGGCTTCCAGCTCGGCGACCTCGGCCTCTGCCCTGGCCACCTGCTTTTCCAGACGAGCCTGGCTCTTGGTCAGTTCCCGTCTCTCTCCGCCTTTGCCCTTTTCCGCTTGAGGCGGGGGGAGGGATTGGCTGCTGGCCTTGGCCTGTTTCTGGGTCGGCGCCAGGTCGGCCGTGGACTCTTTGATGGACTCCAGCTCCTGGGCCCGCTTCCACAAGTAGTATTCGTAGTCCCCATAGTAGTCCCGCGCTTTGCCGTCCTCGATCTCCACCACGCGGGTGGCGATGCGCGACAGGAAGGTGGGGTCGTGGGAGATGAAGACGATCGTGCCGGGGAAGTCGGCCATGGCATCGGTCAATACGTCCACGGAGGCCGGGTCGAGGTGGTTGGTCGGCTCGTCCAGCAACAGGGTATTCGCCGGCTCGACCAACATGCGCGCGAGGGCCACGCGGTTGCGCTCCCCGCCGCTGAGGGCCTTGATCGGCTTTTTCTGGTCCGGGCCGGAAAACAGGAAGGCGCCAGCCAGCCCGCGGAGGAAATTCGTCTCCGCTTGTGAAGAGACATCGCCCAGGGACTCCAGGATCGTATGTTCCGGGTTCAGGGTCTCGGCCTGGTGCTGCGCAAAGTAATGGAGCGTGACCCCGTGCCCCAGGGTCCTGGTGCCCTTGTCGGGCGGCAGGACGCCGGCCAGCATCTTGAGCAATGTGCTTTTGCCCGCGCCGTTCTCGCCCACCAGGGCCACCCGCTGGCCCCGTTCGACTTGGAAATCCAACGAGGCATAGACGGTGGTGGTGCCATAGCTCTTGGCCACGCCGCGCAGTTCGAAGACGTGCCGCCCGCTGGCCGGGGGCAGGGGAAACTTGAACCGGACCCGCTTGGCGTCCCGGGCCAACTCGATGCGTTTGATCTTGTCCAACTGCTTGATGCGGGACTGGACCTGGCTGGCCTTGTTGGCCTGATACCGGAACCGGTCCACGAATTTCTGCACGCGGGCGATTTCCTTGGATTGCCGCTCGGCCGACGCCTGCAACTGCTCGTCGCGCGCCGCCCGCTGCTCCAAGAAGCGCTGGTAGTTGCCCCGGTATTCCTGGATGACATGGTCGCGCAAGTCCCAGACGTGCGTGGCGATGCGGTCGAGGAAGGCCGTGTCGTGGCTGATGACGAGCAGGGTCATGCCGGAGTTCAGCAGGAACTGCTCGAACCAGCGCTGCGTGGGCTTGTCCAGATGGTTGGTCGGCTCGTCCAGCATGAGGACGTCCGGGTTGGCCAGCAGCAAGTGGGCCAGGGCCACCCGCATACGGTAGCCGCCGGAGAGGGCCTCGACTGGCCGCTTGAAGTCCGCTTCGCCGAAGCCCAGGCCGGATAGGATGCGTTTGGCCTCGTGTTCCGGGTACTGGTCCCGGTGCGCCGCATCCAGGACCGTCTTGCCGGTCAGGGTTTCCAGTTCCTGGGGGAGGTAGCCCAGGCGCAGGTGCGGGCGCTTGCGAATCCGGCCCTTGTCCGGCGAATCTTCTCCGAGGATCATCCGCATGAGCGTGGTCTTGCCGGCCCCGTTCGGGCCGACCAGGCCGACCCGCGAGCCCTGGCGCAAGTGCGCGTTGGCCTCGGTCAAGAGGACGCGGGTGGAAAATTGTTTACTGACGCCTTCGATTTGCAGCATGGCAATGGTAATCCGTTGGGTGTGAACTCAGTGCGTGAAACAGGACAGAAGGGGACGTCAGTCAGAGGAGGAGGACGAAGAACTGATTGGAGGCAGCATAGTGAGTCACGGGTACGTCCTAGCCGAGTAACAGATCAAACCGCAGCGAAGAATCTCAGTCTACTGGAGGTAAAGTACCTCTCCGCCGCGATGTGATCGAGGCGGGCGGCTCAAGCAAGCTTGGGTTCTCTAAACTGCCAAGAAACACTTGAGGCACTTATCCGCCGGCCATAGTTACGATAAAGCGATAAAGAGGCCGGCGGTTCACACGAAGGTTGTATTGAAACTTACTTGAGGCAAAATACCTCTCCGGCCCCATTTGATTGAAGGGGCCGGCTCAAGCAAGCTTGGTTTGGTGGAGCTGGCCGGGATTGAACCGGCGACCTCGTGAATGCCATTCACGCGCGCTCCCAACTGCGCTACAGCCCCACTCCCATTCAGTGCTGAGTTATGAGTGATGAGGTACGGAAACCGAGTCCGATGCCACAGAGCGGCATGCTATCACGCGGTTCCCAGGCAGTCAAGAAAGGGAATGGTATGGGTGATGTCACGTGGCTTGTGCGGCTTGACAAAGGGGAGGGGGCATCATAGTATGAAGCCCCTGTGGCTCTGATCTCACGCGGTCAGGGCTCTTTTTTTGGACAGAATTTTCTGCACTCCGTGCACGGGAAGGGACGATGGCGAATCTCGTCATAATCGGCACCCAGTGGGGCGATGAGGGCAAGGGGAAGATCGTCGACATCCTGGCCCGCGACGCCGATGTCGTGGCGCGGTTCCAGGGCGGCTCCAACGCGGGTCACACCGTCGTCAACGACCGGGACACGTTCGTGTTTCACTTGATCCCGTCTGGCATCCTGTACCGGGGCAAGCTCTGCGTGATCGGCAACGGGGTGGTCGTGGACCCGGAGGCCTTGATCGACGAGATGGGCCGGCTCCAGGCCAAGGGCGTGAAGATCGGCCGGAACTTCGCCATCAGCCAGCGGGCCCACTTGATCCTGCCCTACCACAAGGCCATTGAAAAGGCGTCCGAGCAGTCAAAGGGTTCACGGCGGATCGGGACGACCGGCCGGGGCATCGGGCCCTCCTACGCCGACAAAATGGCCCGCATCGGCATCCGCGCCGGTGATCTGCTCAATCCCCCGCTGTTCCGGCGCAAGCTGGAGGAAAACATCGCGGAGATGAATTGTTTTCTGGAGCGCCTCTATCAGGTCCCGGGGTTCCAGCCCGAGAAGGTCTTCCAGCAGTACATGGGCTATGCGGAGCGGCTCAAGGACTATATCGCGGATACGTCAATGTTGCTGAACAAGGCCATCGACGAAGGGCGCACCGTGCTGTTCGAAGGAGCGCAAGGAACGCACCTGGACGTGGATTTCGGGACCTATCCCTACGTCACGTCTTCCAGTGCCGCCGCCGGCGGGGCTTGCATCGGTACCGGGGTCGGCCCCACCAAGATCGACGTCGTCATGGGAATAGCCAAGGCCTATAC
>CAZKHY010000195.1:0-3437 GCA_964552455.1 uncultured Nitrospira sp.
CCTCAATAATGCGCGAAGCTGACCACTTCTGTTGGAACTCCAGAGGTGACAAACGAATGAGTTATTTGCAAAATCGAAAAACTTGGGGTAGTCGCAGTCGCTCGATGGTGCGCGCTGCTTCCAGAAACTCTTGGCGGTAGTGGTAATCCTGTGGCAGCTTGACGATGGTTTGTTTGTGCTCGCGGACCAGCCGAGCCGGAAGCACCAGGAAATCGGTGCGGATGGTATCCAGCGTGGTCGTGAGGTAGGCCGGGGGCAGGCAGAGCCGCTTGAACCAGTGGACGAGGTCCGCAGCCAACAGCAGGAGCTGGAAGAACGCGACATTGGCGGTCCAGCTCTCCGTGGGGATCTTGCCCAACGGGTAGTCGTAGAGAAACTCCCGGATGTTCTTCTCGATGGTGGCCCGGGGATTGTAGAACCGATACACCCGCCAGGGGCTGAGGGCGAGGTTGGTGACGAACACGTGATAGACGTACTTGGCATCCTGGAAGAGGGTGAGCTGTTCGGCCTCGGCCGGATCCGCGGGGATGGGCCGCCGGACCACCACGAACCGACGGGACTGTTGCCAGCCGTGGGGTTGATACGCGAACTCCCCACACTCCCAGCCATTCTGGAGGGGCGTGAAGCGGACGGCCCGGGCGCGGGCCTTGATGGTGGCGTACTCCTTGGCCACAATGACGTAGCCACAGCCTTCCCGCTCGAGGAACTCGATGGGCCGCTTGCCGAAGAAGCCCGCATCCATCCGGAAGCGGATGCGGCTCCGGGCGATCGTCCCGGGGGCCTTGGCCAGACACGCCCGAAGGAAGGCGACCGCCCCCGTCGCCGCCACCGTGTTCCCGGGTCGCAGGCTCCCATGCCAGAACTCCTGGCAGTGCGCCTCGAAGCAGAGGATGGGATGGTAGGACCGCCGGCCGGGCTTCCTCGGATTGTAGCCGACCCGGGCGCCTTCGGGGCGGCCGTAGATCACCAGGACCACGGAGTCCACGTCGAAGACCAGCGTGGTCCGCGGCGTGGGGAGGGCAAACAGGAAGGCCCGCAGGCTGTCGTGCAGCCGCGCCACCTGGCGGATGGCTTTGGGCGGTAGGCGCTTGAGGAAGCGGCGCAGGGTGGATTGATCCGGGAAGCGCCGCAGCCCCAGCATCTCCAGGAAGGCGCCGTTGTACTGCAGGATCTCGGTCTTGTTGATGCGCCGCAGGCCCATGATGATCGCGAACAGGAGCGCCAGGAGGAGTTCGGAGGGATGGTAGTCCGAGCTGCGCTGAGGCACGCGCACATAGCGTTGCAGCAAATGGCGCAGCCTGAGTTTGTTGCAAAAACGCTGGATCAGCCACATGCCCCCGAAGTGGGTCAGGTGGGTTTCCTCGAACGAGAAATGGACCTTTCGAGTACCTCTGGGCATGTGACACAAACTTCCCCTGTGGGGGCATTTCTGTCACGCGCATCGATCGAAGCTCATTATAGCTTCTTCCGTCTGTAATTTGCCAACCCGCAACTCTGAGATGGTCAACTTCGCGCATTTTTGAGGATAAATAATGGTATCAAGTCAGTTTGGTGACCGCAGTCCGATGTGGTGTGATGACGTAGTTCCAGTCCCCGTGGAAGCGGTCGCGTTCCAGGTTGATGCGCTTCATCTCCTCGTCCGAGATGCGCCGCCCGGTGGCGTACTTGCGGCGGTCCAGCCGGCAGATGACCTTGAGGCCCTTCGCCGTCGTCGTGCGCGCGATCAAGTTCACGATGGTCTCGTAGTCGCGCAGCGGCTCGCCCCGCCAGTTCGAGGAGATGAACGAGAACAGGCGATGCTCGACCTTGTTCCACTTGCTGGTGCCGGGGGGGAAATGGCACACTGCCAGCGCCCGCCCCGTTTCATCCGCGAACTTCTGCAACTCCCATTTCCACAGCCGCAGGCGCGACCCGTTACTCCCGCCCGCGTCGGCGGTGATGAGCAGGGATTGCGTCTGGCCGTACAGGCGGCGGCCTGCCGCCCGCCACCAGCCGCGGAGGGAGGCCACCGCAAACGCCCCCGTGTCGTGGTCCGTCCCCACATTCACAAAGCCGGCGTTGCGCCCGATGTCATAGATCCCGTAGGGATACGCGCGCGGCACCGCGGGCGTCGGGAAGTCGTGCCCCTGCACCCGGGGGGCCTGGCGGACCGGGCGCCATTGGCGCCCGGCGTTGGCATAGTTCCCGATGAGTTCCTTCTTCTTGGTATCCACCGACAGCACCGGGATCCCGGCGGCCAGCGCCCGCTTGACGCGGGCGTTGATATACCGGAACTGCGCATCGCGATCCAGATGGTCCGCGCCCTCCTCGGTCTTGCGCGTGCCCTGGAGACTGTAGTGCTGGGCGTGGAGGAGTTGCGCGAGCTTCACGTGACTGATGGGGTGCCGCTGCCGGCCCAACTCGGCCGCCAGCACCCGCGTGCTCTTGCAGACCCAGCGCAACGGGGAGTCGGGGTCGCCCAGCGTGTCGGGTTCGATCAGGCGGTCCAACGCCGCCAAGAGGGGGGGATCCTGCACCGTAATCGGCTTGCGGCCCGCCCCGCGGCGCCGCACCCGCCCGACCTCGAGCCCCGCGCCGCCCTGGATCTCGCGGATGCCCTTCGCGATCGCCTTCCGCGACAGACCGCACGCCCGATGCACGCGCGAGACGCCGCCGTATGGCAACACCAGGGCCTCGCTGGCCGCCATCAGACGGCGCGCCCGTTCGTCCAACATCGACCAGACCGCGGCGAATTTCTGGCGCAGCAGGGCATCCGGCTCCACGGTTCGGCATTATAGCAAGTCCTGGCTAATGTTGGAACTATTATTTATTAACGAGTCCGAAGCAACCGCTGCACTGGGCCGAGGCCGCGATGAGGTGTGCCACGATTCGGGGGGTTTCGAGACGCGGCCCCGGTCAGTGAGCTTGTCCGTTAGGCGGCATTGAAATGACCTGGGCACTAATAGGCATTGTTGTTGGCGCGTGGATCACGTGGGCAGTTGCGCATTACTACTACAAACGAGCCGCCGACGAGCTGCGAGAGGAATCAGCTAAACTTCGCAAGCTTATGTCAATGATGCTCACTGCTATGGAGCACCAGGGGTGGGCGAAACTTAACCGTGACGCTTCTGGAAATATCATTGGCTTCGTTTTTGAATACGTGGCCACCGGCGGTGCGACAGTGGGAGGCGCGGCAAAGGTTGAGTTTTCATCAGGTAAATCGAGAGCCGAGGGTCCAAATAGCAATGCCGCGTAACCCGTTCGAGCGGACGAAAGCGTGGTCGTCGTGCCGCGCGGTCTGCCTGCTCGCTGATCTAGTCAATTGCTAGCCTTCGGGGGGATGAGAGACAAGGGATTCTGTGACATGTGAGGTCAAGACCCTTCTTAAGCGCGCGGTGCCGCGCCCAGAGCGGCTTCCCAGCACCGGGACAGAATCCGGCTTACAGGACTACAAAAAA
>CAZKHY010000196.1:0-3405 GCA_964552455.1 uncultured Nitrospira sp.
ATCACCGCACGCGGGAGTATGAACCATGAAAACCCGAGAGACTCCCCTCGACCTAAAAAAGGCCGACGCCAAGCTGCGCCAGTGGCGAAAACGGTACGCCGATCCAGCCAAGCGGGCGACTCTCTATCGCAAGAAGATTCTGGATTGGGTGGTCCAATCCATGGCGTTCGAGAACGAACCGGTGAGTATGGACCGCCTGAAGACTCTCCTGAAGGCTCGTAAGACCGCAAAGACGAAATAGAAACCCCCACCAATCAGGATGATTCGGATTGCGTGCTGACCGCTGGATGCGTCGGCTCATGGATGCGTTGTAGCAGGAAGACGTCATGGCCAAGAAGATCAAGCGCAAACGCGCGGCAGGGAAAATGCCGCCATCGCCTCCGCTGCCGAACCGCATGGCGATGGAGGCGATGATGGCCGATCTCCACCGGGTGATGGGCGAGCAGGAGTTCGCCGGCCTTGAAGAGGCGCAAGCCTACCTCGACCGATTGCTCGCCGAAGGGAGCGGACACCTTCCATCTGCCCATCCGCAATCTCCAAGAGAACTGGCGCAGCAACTCATGTATCAAGCCTGGGAGGCGCCGACTGATCGGGAGGCGGCGGCCCTTGCCCGCCGGGCGCTGACGATTTCGCCGGACTGTGCCGACGCCTACAACGTGCTGGCGGAGACGGAGGCTACGTCACTTAAAGAGGCCCGCGATTTGTATAACCACGGCGTCGAAGCCGGCGCGCGCGGCTTGGGCGAGGACTTCTTTGCGGCCAATAAAGGGTATTTCTGGGGCATGGTCGAGACCAGGCCGTACATGCGGGCGCGCCTGGGGCTTGCCAACTGTTTGTGGGCGATGGGGCGGGAAGAGGAATCGATCGGCCACTGCAAGGCGCTTCTTGATCTGAACCCCAACGACAACCAGGGCGTTCGCGACATCTTGCTGAGCCGTTACCTGGCTAGTGGGAATGACGAAGGGGCGGCACGCCTTTATCGGCAATATCCGGACGAACGGTCTGCCGCGTTTCTCTGGAGCCGGGTGCTTCTCGACCTTCGCCGGGGAGACCAAGCGGCTGCGAAGGCGGCCTTGATGGTTGCGATGGAAGGCAATCCCCATGTGGCCGCGTTCTTCACGGGAAAGAAAAAGCTTCCTGCCGCGATGCCGGAAAGCTATAGCCCCGGCGACCGTGACGAGGCCGTGCTGTACATGACAGCCTTTGCCCAAGCCTGGATGGCGTCACCCGGCGCGATGGAATGGCTGCTCGGCCGGCTTGTGAGTTGATTAGAAGATATTCCGCGAGATCGACCGCCTCGTCTACGACCTCTACGGGCTGACGGAAGAGGAGATCGCGATCGTGGAAGGACAGAAATAATCCATTCGATGAACAAACGGAAGCTGCTCGCAAAAGCTCTCGCTGGCTCCAAGAATATGCGGTTCCGCGAGGTTGTGGCCTTGGCCGAGGCCTTTGGATTTCGACTGTCGCGGGTTAAGGGGAGCCACCATATCTTTGTCCATCCGCGAGCGCACGAATTGGTCAATCTTCAAGAAGTTGGTGGCAAGGCTAAGCTGTATCAGATTCGGCAGTTGCTAGAGGTCGTAGAACGGTATAATCTTGAGTTGGAATCGGGAGAAGAGAGATGAAGGATTACCACATCAATATTTTCTATAGTGAGCCAGACGGAGGTTACATCGCCGATATTCCAGACCTGGAAGCCTGTTCTGCATTCGGTAAAACTCCTGCCGAAGCGCTGAAACAGGCTGAACTTGCCAAGAAGGCCTGGCTTGAGGCTGCGCGTGCAGAGAGGAAGCCCATTCCGCGACCACGTTACCGGCCAGCTATTTATCAGGTCGGCACCTAACGTTCAGTTAGTCCCCCTCCGCGCCTTGATCCCTTTCCAGACCTCCATCGCCGCCAGCGGCAGGAGGCCCACTCCAAAGGCCAGCAGCCAGTGCTCGATGTTGAACGGCGCGACCTTGAACAGGTCGCGCATCCAGGGCGACATGAGGATCGCCGCCTGCAGGGTCGCGGAGCCGGCCACGGCCCACAGCAAGGGCCGATTCGTCGCCCAACCGATTCTGAACAGAGAATGGCGGTCGCTCCGGCAGTTGAAGGCATGGAAGAGCTGAACCATGACCAGAACCGTGAAGGTGACGGTCCTGGCCCGTTCCAGATTCTGGTCCATGCCGTAGAGGCAGTAGGCGAAGGTCGTGATCGTGACCAGGGCCATGAACAGGCCCTGCACGGACATCAGGATGAGCCGGTCCCGGTCCAGGAACCGGGCCGAGGGGGATCGCGGGGGGCGCTTCATGATCTCCGGGTCCGCCGGGTCCACCGCCAGGGCGAGGGCCGGGAGGCCGTCCGTGACCAGGTTGATCCAGAGGATCTGCACCGGCAGGAGGGGCAGCGGCAGCCCCAGCAGGGTCGCCAGGAGCATGACCAGCACTTCGCCGATGTTGCAGGAGAGCAGATAGTGGACGGACTTGCGGATGTTGTCGTAGATGCCGCGTCCCTCTTCGACCGCCGCGGCGATGGAGGCGAAGTTGTCGTCCGTGACGACCATGTCCGAGGCCTCTTTCGTCACGTCCGTGCCGGTGAGCCCCATGGCCACGCCGATATCCGCTTCCTTCACCGCCGGGGCGTCGTTGACGCCGTCGCCGGTCATGGCCACGATCGCCCCTCGGGCCTTCCAGGCTCGAACGATGCGGAGCTTGTGCTCGGCCGAGGTCCTGGCATAGACCGCGATCCGCTCGACCCGCTCGGACAATTCCGCATCCGTCAGCCGGTCCAGCTCGGCTCCGGAGAGGGCTTCATGTCCGTTCAAGAGGCCCAGCTCGCGGGCGATGGCGGCGGCGGTTTCCTTGTGGTCTCCCGTGATCATCACGGTCCTGATTCCGGCTGCGCGGCAGGCCCGCACGGCCGCGATCGCCTCGGGCCGCAAGGGGTCCTTCATGGCCATCAGGCCCAGAAAGATCAGGTTGCGTTCTATTTCCACAGTCCGATAGTCTTCCGGCTCGTTGTCCAGCGTCCGGCGGGCGAACCCCAGCACGCGTAAGGTTTGCTGCGCGTAGGCTGCGTTGGCTGCGAGGATTTCCTGCCTGGCCGCTTCGTTCAGGGGCTCCACAAGCCCGGCGCTCGTCAGATACTGCGTGCAACGTTGGAGCAACAGGTCCGGCGCGCCCTTCAAGTAGGCCGTAACACCATCGGCTGTCTTGCGGACGATCGTCATCTTTATCTTCCGCTCCGGATCGAACGGGATCTCTCCCAGGAACGGGGATGCCGACTCCAGCTCATCCTTGAACAGGTGCCGCTTGGCCGCCGCCACCAGGAGCGCGCCTTCGGTCGGATCGCCGATGATCCGCCAGGCCCCTTGCTCCTCTCGCAGGACCGCGCCGTTGCAGAGGACCGATGCGGTCAGCA
>CAZKHY010000197.1:0-3365 GCA_964552455.1 uncultured Nitrospira sp.
CTCCATCCCGCCTACCATGTTCCATGCGCTACCGCCATTTTTTCTTTTCCGTTTCCTCCGTCCTGACCGGCCTCGCCAAGCGGCTTGGATTAGAGGCGAAGCTTCTGGAAGCCCAGCTCAGCCGGCACTGGCCTGAAATCGCCGGAGAGCAAATCGCGGCCCACACGCGCCCGGACCAGATCCGCTTCAAGAAACTGCACCTGATCGTGGAGAACTCGGTCTGGCTCCAGCAGTTGACCTTCCTGAAGCCGACCCTGCTCAAGAAGATCAACGAGGCGGCCGGCAACGAGATCGTGGCCGATATTTTGTTTCGTGTGGGGGAAGTCGAACCAGCCGCAAGGAAACAGGGAACCGTGAACAGCGGGGGAGGAGTTGAGGTGGCCGGGCCGACGCCGGAGGCCCTGGCCGAGGCGGAGGCCCATACGGCTCAGATCACGGACCCCGATCTGCGGGCCCGCCTGACGGAACTGATGGCGGAGGCCCTGAGCCATCAGCCCGGTCCGCCTGACCGGCGGCCCCGGACGTGATCGGTCCCTTGAACAGCACTCTCGAATAGGCGGCGGTGGCGGCCGTGTCCGCTCCTTTCAGGATCGGCCCAATCCGTCCCTCTTCTTCCGATTCATCCAGCCGATAGAACCCCCGCACCGCGTTCTCGAAGGCGTCCTTGAGCGCCTGGTCCTCCCCGGCCACGTATTTGTGCAGGATCTCCGGCTCCGCCCAGGAATCGTGGGTGAACACGTAGATGGTGATGCGCCGGTAGCGGCCGCTCGGATCGCCGGGGGTCGTCGGCTGGATCTTCATCTTGCCGAACTCCCTCGTCTCCCGTCCCACCTTCCGGAACCGCTCGATCAAGGTCTCGATGGCCGAGTCGCTCGTCCAGCCGGGAACATGGACCGCGACCGCCGTCCCTTCCTGCGAGCCGATGCTGTAGGGGGGGATAGAGCGGTCTGGTCGGCTCAGGAACATCCCGCCCCAGATCAGGGCGAAGGAGCCGAAGAAGACCCCCAGGGCCAGCTTGACGAGGATGTCGAGCTTTTTCTTGGGCTGGGACGCGGGCATGGAGGTTCTGGAAGTTGGATGTGGGGTTCAACCGGACTGTGCTGAGAGCCGACGGCCGACCGCTGGAAGCTTGGCTTACCCGCCGTCGCTGTCGGCTGCGTCTCCGTTCTCGTCTTCGGAGGCTTCGGCGAGCCGCGCCACGCCCACGACGCGGTCCTCGGGGCTGTCCAGCTCGAGCACGCGGACGCCCTGCGTGTTCCGGCCGATCTCGCGGATGTCGTCCACCTTGCAGCGGAGGATCTTGCCCTGCGCCGCCATGAGCATGATCTCGTCCCCGTCGCGCACCTGCAGGAAGCCCACCGCCAGCCCGTTTTTCTCCGTCGTCTTGACGGAGATAATGCCCTTGCCGGCCCGGCCCTGGATGCGGTACTCGCTGACCGGGGTCCGCTTGCCGTAGCCCCCTTCGGTGATGGTCAGGATCGAGGTGGTGGAGTCCGGCGTGATCGTCTCCATCCCGATCACCTCGTTGCCTTCCTCCAGCGTGATGCCGCGCACCCCGTGGGCGGTGCGGCCCATGGGCCGGACCTCTTCCTCCTTGAAGCGGATCACGATGCCCTGGCGCGTGCCCAAGAGGATTTCCCGCTGGCCGTCCGTGATCTCCACCGCGATCAGCTTGTCGCCCTCGTCCAGCGTGAGCGCGATGATGCCGCCCTGGCGCGGGTTCCCGTAGGCCGAGAGCTCCGTCTTCTTGATGACCCCCTGCTTCGTGGCCATGACCACGTAGCGGTCGTCGCGGAACTCCTTGACGGGCAGGGTGGCGGTGACTTTCTCGTCCCCCGCGAGGGCCAGCAGGTTCACCAGCGCCTTGCCCTTGGCGGCCCGGCCCGCCTCCGGAATCTCGTGCACCTTGAGCCAGTAGACCTTCCCCGCGTCCGTGAAGAACAGGAGGTAGTCGTGCGTCGAGGCGGTGAAGAGGGTTTCGACGAAGTCCTCCTCCCGGACGCCCATGCCGATCTTGCCCTTGCCGCCACGCCGCTGGGCCCGGTAGAGGGACACGGCGTTGCGCTTGATGTAGCCGGCGTGGGAGATCGTGACCACGACCTCCTCCTGGGCGATCAGGTCCTCGACGCTGATCTCGGCTTCTTCCTTGACGATCTGGGTCCGCCGCTCGTCCTTGTAGGCCTCCTTGACGGCCAGCAGCTCGTCCTTGATGATCTTGCGGACCAGCGCCTCGCTCGCCAGGATGGACCGGAGGTACTCCATCTTCTTGAGCGTCTCCTGATATTCCTCGATCAGCTTGTTGCGCTCGAGCTGGGTCAGGCGCTGGAGCTTCATGTCCAGGATCGCGTTGGCCTGGATCTCCGTCAGCCGGAACTGCCGCATCAGGCCCGCGCGCGCCACCTCGGGGGACTGCGCGCGCCGGATCAGCGCGATCACCGCGTCCAGGTTGTCGATCGCGATCTTGAGCCCTTCCAGGATGTGGGCCCGCTCCTCGGCCTTGCGCAGCTCGTAGGCGGTGCGGCGGACGACCACTTCGCGCCGGTGCTCGATGAAGGCTTCCAGGATCTGCTTGAGGTTCAGCACCTCCGGCCGGTTGTGGACCAGGGCCAGCATGATCACGCCGAAGGTGGTCTGGAGCTGCGTGTGCTTGTAGAGGTTGTTGAGCACGACCAGCGGGATCTCGCTCTTCTTGATCTCGATGACGATGCGGACGCCGTCCCGGTCCGACTCGTCGCGCAGGTCCGAGATGCCCTCGATCTTCTTGTCCTGGATCAGCTCGGCGATCCGCTCGATCAGCCGGGCCTTGTTGACCTGGTAGGGGATCTCGGTGACGATGAGGCGGTCCCGGTCGGTCCGCTCGTCGGTCTCGATGTTCACCTTGGCGCGGAGCGTGAGGAGGCCGCGGCCCGTCGTATAGGCGTCCTTGATGCCCTGGGTGCCGTAGATGAAGCCGGCGGTCGGAAAGTCCGGCCCCGGAATCGCCTTCATGAGCTGGGGGATCGTGACCTCCGGATTGTCCAGCAGCATCACCAACCCGGCCACCACCTCGCCGATGTTGTGCGTGGGGATGTTGGTGGCGTAGCCGACCGCGATCCCGCCGGCGCCGTTCACGAGCAGGTTGGGGACCTTGGCCGGCAGGACCAGCGGCTCGGTGCGCGACTCGTCGTAGTTCGGGCCGAAGTCGACCGTCTCCTTGTCGATGTCGGCCAGCATCTCCTCGGCCAGCTTCGTGAGCCGGGCCTCGGTGTACCGCATGGCGGCGGGCGGGTCCCCGTCCACCGAGCCGTAGTTGCCCTGACCGTCCACCAGCGGATAGCGCATGTTGAAGTCCTGCGCCATCCGGACCAGCGTGTCGTAGATCGCCG
>CAZKHY010000198.1:0-3140 GCA_964552455.1 uncultured Nitrospira sp.
ATCTGACGCCAACGCATCATGCTGACGCCGGAGCAGTTCGCCCTTCGTCAGCCGCGATCGTTCTTCTCCGCTCCGAGAGGTGCTGGAGCGAAGGGCCATGCCACCCCGTCTCCCCCTTCGTCAGCCGCCGGTCCCTAGGGATTGGAGTTTCACCGGCGGAGGCGGCTGGGGCGTTTGTTGCGGAGAACAGGCAGGGATGCCAGCCATTTCTCTTGAACAATGCAGGGGGAAAGCAGTAGGACCGGGATCCGCGCGTCGGGCAGGTAGACAGTGCCGGGGAGATGTGCTAGAGAATGCGTATGGCGACAGCCGTTGTCTATCCCACCGTGACGGATGAACTGCTGGCTGAGGTCGTCCGGCGCATCCTCGATGTCGGCTCACCGGAGAAAATCGTGCTGTTTGGGTCGTGGGCCAGGGGAACGGCCAGGCCGGACAGCGATTTGGACCTACTTATCATTGAAGAATCCGACTTGCCGCGCTGGCGTCGCTCAGCCCGGTACCGTCGTGTCCTCTGCGGGGTCTTTCCCTCGAAAGACCTGCTCGTCTGGACGCCTCAGGAAATCGAGGCCTGGCGCCTCGTCCCCAATGCGTTCATCTCCACGGTGCTGCGGGAAGGCAAGCTCCTGTATGAACGATAAGCGGGCGCTGGCCAGAGGCTGGTTCCGCAAAGGCGACAGCGACCTAGCAGATGCCCGCCGCACGGTGGCGAGCGAGGGACCCTATGATACGGCCTGTTTTCATGCGCAACAGGCCGTGGAGAAATACCTGAAAGGCTATCTGGCTTGGCAGGAGCAACCGATCCCCGCACGCACGATCTTGAAGAACTCCAACAGTTGTGTCTCAGAGTAACCCCTATGCCGGAGCTCGCTGGCCTCGATCTGACCGACCTCACCGGCTACGGCGTCGAACTCCGATACGACGCGGAATTTTGGCCTTCCCAGGGCACTGCGTAGGAGGCGGTGACCGTAGCGAGCCGGGTCCGCGCGATTATCCTGGGTCACGTTCCGCCGGATACGGTACCATGACGGACCTGTAGAATGCTGAGCCAACATGGCCAAGATTCTGATCGGCACGTCGGGCTGGACCTATCCGAGCTGGCGCGGAACCTTCTATCCTGAAGACCTGCCGAGTCGCCGGTATTTGGAATTCTACGCGCAAGAGTTTCCCACAGCCGAGGTCAACTACTCCTTCTATCACCTGCCCAAGCCGGAGACCTACGCCAAGTGGGCGGCGCAGGTCCCGGCTGAGTTCCTGTTCTCGGTCAAGGCCAGCCGGCTGATTACGCACACCAAGCGGCTCAAAGATGTGAAAGAGTCCTGGGAGACGTTCGTGCACAACGCCCGGTCGCTGGACTCTCACTTGGGCCCGATCCTCCTCCAGTTTCCTCCGAGCTTCCGTTGTGAGCGGGCCCGGTTGGCGGCGTTTCTGAAGGCGGCCGGATCGTCCGGGGTGAAGCTCGTCTTCGAGTTCCGCCACGAATCCTGGTTCACTGATGAAGTCTATCGCCTGCTCAGGCGTCACAATGCAGCCCTCTGCATCGCTGATTCGCCCGGCTATCCGCGCCATGACGTGCTCACGGCCGACTTCGCCTATTTCCGGTTCCACGGCCGGACAGACCTGTTCGCTTCCCGCTATTCCAAGGCCGAGCTGGCCGAGGAGGCGAAGAAGATCAAGCGGTATCTGAAGGACGGGCTCGACGTGTACGTCTACTTCAACAACGATGCGCAGGGCCACGCGGTCGAGAACGCGAGAATGCTGCGGAGATTGCTGAAGGCGTAAGGCCGGCCCCACCGTCAAGGCCGAGGCGGCCGGCTGCTAGTCCGCTTTTTTAAACAGCTCGGGGTGACGTTTCAGAAGTTCAGGATACATGTCGGGGTAGAGCTGCTCCGTGCAGGCGGGACAGATGGTGTGGGTGAAGAGGATTTCCGAATGCTGTTCGATATAGTCCTCGAGCCCGTTCCAGTAGCCCTGGTCGTCGCGGATCTTCTTGCAGGAGGCGCACATGGGCAGCCAGCGCCGCAAGGTGTTGATGTCCTCTTTCGCCTGCTTGTGCAGCAGGACGAGCCCTCCCGTGATCCAGATCATGCACAGAGCGAGCGCCCGGTTGAGGAGGCCTATCCAGACCACTCCATCGAGAGGAGAGATGAGATAGCCCAGGATAGTCAGGACCGTCCCGCCGCCGCCGGCCAGATAGGTGAACCGCCTCCGGGACGCCCAGAGGGAGATCAGGACCGGCGCGACGTAAGCCATCGGGGCGGCCACGCCCAACGGAAACAAGATGTCCAGGGCGAAGGTCCCGGCGGTGCAGGCGACCGCAACCACGCTCAACTGAAGATCGGTGGGCTGGGCAGGCTTTTTCATGATCGGCTGGCTGTATTGTACGCTTGTCGCCATGAATGTGACAGTGTTTAGCGAGCCGGGGTTTTCGCACAGCGGAAGCCGACCGTGGGAGCCCGTTGCTCGGGGGACGCGCCGCCCCTGGTGGCGGCCCGCAACATGTTGGGCTTGCTCTTCCAGGAGCCGCCGCGCACGCCTTTGTATCGTCCGCTGGAAGGGCCTGGCGGGTTGCGGTCGGGCATGACGGCATAGTAGTCGAACCCATACCAGTCCTGCACCCACTCGGCCACGTTGCCGGCCATGTGATGCAGGCCGTAAGGGCTCCGCCCTTCCTCGCCGCTGTCCACGGCCGCCACGAGCGGGATCTCGTGGGCGTGATACTTGCCGAACACGGCCAGCCCCGGCTTCGGCGCTGCGCGTCCCCAGGGAAACAAGTTGCCTGCGCTTCCCCTCGCCGCCTTCTCCCATTCGGCTTCCGTCGGCAGCCGTTTCCCCCGGGCCTGGCAAAAGTCCGCCGCTTCGGCCCAGGTCATGTAGAGCGCGGGCCAGCGGGCCAGGACATAGTCGGGTATGGCATGGACGGTAATGACGTGCCAGATCAATTGCTGGAGCTCGTCCGGCGGCTGGCGTTGCTGTTGACGCAGGTGGGCGAGATATTCGGCCAGGCTCACTTCGTCCCGGTCCATCTCATAGGCGTCCAGCCAGACGCGTTTTTGCGGCGATTCCGTGTCGTCGTACTGGGTGTCCAGTCCGAAGGGATCGTCGTCCTTGCGGGCGGTGCCCATCAGGAACCAGCCGGCCGG
>CAZKHY010000199.1:0-3137 GCA_964552455.1 uncultured Nitrospira sp.
CCATGCGGTTGACGCACCTGCCGGCCTGTTGCCGGAAACAGCGGCTATGGTCACTCCTCCTGCTCGCGGGGCAAATGAGCCATTGAGAAGCCGGCCGTTGAACGGCGGTGCATGGTCATATAGAGGACTGGAGTGAAGAGCAATGCCATGGGGACCGACACGAGGAGTCCGCCAGTGACCGCCCGCGCCAGGGGCACATTCATCTCGCTTCCTTCGCCGATGCCAAAGGTCATTGGCGCCAATCCGATGACTGTGGCCAGTGAGGTCATCAGAATCGGACGGATCCGAAGGCGCCCGGCCTCTACTACCGCCTCTAATGGCGGCATGCCCTTTCGCAGGCGACTGTTAGCGAACTCTATTATAAGGACACTGTTGGCTACGTCGATCCCGATCCCCATTAAGGTGCCGATGAGGGATTCTACATTGAGGGAGGTGTTCGTGAGCAACAACATCCAGATCACTCCCATAAACCCAAGGGGGACCACAAACATCATGATGAACGGATCGAGCCAGGAGCGGAAGAGGCCGACCATGGCCAAGTAAATCAGGATCATGGCGAGCGGAATGGTTCTTGCGAACCCGCTCATCGCGGTCCGCATCGCGTCCACCTCACCTTTGAGGGTCAGGAGAATATCCGAGGGAAGCTGGAGCGCGGCTATTTGCTGCTCGATCTGCCTCGTCACCCGACCGAGGTCGTTTCCCGGCACGTTGACCAGGATATCGATGGTGCGCTGCAAATTGTAATGATCTACCGTCTCCGGGCCTGTCTTTCTGACAATATCAGTGATATCCCGCAGGAGAATCGGATTCTGAAGAGGGTCGGCCCCAATGTGTTCCTGCAGAAAGGGGGTCTCCGGGAATGGGGTCTGTTGCAGAGCCAGGGCACTGCCGCGCTGCAGAACTCCCCCTCCGCTGGCTAATGGCGGGAGCGTCACCCGTTTTCCAATGAGAGGCATGTCGATAAAGTCCTCAAATTTCACCAACACCTGCTCCGGATACTCAGCGACAATGAAGTAAGCGTTGTTGGACTTCGGATCGATCCAGTACCCCGGGTTCAATTGCACATTCGAGTTCAGCCCGGTAATGAGATCGCTGACAATTTGCTGCGTGTTGAGGCCCATGTACATCGACTTCGCCCGGTTCACGTTGAGGTGGATTTCGGGGTAAGCCATCCCCTGGTGCACCTGCACGTCTGCCACACCGGGCACGGAGGCGATCGTGTCCCGGATCCGCTCGGCCGTATCGGCCAGATCGACCAGGTTGGGCCCGCTGACCTTGATGTCGATGGGGGCCGAGAGACCGAAGTCGATCACATCGCTGACGATTCCGCCGGTCTGAAACGAGAATTTCAGCCCGGGCAGATCACGGGCAAGCGTCGAGCGCAGGCGGGCGATGATGCCATCGGTGCGGAGCGTGTGTCCGCGCTTGAGACTCACGAGCATGAACGCCTGATGAGGGCCGTTGATCGGGGTGTAGAGCATCATCCAACCCTGCGGCATACCGATGTTCACGACGATCTGTTCAAGCTCGGCCGGAGGGATTTCTTTGCGGATCTGGTCTTCGATCTGCGCGGTAATCGCCTCGGTTTTTTCCACCCGTGTGCCTTCCGGCGCCGAGACATTCAGGATGAACTGGCCGGCATCGACCTTCGGAAAGAACTCGGTGGCCAGGCGGGGCGCCAACAGCAGCAATGAACCGCCGAAGCTTGCTGAGACGGCCATAATCACAAGCGCTTTATGTGCCAGGCACCAACGGAGTACCCGGATGTACCTGGCCACAAACGGGTCAAAGAGATTCAGCCGATTCCAGAGCACAACGAGGTCCCGTGTCGGAGGCAGACTATGGCCCTGCTCGGTGTGCCCGCGCCCACGGAACAGGCGCTCCAACGTTACCGGGGCAACGGTCAGCGCATCGAGATAGGATGCCATCATGGCGAGAGCGACGGCCAGCCCGAGCGGCACGAACAGAAACCTGATGACGCCGGTGAAGAAGGCGATGGGCAGGAAGACGAGAAAAACTGTGATGGTGATCACCAGCATGGGGAGTGCCACTTCAGTGACCGCGTCCCTGGCAGCTTGTATAGAGGATTTCCCCGTCTGCAGGTGCCGGTGGAAATTCTCCACGACGATGACCGCATCGTCTACCAACCGGCCGACCGCCAACGCCAGGCCTCCCAAGGTCATGATATTGACCGTGTGCCCCATGAAGTACAGACCGATAAAGGCGGCGGTCACCGACAAAGGGATGGCCAAAACGATCACCAGAGTGGAACGCAGGCTGCCCAGGAATAGGAGCACCATCAGGCAGGCCAGCCCGCCGCCCAGGAGGCCCTCATGGGCCAAGGTTTTGATCGCCTGTCGAATGTACAGTGATTGATCAAAAATGAGCTTGACGACCAGGTCCTTGGAAACCCCGATGAGCTTCGGGATCACCTCCTTGACCCCGTCAATGACCTGGATCGTATTGGCCCCGGCCTGCTTCATGATCGGAATGTAGACCGCCCGATGGCCATTGATTCGCACGATGTTCGTTTGGATCATATGGGAATCAGCCGCTTGCCCCACGTCTTTCAGTGAGACCAACGTGCCGTTGACGACTTTGATCGGGATCTCGTTCATGTGCTCGACAAACCGAATCATGCTGTTGGTATACACGTTGTAGTCGAGGTCGCCGATCTTGACGTCCCCGGCCGGGAGCAGCAGGCTCTGGGTATTCACCGCATTGACGACCTCGGCGGCCGAGATGCCGCGGGCCAGCATCCGCTCTCGGTCCAGGAAGACCGTGATCTGCCGGACCGTCCCGCCGAAGGTCGGGGGCAATGAAATGCCGGGCACGCTTCCAAACTGGGGACGCACGTTGAAATAGGCAAGGTCACGGACTTCTTTCTCTCCCAGCGTCTCGCTGCTGATCGTAAGATCGGCGATAGGCAGGTTGGTGGCGCCGAACTTGATGATGACGGGGGGGAAAATACCCTGCGGGAGATACTTGAGCGCGGAGTACGTAAGGCTGGTGATCTCCGCCATGCCGGCGTTAACATCATAGCCCGGGTGGAAATATATCTTGATGAGGCTGACGCCAGGCAGCGAACGCGACTCGATGTGTTCGATGTAGGAAGCCTGCAAGTAGAGCTGTTCCAG
>CAZKHY010000200.1:0-3126 GCA_964552455.1 uncultured Nitrospira sp.
CCCCACACGGCCTGAGTGGTGAGCCGAAGACAGAGGAACGCAGGCAACGGTGATGAGCCGTTAGGCATGTCGCACTCCATCATGCTGCATATTGGGGCAAACCAGTCGATAGAATTCCAAGATCTGGCGAAGGCTGTGCCTGTGAAACATCATTAGTTCGTGAATCTGTGGGAAACGTTGACGCTGTTCCAATGCCTGAACCAGTGCGGTCATCTCTCCCCCTTCTGCTTCGATGGCTGCAAGGCGATGGAGAAAGTGGCTAAGCCGCTCACCAGTAAGTTTGCTCCGGAGGGCTATATACTGGTCCATGGTTAGGGGCACTTGTCGCGTTCCGGGCTGTTGGATGCAGAGTACAGCGCCGGGCTGCTGTGGCTGGGAGAAGAAACTCCAGTGCTCGTGGTATGGATACTTGGGATTCCCCAAACTCACGGATATACGGATCGGACAGTCCACGATGCATTCAGGAAAGCGAGACTGTAAAAGTCGGACAAACACGTCCAGGACCGTTCCCAGCGTTTCAGAGCTGTCCAAACGAATGATTGCCAGTTCGAGATATCCGGCGATGGGGAAAAGCAGGGTCTCGCCTGACTTTAATAACGAAGCCCCACCAGTGTCCGTCAGGTTCTCCAGGGAATCCCTGAACTCTTGGAGGAATTCCTTATACTCCCGCACGAATTCCATTTGCGCCGCTAGCGGACGGAAGCCGTCCTTGAGGAGCTGTTTGTCCGTGACACTTACCTCTTCCATTCCAGGACCCGTATCCACATGAGCCTCGAAAAGCCGCTGAAGGCAAGAGAGCAGAAGCGTTTGATCGAGTGAGACCTTCAACCAGGCAGCAGGGAACCCCGTCTCTTCCCACCGAGCATAAGTGCTAGCCGGTTCGCCCAGCTCTCGTATCTCTCGGCAGGACTGGCAGAGCCATTCCCTCACCTGATCTTTGAGTACCTCCTGTCCCCGACGCTGCTGGCACAGGTCGCAGAGAGGAGGTTCTATCGAGGCGTCCAAGTCCGGCCAAACGGCGATATGTTTCAACTTGAGATACCGTCCACCGTGCGTGGGCTTTCCCAGATGTTTGTGCTGAAGCTGTTTCCGCGTCCACTCGCCTGTACTCGTAAGTAAGTTAAGTTCAGCTTCCAGTTCCTCACACTCGATCGAAAGACCTTTCTCCCATAGGGGGCGTAACACCTCTCGCAGAACCAGGTGATTTTCTCTCGGCAGGAAGAGACAGATGAAATCGTCCGTGTGAAAAAGAACTGCGTATGGCTGACGCTCAGTGTCTCCACCAGAACCCTGTTTAGCCACAACCTCTTGAATCTTCTGCCGACGAAGTTCAAGAACGTTCAAGTTCTGGAGGCGCGCCAGCGACTGCGGGAATTGAACGGCACACTTAACCAGCCGGAAAATCCATTTGCCTTTCCCAGCTTCATCCCAGCGACCACCAGCCGCATCTTGAACTTGAGAGACCGCCTGGCGATCGTACTCCAGAAAAATGTTGCCTTCATTGCGCACTACTCTGGCGTGGTGACGCAAAACGCGAAAGACCTTGCCAGTCAACTCCAGGTGAGTTCTCAAAGGGATAAAATTCAGTGGAACCGACTTGTCTTCCGGGGTGAGCATCAAGGGCTCACTGTGGCTCGTGAGGAACTCTTCTGGTGCTCTGCAAGTGTCGATGAACTGAAACATGGCCTTAAGTTCATCAACAGTTCGAAAGGCAGCCCACGTTTGGCTTATCCCGCTAGCCCCCTGGTAATAACCGGGATTCCAGAGCAAATGAACACCCTGCTCGACATTTCCCTTCTTGCCCCACGTCCGACTGATAGAGGCAGCAAGCACGTCGGCAATATTGGTTAGGAGAATGCACGCCTTCCCATCGTCCGTGATGTTGGCGGGCAACTTCGCCGTAGCTTGAAGACCCTTTAGAGTGTCCGACCACTGGCCCCACCAGCTAGGTGAGATCGGCGGGCCAATGCCCAATTGGGAGAAGTCAAAACTGTGGAATGCGTGTCTTGGTGATCCAGGTTGAACACTTCCTGCTAGACCAGGGGCATCCCAGTCAACTAATTTCCCGATGTCATGAAGCTCAGCGATAAATGGCAATGCCGTCATCGAGCTTTACTCCTTCGGCGCCTTGGGCTTTCCGAAATCGTCGCGCGGTCGGAAGGCAGTATCTGTCCAGTAGTAATGAGTCTACGAGGTACATGCACACGATGCTCCGCCGAAAATACAAACCAATCCTTCTGGATTTCTGCCGTCCGAAAAATCAGATGGGGTGGAATGGGCAACGGATCGTATGAAATGATCTCGCCGTGAATATCGAGAGGGTTCACAGCGTGGGTGGGCCGAACAGGTTTATCAGCTAACACTGCTACAGCCGGGGTGACTTCTTCCCATTCGAGGCGGACTGGACAACCTTTTTTGCCCAGCCGGACTACCGCGGGCGGATGGTAGTTTTCCCGCACAAACAGGTAGAACGTGAAGCCGACCGAATTGACCTGAAATGCACCGTTGTGCCAGATCGGGTCGAGGACGAGTCGCCAGCCGATGGCCGGGCTATTGCTTCCTCGTGGAGCGTCATCGGTCCTCAGGCTACGAGAATTGACCGCGTTCTGGGTGAACCGAGTGCGGGCTGCAGGCCCTTGCGGCCGCGCGGGGGTGGCGTAGGCCGGCATGGCATTGAGGTCCTCGGTGTAGCGCGGGGGCTTCCCGACGGCATACACGCCGTAAGAGTAGCCGGAGAGCGCATAGCTTAAGGCGTAGTTGTGAATCAGCGGCAGGGTGGCGGCGGTCTTGGAGATTTCGAACGAGGAGAACCAGAGATAATCATGGTTATAGAGCCTCCCCGCATAAAGCCGGATTCCCTTGGCATTGAGATCAAGACGCTCGCTCATGGGACCTTTCGCTCTATTGGCTCTGAGCCTGGCGGTACTCGGTAATGTCGTTGTACGCCTTGTCGAGGAACGCTTGGTCGAGCGGAGTCTCCGCGCATTCTTTGACCAGGGCATCTACCTCACTCGGACCAAGCACCGTGATCCGGTCAGGATTTCCGGCGAGAGCTTTGTACTTCCCTTCAAGAAGCGCCTTGAAGGCCGCGGGATCGAGGTTGTCCTTCTTGTCGTAAAGCTCCAA
>CAZKHY010000201.1:0-3101 GCA_964552455.1 uncultured Nitrospira sp.
CCAGGTCTGCCCGCCGAAACCGCAGCGCGCCGTTGACTTTGACAAACCGAATCTTCCGCTGGGCGACCCAGCTATAGATCGTTTTCGGTTTGACGCGGAACAACTGGGCGACTTCCGCCACTCCATAGAGTTGCAGGGGATCGTAGCCCACGGAGTTCTGTGTCGGTGTCATCAGGGCACCACAGTAAGAATTCTCAACGCAACCTCACCAACCTCGTGTTCGCAACATAAAAAGGGGAGGGGGGAGTCTTGCGACACCCCCCGGCTCCCCTCAGGATGCGCCCGCGTGTCCGCCGGCGTCGGTCCTCACGCCTCAACACTGGAGGGTGCGGGACGGGGCTGCAGAGCAGCGGCGCACGCCCTGCCGGTCCCCTCCCTCCAGGCACCCTCCCGTCCGGTCCTGTCCGCTGCGAGAGCCCCCGCCCGATTGAGCCTCTCCGCCCTCACCCCCGGATGTTTGTGCGGGGTGGGGCTCACAGTGTTTTTTTTGAAAAGGAGGGGGTCATGTCCAAGTCTGTGTCAGTGAACAATTGCTTGCCGGTGTCCGTGTCCTACCGTGTGCCCCGCTATCGGATCAGCCTGGTCCGTGAGCCGGGCTATACGGCTCCATCCCGTCTCATTAACGATTCTCACAGCGCAGAGGTGGCACTCCGTCCGCTCTTTCAGGGATTGGATCGGGAGCAATTCGCCGTCTGCTGTCTGGATGCCAAGCACGCCATCATCGGCGTCAATATCGTGTCCACCGGTTCGCTCACCCTCTCCATTGTCCATCCCCGCGAGGTCTTCAAGCCGGCCATTCTGATGAACGCCTGCGCCCTGATTTGCGTGCACAACCATCCGTCCGGTGATCCGACCCCCAGCTCGGAGGACCGCCTGCTGACGGCCCGACTCAGCGCAGTCGGGGAGCAGCTCGGTATCACCCTGCTGGACCATCTCATTCTCGGCGAGGAGCGCATCTATAGCTTTGCTGATCAGGGCTGGTAGGTGAGCCCGATGCCCATAACGTTGAACACACCAGAAAGGAGCCGCATCATGTCCACGACGAACACCCAACCGTCAGCGCCCACGCCTCGACTCTGCAGCGATTGCGGCCGTCAGGCCTGGGAGACCGCTGCGTGCTTTGACCGGTCCACCGGTGCACACGTGACCCTTTGTCCCACCTGCACGCTCGCCTTTCGGCAGCGCCAGGCTTTCTCACCCGGCTGCTGTGGGGATTAACCTGTTTTTGTGCCAAGCCGGGGCCTTATACCGGCCATTTGTCTTTGCATTTCATAGCCTTCAGAATGCCCCGAATGAATAGGACAGATGTCTCCTTGATCCGATGTCTAAACTTTTGTACACTTTCTCATCTTCACTAGGGTGCTGATCAAACAAGACGGCTAACCCACAGTCCTTGCGAGGTATCGCCGAAGGTCTTCTCCTCCACCAATGCTGAGCACCCACACGGAGGTCAGCTATGAAAGACGCACGGTTCTCATCATGCTCCAACGACCCGCAGGACCCTTCCCCCTGTCTCCATAGCCGCCTGGTCGACTATGTGCGGATGCCCGATGGCCAAGCCACGGGCCAACTTCGCTGTCTCGAATGCGGGACGATCATCCCTGACCCGTTCAATGAACATGAACCGACCGCGTCCTGACGGCGTCGTGATTCCATTCACTGCATCAGCCGCATGATCCATTTCACCCCCGCTGCCACGACCGCCAGCCCGATCGCGGCCGCGCCCCACAGGATCAGATCGTTCTGGAGCTGATGGCCCACCTGTTGAATGCACGCCGCTGTCGGAGGCGAGGGACAGGTCTGCGCCAAGGCTTCACTCGACAGGCTCCCCACCATGATCAGTGACAGGCTTACTCGCATGCTTCTCCTTTCTGATGAAGGCGGAGGGCGTGAGCCCCCCACCCCCGGACCAGTCCCTTACCGGGTGACCAGTCCCCGCACGCGCTTAAAGGCAAAGATCGCCAGCGCCACGCTGATCAGCGCCGCGGCCCACAAGAGCAGATCGCTCTTGACCGTCGCCACGTCCGCCGACACCGGAAAGATCGAGGCGCTCTGCGCGTAGCTCGGCACCACGTCCGCCACGGCCAGCGTGACGCCGGCTCCGACCGCCAGCATGGCCTCCGTCACGCGGTCTTTGATCTTCTGCAGCCCTCGCTTCACGGCTTCGAACATGGCCCCCTCCCTTTCTGAAGCGGTTCCGCCCGCTCCGTGCGCCCCTGGCCCCGTGCCAGGGATGTGCGTGCCTCAGGACGGCGGCAGCAACAGTTTCGTGATCAGCCCTACGGCAAACCCCAGCAACCAACAGATCGCCGTGGTGGACGCCGTCGCGTTAATTGCCGCCTGGTCCATACTCGATTCCTTCGCCCACGGCCTGGAGCAACTGCGGGTCTCCCGGATCTGGCCTCTCCTGGACGACCAAGCCATACGTGGCGGCAAGCTGATCCGCCGTGAGCAGCTCTCCGGTTGAAAGCAGGTACTTCCAGACCGCCGGCCCTTCCGTGCGCGGATATTTGCCGGCCGTCCGATCCTCACCGGACTCCACGAACCCACCACGTCCGATGATCGTGACCCGTGCCGGTGCCTTGGGCTTGCTCGCAACGCCCGTACTGACCGGAGGCGGAAGCGGTTGCTCCGTTCTCGCGCTGACCGGGATTTTCTCCCTATCAACCGGCTCCGCTCCGGTCTGGCCTAAGGATGTCCACGGCTTCCAGACCAGCACCGCCACCACAAACAGCCCCGCCACGACCGCCGTCAGCATGAACGGCGACCGCCAGACCGACCGCATCAGCCGAACCTCCTGCGCCACGCCATCCGCGTAGCTTGCGTAGAATGGGAACACCTTCCGGTCATACGTCAGTGAGAACCGATTGATGATGTCCGTCGTTTCTGGGTTCCCGCGAATCCGTCCCTGTGCCACCTTGTCCACACCGAGAAAGGTCAGCCGGACAAACTGGATCGTCGACTCCACCAGGCGCGTGACCGCCGAGGTCAACTGCCGGTAGTCCTGGCAGGTCAGATAAATGTCAATGCCGTGATGCCGGTGTGTTTCAAACCAGCGCAGCACCGCGCCGTCCAGCGGCATCACGGCATTGACATTTATC
>CAZKHY010000202.1:0-3086 GCA_964552455.1 uncultured Nitrospira sp.
CGGCGGACGCGATTTGGGATTACTGCTACCAGGTGACACCACCGGCCTTGCACGATGTCAAACGGCACAAGGAATGGTGGGACAAGCACGTGGATTGGGAGAAGTTCTTCTGGGAGGAGTGACCGAAGGGAAGCGAATAGCAAATAGCTGATGGCGAGTGGCACAAAGAGTTCCGATCTGTTCGCAATAAGCTACTCGCTAGATTTGGGAGGTGAACCCATGAAATGCCTGGATCACATAGACATGGCGGTGATGGCGGGGGCGGTGGCCGTCGCGGCCAGCGCTGCCTTCTTCTTTGCCTTCCTGGGCATTGAGCGGGCTCCGCTGGTTCCGCCCGCGCCAAGTCATTCCGCCGCATTCCTGCAGGAGGAATTGGCAAAGACCATCAATAAGGCAGCCATTACCCCGGCTTTGGTTGCCGAGGAACGCGAGCGAACGCAGGCGGCGTTGGGTAGGGCGATCGTGAGGCTCGGTCGTGCGCAGGCCGGGGAAGCAGCGTTCATCCCTGGCGTAGCCAGGAATGCTGCGGCCAGCGCACAGGGAAGGCGGGAATTTCTGGAAGGCGTGTTTAAGCTCCCGGTGGACTGGCAGGGAACGGAGTTTGCGGAGAGGGAGCGCCACGCTGAGGCAAGGGCCCAGGAAGAGTTGGGCCGCACGATTGTGGCAGGCAGCCAGACGTTGTCGAAAGAGATCGGAACCGCGGAAGCGGAGTATGGGCGCGCGCTGTTGGCTGCCACTCGCGCGCTTGAGCGGAATGCGATCGAGCCAACGGCCTCGCAAGCCACTATCGTGGCGGCAGCCAAGGCTATGGCAGGCCTTGCTGCGCGGACCGTGCCGGCTTCAGCTCCGGAAATTACGCGCGATCCTGGCTGGGGGTTCGGATCCGTGGGGGATGGCGCCTTCATTTCTATCCTGGTGTTGGGCGCCGGGGCTTTTCTGACCTTGGCAGCAGGCGTCGGGATGACGGAAAGTCGGTTGTCCACGCATACCATGGAAGCCCATTGCGATGAGCATGGGGCGGATGTGGTTGTGGAGATGCTGGTCAGCGATGATACGCCGTATGAGGTGGCTCACTGCTCGGCCTTTGACGGTGGGCCAGTCACATGTGACAAGCGGTGCCTGAAGTGGCCCGTGGCCCATGCGGCCTGACCAGTTCGGTGCAGGAGATGGCGGTCTGTCGACGTCGTGACGGCAGACCGCCATGCTTAGGGCGCGGCATGGTGACAGAGGGCTTTCGTCAGGAAGTCAGGTCTGACCATGCGTCTGTCATTCCTACAGACCATGAAGCACATTGTGGCTACGCTGGATCGAACGGCCGATGGCGCGATGGTGCAGACCGTTGCGTGGCCTTTTTGTATTCGTTAAGGAGGACGCGACGGCACTGGATGTTGGCAGTTTGTGTCCCACTGCTGGCTTTGACTTGTATCGGCACAACCTTCCCAGCTTGCTGTCCCGGTCAGGACGACAACCGGAAACGCGGCCGGCGCGTGAACGACTTCCTGGGTAAGATAGCGCGGGGGAGGGGCGGCAAACCATTCACGACGTGAATTGCAAATGGATTTAAGGAGGCTCCCCCCGAAGCGGCAATCTGCGGGCAAGTCGAACCCCTGTGAAGGGCGGCAAGACCCTCGTGGTTCATTTGACAGAAAGGGTCGAGCGCTCTTATAGTGAAAGCTGCGTGATAGAAATTAATGGTCGGGTCAAGGTGGGGTGTATTCAATGCCGCTCGTGAAGGTGAAAGACAAGTATCAGGTGACGCTCCCTCCTCGCATCCGTCGGCGGGCGGGGGTCGCCGTAGGGGACGTGCTGGAGGCCAAGGTGGAAGGCAGGATGATTACCCTCATCCCCAAACGTGCGGTCGATCGGGAGCTGGCCTTGGCGCTGGATGATGTCAAGCACGGGCGTGTCCGCGGCCCCTTCCCGACCGCTGCGGCGACCGTCCGTGCGCTCCGCCGCACCAAGTCGTGAACGCGGAGTTCACCGAACGGTTCCAGAAGCAGTATCAGCGGCTTTCCGATTCACGCAAGGCCAAGTTCGATAAGCAACTCGGCTTTCTCCTCTCAAACCTCCGCCATCCCTCCCTCCGGGCCAAGAAGTACGACGAAGCCAGGGACATCTGGCAGGCTCGGGTGGATGACGACTACCGGTTCTACTTTCAGATCGAAGGCGACACCTATCTCCTGCTCTCCATCATTCCTCATCCTAAATAAATAGCCTAGACGAGTTCCTGTCAGATCTGCGCCTGCGTACTGCCCGCCTCGCTCTGTTCAGAAATGTACTCCTGGACAGACTACCCGACTGTTTTCTCTGGTCAGTTGGTTGCTCGTTGCCATTCCTTCTTCCTCGTTCGCGCTCCCTGTCCCTTGCATCGAAGTTGCAGTAGAACCGATCGCCTACCTGAGTTAAGGAGTCGTCAAGGGCTCGTAATGGCCCTTGAGGGTCGTTAACGGTACTGGTTCCTTCCTGTTCCGCCCCATATCATCGTCTGCAAGGCCGGATGCGCGACGGACGAGGTTTTCATGTCGCTGCTCTCCGCGAAACAACTCGCGCTCGAATTGGGCGTCTGTCTCAACACGGTGAAGCGAGCTTATCAGCAGCAAGAGATTCCCGTGGAGCGGATCGGTCGGGTGTTGCGGTTCGATTTAGAGCTGGTGCGGGAGGCCATGCGTCAGCGGGCCCTGGAGGGGGCCAGGGAAAAGACGAAGGAGTCGGCGCGGATCGGCAAGAGCCGACCGCGTAGGACCGGCAGGACGCCGGCCGACCGTTCAAGGAGGTCACAGTGACGCGGACACCCAAACAGTCCATCGGCAGATCGGGTGTATGGCCGCTTGTGTTAGGAAGCGTGAAGGCCGGGGGGTGGCGGATGCCGAGAGGCACCGCCGGCCGCCGGCCTTTCTTGTTCGCCCTCGGTCGGACCTGCCGGCAAAGCCTTGTGCAGGGCTACCGCATGCGGTCACGAAAGGAGGGAGTATGCCGGGAGCAGCGGACGCCGCTGAGCCTGGCGCAGGGGGTAGGGCTCTGGAGGGTGAAACTGATCCCTCCGAGCCTTCTTGTCCAGAACTTAAGACTGCTACAAGCAAGTCGGT
>CAZKHY010000203.1:0-3043 GCA_964552455.1 uncultured Nitrospira sp.
TCCCGCCTGATCGCCAACTCCCACGATGCTGAACTGGCCCTTCGTCCGCTCTTTGAGGGTTTGGATCGGGAGCAATTTGCTGTCTGCTGTCTGGATGCCAAGCACGCCATTATCGGCGTCAATGTCGTCTCCACTGGCTCGCTGACCTTCTGCATTGTCCATCCCCGCGAGGTGTTCAAACCGGCGATCCTGATGAATGCCTGCGCGTTGGTGTGCGCCCATAACCATCCGTCCGGCGATCCAACCCCTAGTTCAGAGGATCGTCTCCTCACGGCCCGCCTCTGCGCAGTCGGCGACCAGCTGGGGATCACTGTGCTCGACCATCTCATTCTCGGCGAGGGCCGCATCTATAGCTTCCTCGATCAGGGCTGCCTGTCCAACCCATGAACCCGAACCCAGTCATCACCACAGAAAGGAGTGTCATCATGTCCACGATCAACAGCCAACCGCCAGCGCCCACCCCTCACCCTTGCAGCGATTGCGGGCGGCAAGCCTGGGAAACCGCCCCGGTCTTTGACCACGCCACCGGCTCACTGGTCACCCTCTGTCCGAACTGTGCGCTCGCCTGGCTCCAGCGACAGCACTTTGCTCCCGGCTGCTGTGACTAGCGGCCCGCCAAGCCGGGGAGCGGCGTCCCTCTCCGGCTTGTGCCCTAGCTCAGGAGCCGCATGATCCATTTGACCCCGGCCGCTACGACGGCCAGGGTAATGGCTGCGGCCCCCCAGGCCACGAGATCGCCCGCCAACGCCTGCCCGATCGTCTGAATCGCGGTCGCCGTCATCGTCCCTCCCTCCGACCGATCCGGAGACAGAGCAGGAGGCCTGCAGTCCTCCCGCTCCATCAGCCGGTGCCTCGGTTAGCGCACCAGCCCCCGCACGCGCTTGAACGCGTAGATCGCCAGCGCCACGCTGATCAGGGCCGCGCCCCACAGCAGCAGGTCGCCCTTGACCGTCGCCACGTCCGACGACACGGGGAAAATGGAGGTCGCCTGCGCCCACGTGAGCGCCGGCACCACCAGCGCCACCGCGAGACTCAGCACGACCGCCTGAACCCAGGACACAAGCCGTTTCATACGGCACCTCCTTGTCATGGTGGACTCGCCCACCAACGCCCCTGGAGGCCCCCAGGGGAGGGCGCCCCCCCTCAGCGGGGAGGCATCAGCATCTTGGTGATCAGCCCGACCGCAAACCCGCCGAGCCAAAAGATCGCCGTGTAGGAGGCCAGGGCTTCAATCGCGGCTGGACTCATAGACCACCCCCTCGCCCACGAGCCGGGGCACGCCGCTGCCTCGGACTTCCGACACCGCAATCCCGTACCGGCCGGTAATCTCAGCGGCGGTCAGGGCCTCGCCCGTGGTCAGCAGATACCGCCAGACTTGCTTGGTTGGATCCTCCTCCTCGACTGAAAAGGCCCCATGCACCCTGACCACCGGCGGCGCGGGTATTATGGGGAGAGCGGGAGCCGTCGCCGTCGTTCCCGTCAGCGAACTCGGCAGCGGCAGGCCGAACGGCGAGGCAGGAGCAGCCGGCTTGGGACTCGCCGATGATTCCGCGATCTTGTGAACAGGACTGGTCCCCGCTGCGGACTCCAGGCTGGTCCAGGGTTTCCAGAGCAAGAGGACGAGGGCGAAGAGGCCCGCGACGAGACTCGTCGCGACTTTTGCGCTCTTCCAGACCGTATGGGCTCGTTTCTCCTCCCGAATGGCCGCCGCCGAGTAGCTCGAATAGTAGGCGTAGAGGGCCGGAGAGTATTTGAAGGTAAACGTCCGGATCACCTCCTGGTCCTCCGGATTCCCTCGCACCTTGGCTTGCGAGTGGCGCTGCAGGCCCACTAGCGCGAGCTTGCGGAATTTGACCGTGGCCTCCACCAGCCGCGTCACCCCACAACTCATCTGCTTGTAGTCCTGGCAGCAGACCAGGACATCCACGCCGTAGTGTCGGTGGGTTTCCAGCCAGCGCAGGAGCGACTTATCCACCCGCTCCAGGGACCGGAAAACTGTCTGGGCCTCGTCAATCAAGACCAACGATTGCGGCTCCACGTGCTGGTGCATCGTCAGCACGTCCAGCGGGTCCCCCCAGACCGTAATCTGTTGCTGCAGCTCCGCTAGGGGAATGCCCGTGAAGAGCGCCAGCCGGTCCAGATAGAGGCCCTCCACGTAGAGGTAGATGCGCCGGCCTTTGCGGACGGCCGGCAGGAACTTCTCCGCCACGGCATAGTAGCTCTTGCCGGAGCCGGGGACCCCTTCGTAGAGTTCGATCATGACCGGTTCCTCTGCGCAGCCAGGACTAGCAGCACCAACATGAATGCTTCCAACAGATAGAACGTGGCAAGGAGTGAATCCACGAACACACCTCTCTCAGGACTTCTGCCCCGCTGACCGCGCAGCCCTGGCTTCAGCCCTGGCCGCACCCGTCAGATTTTCTCCGCCATCCACCAGGATTTGGGCGGCCTTCGGGAGGGCCTCGTACAGCACCTGCTCCAGCCCCTCCGCGGCCAGATAGGCGGAGATGGGCCCATAGGCCCACAACACCACCGCCCCTAACGGTTGCCCGGTATTGGGATCACCCCAGACGCTCCGATGCACGGCCCCATACACGTGATCCGGCGGCACCGGCATGCCCTCAAGCAATTGCTCCAGGATGCGCTTCGTTTTGTTCATCAGGACCCCCATCGGACGAACGGAATGGTTTGCAGCGTGAACCGGGTCACCATCGCGCCGGCGATGATCGCCAGCGCCTGTGACATGCCCGTGGCACCCAGGACCCAGGCGTACTGATCCGGAATCACCGGGAGGGTCAGCCCCGCACTGCCCAAGCCCGCCAGAGTCTGATCGACCACCGACAGCAACGAGTCATAGGCCCCCAGATAGAGGTCCTGGAGCGAGAAGAAGAAGTCCGTGAGCCAGCAATAAATCAGGTTCAGAATCCCCGCCGCCGCATCCATGCGCCTTACCTCCCTCCGACAAAGATGATGCGATACGCGGCCAGTGACGCGATCGCGATGATCAGGGTCCGCAGGGCCGTGAAGACCCAGGCCCACTGGT
>CAZKHY010000204.1:0-3001 GCA_964552455.1 uncultured Nitrospira sp.
GTGCACGAGCCCTTGCGCCTTACCGTGGTCATCGACGCGCCGCAGCAGGCCATCGACCGCGTGATTCAGCGGCACGCCGTGGTGCGCCAGTTGCTGGCGCATGGCTGGCTGCATCTGTGGCACCTCCATGACGGACACCTGACCCGCTACAGCGCCGGCGGCTGGCATCCGCTGGGACTGGAGGCCGCATGATGTCGGACTATGTCGGGCAAAGGATTGCGCTTCTCACCCAGCACGGCAAGGAGCGGGTGATTGCACCGGTGCTCGAGAACGCACTGGGCTGCCGCGTTCGCCACTTCGACGGCTTCGACACCGACCTCCTGGGCACGTTTACCCGGGACATCCCGCGCTTTGGGACCCAGCTGGAAACGGCCCGAAAAAAGGCGCGCATCGGCATGAAGCTGTCCGGCCTGCCGCTCGGGCTCGCCAGCGAGGGTTCGTTCGGGCCCGACCCGTTCGCGGGGATGTTTCCCTGGAACGTGGAATTTCTGATTTGGGTTGACGACCTGCACGGGCTGGAGGTCGTCGGGGTAGCGCAGGGCAAGGCGAACTTCGCTCATCTGCTGGCGCGGGACTGGGCGGCGGCCGAGGCCTTTGCCCGGCAATGGGGATTCCCCGAACACCATCTGGTCGTGCGCCCGGAGGGCGAGGACGACCCGCGCATCCGCAAGGGGATTTCCTCCTGGGCGGAGCTCGAGGCCCTTTTCACCTGGGCACTGGAGCACTCGCCAAGCGGTCAGGTGTTTCTGGAGACCGACGTGCGCGCCCACGCCAACCCCACGCGCATGGAGATGATCCGCCTCGCGGCCGTGGATCTTGCCGCCAAACTTAAGTCCATGTGCCCGGCCTGCGGCGCGCCGGGCTTCTGGATCGTCGAGCGCATCCCGGGACTCCCTTGCGAGGACTGCGGCGCACCCACGCGGGAACCGCAAGCGGATGTGCTGGGCTGCGTGAAATGCCCGCATCGCGTGACCCGTGAACGCACGGACCGGAACACCGCCGACCCTGGCCGCTGCGGCTACTGCAACCCCAGGAGTGCGTATTCAATGCTCATGTAGTCCGGACCTACACTCGTTGATGGCCTTCTCAGGGTGACCTTGAGCCACGCTTCGAGACCGCCATCGACCCTGTGCTCCGGCTGCGCGCAACCTGCCGTCGGGTAGAGTCCACGGTAGTGGTGTAAATCTGGCAGCTGATGGTGGTGGCCATCGAGATCTCCGGTAAGGTTGAGTTTGCGAAGATCAACTTGACCGAGGAGAATGAAATGGACGCCTCCCACCCTGTGAGGTCTGAACACGAGTTATCCACCGCGCCGGTCGCCTTCGGTGTAGAGGGAGCTGCGGCGCCCGGGGCCGTGGATAACTCTGCGCTGGTGGTGGGTTGAAGGGCGGACCCTCACGGGCCGACGGCATCAAAGTGCCCAAGGTGGAAGATACTGAAATCTTCACAGGCAAACCGGAGGGTCCGAAATGAATGATAGCAAAACAGTGGTCGGCATCGACATCGCCAAACGGGTGTTTCAGTTGCACTGGATTGACAGGGAGACCGGAGAAATCGTGAGCCAGCAGGTGAAGCGCGAGAAGTTTCTGGAGCACTTTGCCAACCGGCAGCCGTGCCTGATCGGCATGGAAGCCTGCGGCGGCGCGCAGCACTGGGCGAGGAAACTCACGGCGATGGGGCACCAAGTCAAGCTCCTGCCGGGGAAGGCGGTGAAACCCTTTGTCACCGGCAACAAGAGCGACCGGCACGATGCCCGGGCGATCTGGACGGCGGTGCAGCAGCCGCACGTCAAGGCGGTCGCGATCAAGACCGAAGAGCAGCAGGCGATTCTGGCGCTGCACCGCATGAGGAGCCAGCTGGTCAAGTTCCGCACCGCCCAGATCAACGGCCTGCGGGGGCTGCTCACCGAATACGGCGAAGTCATGGCGCAGGGCAAGGCCGGTGTCAGGAAAGGGATCGCCGACGCCCTGGCCCGGCTGGCCGACCGCTTGCCGGCGATGATCATCGACACCCTGCGCGAGCAGTGGGCGCGCATCGAGAAGCTGGACGGTGAGATTGCCACCATCGAGCAGCGTATCAAGCTCTGGCTCAAGGAAGACGAGGCCTGCCAGCGCATTGCCGAGATTCCTGGCGTCGGTCCGCTCACTGCTACGGCGGCGGTCGCCCTCATGGGCGATGCCAAGACATTCAAGTCAGGGCGGGAGTTTGCCGCCTTCGCGGGTCTCGTGCCGCGACAGACCGGCACCGGCGGGCGCATCAAGCTCCTGGGCATCAGCAAGCGCGGGGATACCTACCTGCGAACGCTGCTCATCCACGGCGCCCGATCGGTGCTGACGCACGCCAAAGACCCTGGCCCATGGATCACGGAATTGCGCCGGCGCCGGCCGCTGAATGTGGCGGTGGTGGCACTGGCCAACAAGATGGCGCGGACGATCTGGGCGATGCTCGCCCATGAGCGGACGTACCAAAAAGAGTTCGTCAGTCAGCCGGCATAGGCCACTGACGGGTGTATCAACCCCTTTGAAGAAAGGAGTGGTCGCCGTAAAGGTTGCGCAAGGTCGATAAACGTGTGATGGCAACGAGGTCAGACCGTGACCCGCCAAGCCTGTATCGTTGTCCGGACTTCGAGTCCTTGAGGAGAATGAGGCGCGGGTCAGCGGATTCCATCAGGGCCAGCAGGTATCCACCTGCACAACAGGCCGGATATAGAACTGCAGCCTATTCTCGCCCAGCACACCAAAATCGCCCTTGGCAAACGGGAGGCGTCCATATAGATAACGATGGCACTCAACCGGATGTTTCGAACCTGTCCGACGACCGGACTGAAGTTTCATGAGCCGGCCGAGGCCCTGATGAAGGCCAACGCGGTCGCTGCGGTCGTTTCGCTGCTGGTGGGTGGCGTCCTGGCGCTGCTGGTACTGCTCACGCGCTGGCCGGCGGTGCATCTGCTGCCGGCCGACTGGTTCTACCTGGTGCTGACCGGCCACGGTGTGGACATGCT
>CAZKHY010000205.1:0-2967 GCA_964552455.1 uncultured Nitrospira sp.
ACCTGAAAGCAGCCGGGCACGACGTAGTGTGGGCCGGAGAATGGCCCGAAGACCCCGGAGATGAGGAAATCCTCGCCCGCGCTCATCGTGACGGTCGCATTTTGGTCACCCTCGACAAGGACTTCGGAGAACTCGCCGTCGTCTTTGGAAAGCCACACGCCGGTATTATCCATCTCGTCAACCTGTCCCTGTCCGCCAAACAGCAAGCCGCGACCAGCCTTCAGGTCCTGAGCGTGCACGGCGCTGATCTTCAGGCCAGCGCTATCGTTACCGTGGAACCAGGCCAGCTCAGAGTTCGCCCGCCTGAGACATAATCTACGCGATCCTTTCTTCTCTTCTCTCCCCGCCCCTCTCACAAGACTCCTCCCGTTCAAAAATGTACGCCGCCTATCCTTCTCTCCTTGAGGCGACGGCCTGCCCCCGCGTGGTTCCTGCCTGTTTTGTCTCATCCCTGTCGGTTGCGACCCATTCAACTTCGGCATCGGTTTTGCCCTTCGCGCACCCGATTTGATCGAAACTGATCACTCCTGATCAAAAGAGATCAAAACTGATCAATTCCTTTTCCGCGTGCCGGTCAGTACGGTAGCGACTGACACGGGCGCGGCTTGCCGTGGAGGGCTCTGATGGAACGAACGTTGTTGTCGGTGAAGGAACTGGCCATTGCGCTGGGGATTAGCGAAATTTCGGTCCGTCGCGCTTGTCGAAACCGAACCATTCCGTATGAGCGGGTCTGCCGGATGCTCCGGTTCATCTCGACCAGGTCCGGCGGGCCATGCGGGAGCTGGGGCTCGGGGCCCCGCTGAAACGAGGGCCACGCCCCGCGCGGGTCGGCGCCAGCCGACCGCGCGGCCCCGACACCGCGCGCCCCCGGCGAGTAACACGGGGGCGCTAATCACAACTCGCTCAGGGAGGACAGGATGGGCTTTTGCTTGGGCATTGATTACTTGCGATTCACCGTGCGGGGGATCCCGGTCGAAGAAGTCTTCGAGCAATTGGACGGCGCCCCGTCCAAGTCGGATCGGGGCTACCACGGGTACCCGGTGCTCTGGTTGGTGGCCAACGAATCAGGAACGGCCTTCGTCGCAACAGGCGCAACTCGGAACCTGAGGGAAGTGCATGTGGACGTGCCAGGCGGCTATCTGTCCGGGTGGAGTTTTGAGCGCGTGCAAGCCCTGGCGAAGTGGGCGCGGTCCAAAGGGGCCAAGGGCACGCGGGTGGATAACGCGCTGGATGATCGCGTGGGGGTCGTGACCATCAGCACCGTTCAGCGCGCGCTTGAGCGCGGCTGCGCCGTCACCCATTTTCGGGACATGCGGCGCATGCATCGCCTCGGCTTAGAGCGGGCGAAGGATCGCAAGGGCGACACGATCTACGTCGGCTCCGGCCAATCCCAGACGCTGCTGCGCATCTATGACAAGGCGCTCGAACAGCAAGCCAAGGGCCGCGACGTGGAGGGGCCCTGGATTCGCTGGGAACTCCAGTTGCGGGAGGAACGGGCGCAGGCCTGTTTGCTGGCGCTGGCCTCATTGGAGGCGGATGAATATCGGCGCTTTATCGTCGGGGTGCTGCGCTCCGCCATTGATTTCCGCGCGACCGAGTGGGAGGCAGACCCGATGATCCGGTGCCGGGCGACGCCGCTGCGATGGTGGGTGACGCTGACGGACGGGTTTCAGAAGGCGCGGCTCATGGTCGAGAAAGCGGTCCGGAAGCTGGAGGACGTGAAGCAGTGAGTGTCGTCGTCGTTGGCGCCAACGCTGGCCGTGTTGGTGGCAGCGCCGGGCGCGGGGCAGAAGTGGCTGGAGCAAGCGATTGCGCACGGGGCCGATCGATGGCGGGCCAAGCACTACGCCCTTCTCCAGCGGCCGGCTCCGATGCGGGAATACGTCCTACGAGGTGTGTGATGTGTCGCACGTGTGGCGGACCGCAAGAGCGAGTCTTGGGGCAAGGGTTTGCGGCGTGGGTCTGTCCCCGCTGCGGGCGGGCGTCGGTGCACATGTGGGATGTGCGCGTCTGGCGCCGGTTCCGGCTGGTGTTTGAACACGGGGTCCTAGACGGACTTCCGTCTCGGCACAAGCCGCAGAAGACCTACGTGTTGAAGAAGCATCGGCCATGTCCGACATGAGGCGGTGCCCGGCGTGTCGGACAGGAATGGTGCAGGTGGGGCTTCGATTGAAGCCCCTGGTGGTCGTCTCGCGGCGTATGCGTTGCGGGACCAAATTCAAAGTCGGTGAGGAGCCGGCAGTCGTCGTTAACCATCACAGGAGGAGGTGTCATGGAACTGACTGCGATCGTGAAGGTGAACGGGATCTCGGAGCGGGAATTTCAGGGCAAGGTCATTCGGACGGCCAATCTGTACGTGGACGGCCGGGACCCGGATTTGTTGAAGGTCGGGATTTCCGAACAGGCCTCCCAGTTGATCAAGACCGTGCAGGACTGTATGGACAAGCGGTGCAAAGCGGTGGTGAACATGCGCCAGTACAAGGGTGCGACCTATCTAGACCTGGTGTCCCTCGACGTGTTGCCGGGCCAGGCGGGCAAGTAATCCGAGGATGGGGAGGAGGCCAGATGGACGAAACTCTCGTGATTGTGGTGGTCCTACTTCTGGCCTTCCTCTCCGGCCTCTTGGCGGGGCGTCTATGATTCACGCGACGGTCATGCTCACGCTCTATGCCCTGACGTTCTGGCTGTACCTGCTCGTGGTCTGTCTCGCCCCGGCCGAGGCGCTGGTCTCCCCCGTGGCCTACTCGCGGGTGGTCGCGCAAGCGGAGTGGATCGCCTACCAGGCCGCGCAGAAGGCCACGACCACAGCGGCGGTGGCAGCCGCAGCGGAGGTCGCCTCGCCGGCGTCCATTGCGATCCGAGCCGTCGCCGGGCCAGTGGGCTGGGCGGCGCTGGGAGTGACGGCGGGGATTGCCCTCTATCAGACCTTCTACCCGGCGAACACGCTGACAGCCGTCCAGAAGGCCG
>CAZKHY010000206.1:0-2935 GCA_964552455.1 uncultured Nitrospira sp.
CGCGCGTCCAACGAGGGCCTTCTGAGGCCGCGCGTTGCGCGAGCACAGCGAGCCAGCCAGGGAGCCTATTCCCCACACTCGCGTTCTGCAAGCACAATAGCATTCCACCTGCCCCCTCATATCCCCCAGCCCCCTGAGACGTGGATATTCGTGCCGTTCACGTAGCGGGCCTCGTCGGAAAGCAAAAACCGCACGGCCGCGACCGTGTCGGCCACCTCGCCGATGTAGCCCGCGGGCACCTTCTTGGCTATCCCCGCCAGTTCTCCCGGCGGCGCGCTGCCGGAATCAATGAAGCCGGGTGAGATGGCGTTCACCGTGATCCCGTGCGGGGCCAGCAGCTTGGCCAGGGTTCTGGTCAGGATCAAAACCCCCGCTTTGGCAATGTAGTGGGCTGTGACTTCGGGCTGGGCCACCATCTGGTCGGCATTGGCCATACTAAAATTAACAACGCGGCCGTACTTGCGGGCTTTCATTCCTGGAGCTGCCGCCTGGGCCAGGTAGAAGACCGGGTGCAGGTTGTGGGCGAACATCTCGCCCCAGCCTTCGGGAGTCTCTTCCAATAAATTTACCCGGTGGTAGGGGCCAGCGCAGTTGATCAGGGCGTCCAGCTTTCCCCAGGTCCGCTCCACCTGCTGGACCAACTGGCGGGCTGCAACCGGGTCTGAGACGTCGCAGCGCAACGACAGGGGTTTGCCGCCCCGCTCGGCGACGGCCCGGCATGTCTCTTCTGCTTCCTTCTCGCTGGTCCGATAGCAGATCGCGACGGACCAGTGTTGGGCTGCCAGGTCCAGCGCAATGGCCCGCCCGATTCCGCGAGCCCCTCCGGTGATCAAGGCCACACGACTACGCATGGCTTTCTCCTTCACGTCTCACGTTTTACCCTTGCCTTCAGCCGGCCTGCCAGCATCTGGATCACCCCGGCGGTGCGTGGTGAGAGGCCATCCGGCTGTTCTTTCCCTTTTTTCGAGGAAGCCGACGGTGCGAGAGCCAGGAGGTCGTCAACCGTATCCAAGTCCCGACAGGCCGGCAACAGGCCGGTTCTCAATCCCAAGGTGGCGGCTTTTTCTTTCGTCAGGGCACAGACCTGGTCGGTGGACCAGGGAATGTCGGTAAAGAGAGCCGGCGCCGGTTTTTTCAGCCCGATCAAATAATAACCCCCGTCCACTGAAGGACCGAGCACCAGATCATGGTTCGACAGGAGGCGGAGGGCCTGGCCGTAGGAGGCAGCCGGGAGCGTCGGCACATCCGTGCCCACCAGGAGCACCCGCGTATAGCCCCTCGCGAAGACTTCTCTGAATGCCTGGTCCATGCGCCGGCCCAGATCCTCGCCCACCTGGTCCATCAGGTGCACCCCTTGCCGCTCCTGGAGAATCTTGAAGAACACGTGTTCGTGCGACGGGGCGCAGGCCAGGAAGCGGTCCAGATGCGCGATCGTGCGGCTCCGCTCCACCACGTCCAGCACCAGGCTGCCCTGCAGCGTGGCCGCTTCATCCGGGGTCAGGGGAGGGCAGAGGCGTGTTTTGACAAAGCCGGGAATCGGCGCCTTGCCGAAAATCACGAGCGCCGCGTCGGGGACGCGGGGACGCGGGGACGCGGAGTTTCGTCTGTCATGTCGGTCAGCGGACCGAGGCATAGAATTGGCTCAACCGATGCGGGCTGACTCCGATCCAGTAGAGGAACCGCAGGAGCCACATCAAGAGGATCGTTCTGACGGGCCCGCAGGCCTCCCAGCGGCGGTAGGACGTCGTGACCTTCGACCGGAGGCAGGCGGTCCGGCCGGCCCGTTTCAGCCGGCGGGTGAACTCGATGTCCTCCATGATCGGGATGGCCGGGAACCCGCCCAACCGCTCGAACACCCGTCGGCGCACGAACATCGCCTGGTCCCCCGTCGCGATGCCGGACCAACGGGAACGGAGGTTGATCAGGCGGCCGACCAGCCAGGCCAGTCCTGCATCCCGTTCGAAGCGGAGGTCGAACCGCCCGCCGACGCAGGCCGGATCGCCCATGGCGGCCCGGATCGCCGTCTTGGCATCGGGGGGCAATCGGGTGTCCGCATGCAGGAACAGGAGGATGTCGCCTCGGCTTGCGGAAGCCCCCAGGTTCATTTGAGAGGCCCGCCCGGGAGGAGCCGTCAGCAACGTGACGGGTGCAGGCGACACGGGGACACGGGGACGCGGGGATGCGGAGATCGCCGCGTCGCCCCCTCGCCGCGTCTCCGCGTCGGTCTCTTCGCGCGTCACGCGTGCCGTGGTCACGATTTCGGCGGTCCGGTCCTCACTCCCGCCGTCCACGACGATCAGTTCATCGAATCCCAGGGCGGCGGTATGGGCGAGCGTGTTCGACAAGATTTGTTCTTCGTTCAGGGTCGGGATGATGACGCTGACGAGCATTGAGCTATCAGCGTTCAGCAATCAGCTTCGGCAAGGGAGGGCATCCGGTTTCTGGCTGAAAGCTGACGGCTGAGCGCTTCATGGCCTGCTGGGGGGCGCGCTCTTGAACATGAAGAACACCACGATCACGACCGTGGCCCAGAACACCACCTGCTTGTGCCAGAACAGCACCTCGCCGTAGTGGAAGAAGGCCAGGGCGAAGGCGATCGCGGCGGTCATCACCGTGTAGCGCACCGTGGGGTGGACGATCGTGGCATGGGCCCAGACCGCCAGGCCGGCGAAGTACAGGAGCAGCGGGACGACGTTGATCTCGAATCCGCCGCTGATGGAGAGCAGGACGTTCAGGAAGCCGACGAACATCATCCCCACGCCGACCATCATCTCGGCGGTGTTGAGCTGGTGATCCTCCCCCGAGTCCTTGTCCCGCCGGTCCCGCTCGTCGGCGGAGCCCGGCTGGGCCGTGGGAGGAACGGACTGGTGCGGATCAGTGGACGACATGGCTACGCCTTGAAGTGCTTGCTGAGGGTGAGCCCCTGGCGCTGGTA
>CAZKHY010000207.1:0-2905 GCA_964552455.1 uncultured Nitrospira sp.
GCCTGGCTTCGCCGGGCAGGTCGCCTTGTCTCTGCCGGATTTGCTCAAACACACGGGTAAGGCCGGCACGGGAAAAGAGGGCCAACACCATCTCGATCCCGACATCGGCCTGGGTGACCGCATAGCCGCGCGACCGGAGAAACCCCGTCAGATAGGCGGTCGAGGGATAGGGGGTGTTGAGCTGGGTCAAAGGCGGGATGACGAGAAGCAACGAGGGAGATGACATAGGTATCCGCTACCTATTGGCTCGTGGTTGGAAAGAGCCCGCCACCAGTTTCATAAATGCCCGGCAGGCTTTCACCAGGCCTGCCTCGTGCCGCTGAATGCTGCTCCCCAGAACAAAGAGGACATCGGGTCCGTAGAACTCGCACATCTCGCGGACCCGTTCAAATCCCATGCGGCCCGCCGCGGTCGGGAAGATCGGTTCCAACTGTCCCATGGGCTCGCCGGCGGCGTCGGCCACCGCAAGGCAGTCCTCACGGCTCATGGCATAGTCCGTGCCGTAGATCGGGAAGAGACTGGCGTCCGCTCCAGCCAAGCGGGGGAGCTGGCCGAAGACCACCGAGGGAGCGAGGCCGCCGTCTGGCGAGACGATAAAGCTGCCGAGCAGGGCCGGGTGGCTGAGGATCGGCAGCGCGATCGAGTCATCGCGTGCGATGTCGCGGAGGGCATCGAATCCGACGAGGCCAGGACAGATCAGCAAGCCTCCTGCGCCGGCCTGCTTGGCGAAGAGGGATCGCCGGCGCATCGCCTCCCAGGGGCCCGTCACGTGCGGCAGGTAGAGGCAAGAGTGGCCGGTCTCGCGGCTGGCTCTCGCCACCGCCTCGGCACAGCGTGCGACCCGCTCCTCGAACGGGCAGAACGGATGATCGAGCAAGCCTTGGTCATCCTTGACGAGATCGACGCCGCCCAGGGCAAACTCATAGGCCAGCTTGGTTAGCTCAACCGCGGACAGGCCCAGGGGCTTCAGGACTCCGCAGACTAGCGGCCGCTGAGGAACCCCGACCAGACGGCGTAATCCGGCCCGGCCGAAGCGTGGGCCGGACCAGCCCTTCTCCTGCAACGCGGTATCCGGCAGGTGCAGCCGCGTGAGGCGGATGCCGGACTTGAGGCTGCTCATGCCGAAAGCCACATTGAGGAGCTGTGCGCAGTGGTCGCCCAGTAATTCAACCGGATAACTGACGACGGCTTCATGGCGGTCCGCCGCGATGCTTGTGAAGCGCTCCACTCGCCCCAGCATCTGCTCCCGGATCGGGCCGGACGGCAGGATCTCCACCGGCGCCTCGATCGTCTGGTCGATGCACAGGAGCGAGGCCTTTTCCCGCGCATGGACTTCCGTGCCGCTCACGTGATAGGCCACGGAGAAGCGAAGGCCGGACAAGTGAACCCCTGCACTCATGGTTGGTAAGGGTACCCAGGAATTGCTAGAAATGCCAGGGGCAGCTCAGGCGGGCGTGACGAGCCTGAAGAGAAACGGTAGAATTGCTCCCCGATGATCGACGCGAGCTACATCGAGGGATTCAAGACAGGTCTCTGGATCGGCTTCGTCGTCGGCTTCGGGGTCGGGTTCGCGCTGGGCTTCTTCCGTTGCTGGCAGCGGCAGAAGGAAAACGAATAAATCATCGCGAGGAAGATTCAAGGGGGCTCACCATGAACATCGCTTTCCTGGGAATCGGACTGATGGGGCGACCGATGGCCGAGCAATTGAAAGCCGCGGGCCATGTCGTCACGGTCTATAACCGGACGAGGGACAAAGTCGCGGATTTGGGAAAGACAGGGATCACTGTTGCCGATCGGCCCGAGGATGCAGTGCGCGCTTCCTCCTGCGTGATCCTGATGCTGGCCGACGCTGCCGCGATACGCGCGGTCTTGCTCTCAAGTGCAGTGCGGCAGGAGTTGAAGGGGCGGACCGTGATCCAGATGGGGACCATCGGTCCGAAGGAAAGCCGGGCGATCGGGAAATTAGTTCTGGAGGCCGGAGGGGACTATCTGGAAGCGCCGGTCCTGGGCAGCATCGCGGAGGCGCAGGCCGGCAGGCTGTTCGTCATGGTGGGCGGGACGCAGGAGCAGTTCACCCGTTGGGCCGACCTGCTCCGTTGTTTTGGCCCGGAGCCTCGCCTGATCGGCCAAGTCGGTCAGGCCGCCACGCTCAAGTTGGCCCTCAATCAACTGATCGCGGCGGAGATCGCCGCCTTTTCACTGAGCCTGGGGTTGGTGCAGAAGGAAGGCATTGCGGTGGATACTTTCATGGCGATCCTGCGCCGGAGCGCCCTCTTCGCTCCCACCTTCGAGAAGAAGCTTCCGCGCCTGCTCGCACGCGACTATGCCAACCCGAACTTCTCCACCCGGCACCTGCTGAAAGACGTGGACCTCTTTCTCAAGGAAGCGACGACCGCCGGTCTCAATACCAGCAGCCTGGAGGGCGTGCGCCCGCTGCTCGAAAAGACCATCGAGCGGGGCCTGGCCGACGTGGACTATTCGGCGCTCTTCGAGACAGTGAACCCGGGGAATTGAAAGGAAGGTCGCTTCAAGTTGTGAGGTCCATCGTCGAGAGCCGGTGCACTACCGCCACCAGGGCCTGCTCGACAGACTGCGGGGTGACGAGGAAGCCCTCAGTTCGAGTCTGAACAGCTCCCCCGGGTAGGATAAATCTGGGCACTGGGCGCATACAATTCGTATGGAGGAGCATGCACAGCTCGCTGATAAATAAGGTCTGCCAATATTAAAACATCGTAGAACTAGAACCTATCTCAAAATCGGTTGCCGAGCGGGGTTGCGTGTTCCATGAGAGCCCAGGGTTATGAACGAAGTGCTATTTCCCTTGGAAAATGACCCTCGCCACTCTCAGCTTGCCGTGCGGACGTTCATCGGAATCAGGCGTTTTCAATTTTGAGATAGGTTCTAG
>CAZKHY010000208.1:0-2890 GCA_964552455.1 uncultured Nitrospira sp.
AGCTTTCTCGATCAGGGCTGCCTGTCCAACCCATGAATGCGAACCCATTCAACACCACAGAAAGGAGCGTCATCATGTTCACGACGAACACCCAACCGCCGGCGTCCACGCCGCGCCGGTGCAGCGATTGCGGCCGCCAGGCCGACCACCTCACGACGGCCTTCGATCCGACCACCCGCTCGGAAGTCGCCCTGTGCCCCTCGTGTACGGTCGCGTTCCAGCAACGTCAGCACTTTGCGCCCGGCTGCTGCGGGGAATAGGCTGCCTCCGGCCAGGCCGGGGCCTTGGCCCCGGCCTCAGGCCATTACTGCATCAGCCGCATGATCCACTTGGTCCCCGCTGCCACGATCGCCAGCCCGATCGCCGCTGCGCCCCAGGCGATCAAATCCGTCTGCAACTGAGCCCCGATCGCATTGATCGCTGCCGCGGTCATACGTCCCCCCTTCCTGCGGAAGAAAGGGCCGGAGGAATACCCCGGCCCTTCCCGGCCTTCACGACCTAGCGGGCGATCCGCTTGATCTTGAAGTACCCGTAGATCGCCAGGACGACGCCCAGGAAGGCCGTCGCCCACAGGATCAGGTCGGACTTGACCGTGGCCACATCCGCCGACACCGGGAACATGCTGGTCGCCTGCGCGAGCGACCACGCCGGCAGCGCCAGCAACAGTGCTGCCATGATGAAGAACTGCGCGAACCTCAGCATACCGCACCCCCTTGTCCCTGGTGGATTCGCCCACCCACGCCCCCGGCCCAGGCCCCGGAGGTGGCCCTACCGATCGGGAGACAACAGAGAGATGATCCGGCTGACGGCAAAGCCCAGCAGCCAGCACACCGCCGTCCAGTACGCGAGCGCGTCAATCGCCGCCTGGTCCATACACCACTCCCGGCCCCTTGAGCCGCATGAAATGCCCGTCCGGGACCTCGGACACTGGCACCCCGAACCGCCCCGCAATATCCGCCGCCGTGAGCAGCTCGCCCGTAGCCAGCATGTACCGCCACGTCCGCGCCTCGATCGGCCCCTCATCCACCGACCATTGCCCCAGGATGCGGATCTCCACCGGCGAGGCCCCGCCCACAGGTTCAACTGCATGCGGGGCTGGCTTCGGCGCCGCTTGGACCACCGCCGCCTTTTTTCCTTCCGTAATCTTCTGCGCCTCCCCCGGCGCACCCAGGCTCGTCCAGGGACGCCAGATGAAGACACCCAAGGCGAAACAGGCCGCGACCAGCCCCGTGATTGCCGTCGCGCTCTTGTAGATAGTGTGCGGGCGCTTGCGTTCCCGGATCGCCGCCGCCGCATAGGAGGCATAGAAACTGTAGTAGCGGGGGTCGTACTCAAAGACGAACTTTCGGATCGTCTCCGTGTCCGCCGGCGTCCCCCGCACGATCCCTTGAGCGCGCCGGTGCAGCCCGAACACCGACAGCCGCTTAAACTTGGTGGTGGACTCGACCAAGCGGGTCACGCCCTGGGCCATCTGCATGTAATCCTGGCAGCACATGAGTACATCCACCCCGTAATGCCGGTGCGTTTCCAGCCAGCGGAGCAGGGCCTTATCCACCCGCTCCATAGAACGGAACACGTTTTGTGCCTCATCCAAGATCACCAAGGCCCCCGGCTCGACCGTCCGATGAATCTGCCGCACCTCTAGCGGGTCCTTCATGATGACCAGTTGCTCCTTGAGCTCGGCTACCGGCTTGCCCAGGAACCAGGCGATCCGGTCGCAGTAGACCCCGTCCACGTAGACGTAGATTTTCCGACCGTCTTTGATCGCCGGCAGCAGCTTCTCCTTGATGGTCCAGAAGCTCTTGCCCGATCCAGGAATGCCTTCATAAATCTCGATCATCGTCCTGGTCCTCCGGCTCGTCCTCGTCTACCTCCTCGTCCGTTAGTTCACCCGTGACTACATGAAAGGCTTTCGCGAAGGCGAAGATCGCCACCAAGACCCCGGCAAACGCCGCCGCCCACAGATAGAGGTCCGCCTTGAGCAGCCCCACATCGGGCAGGACCGGGAATAACGCCGTCAGCATCGCTCTACCTCCGCTCCGCATCCACATCGCACGCGATCCTGACCAACTCCTCAAAGCCTTTCCGGGCCTGCTCCACCGTCCGCGCCTGCCGCCCCACCCACGAGCGACTGAAGCCCTTTCCATCATCCGTACACAGCCACAGCTTTTTTCCCCGCTCCCGCGCGATTCCTACCGACACCTCCACGCCCCCATAGACCGTAAACATGCCCGTTACCTCCTCCCATACGTGGCCCTGATTTCCTCCCACACCCGTTTCACCTGGCCCCACTCCTCCATCGTCAACTTCTTCGCAAAGCGCCGACAGAACGCCCCACACGCCAGGCACAACCACACCCGTCCTTGACAGTACACGGCGGCCGGGTGCTCATACCCACACAGGAAACAGGGCGGTCGACAGGACCGGCTCATGCTCCCCACCGGACAAACGGGATGGACTGCAAGGTAAAGCGCGTGATCATCGCGCCGGCCACGATCGCCAGCGCTTGCGACATGCCCGTGGCTCCCAGGACCCAGGCGTACTGATCCGGGATCACCGGCAGGATCAGCCCCGCGCTGCCCAACCCCGCCAAGGTCTGATCCACCACCGACAGGAGCGAGTCATAGGCCCCCAGGTAGAGGTCCTGGAGGGAGAAGAAGAAATCCGTCAGCCAACAATAGATCAGGTTGAGAATCCCCGCCGCCGCATCCATGCTAGGTCCCTCCCACAAAGATGATCCGGTACGCCGCCAACGTCGCCCCGGCGATCACCAGGGTTCGAAGCGCCACGAAGAACCAGGACCAGTCATTGAAGTCCACCGTCAACGTCCCGAACGTATGCGTCGGCAACGTCAGCACGGGCAACGTGGACGGCCAGGTGAGGGTCTTCA
>CAZKHY010000209.1:0-2841 GCA_964552455.1 uncultured Nitrospira sp.
GAGGCCTCGGACATGGTGGTGACCGATGACAACTTTGCCTCCATCGCCGCAGCGGTCGAAGAGGGCCGAGCCATTTTTGACAACATTCGCAAGTCGGTCCACTACCTGCTCTCGTGCAACATCAGTGAAATTCTCGTGATGCTGCTGGCGGCGCTGCTAGCCCTTCCCCTTCCCTTACTGCCGGCCCAGATCCTCTGGATCAACCTGGTGACGGATGGCCTCCCGGCGCTGGCCTTGGCAGTCGATCCGGCGGATCCCACGCTGATGCGGCGGCCCCCACGCTCTCCCCAGGCCCGGTTCCTGGATCGAGAGCGGCTCTTCCTGATGTTCGGACAAGGGTTATGGATGACGGTGCTGACCATGCTGGCCTTTGTCTACTGTCTGTACAGCATGGAGCAAGACGTCGAGCGAGCCAGAACAGTGACATTTATGGTGCTCGTCGGAGCGCAGCTCGCCCACGCCTTTAATTGCCGCAATGACCGGGTCTCCGTGTTGGCGCTGGGACTCGGGACCAACAAGCCGCTCCTGTGGACCGTCGGTGCCTCCAGTCTGTTGCAAGTCGCGCTGCTCTTGACCCCGTGGACTCGAGAGATCTTCCGATTGAGCACCTTTGACCTCCAGCACTGGGCCCTTGTGTTTGGCGTCGGGAGCCTCATGCTCGTCGCGGTGGAAATCTGGAAGGCTGCGATGCGAGCCGCGGGAAGTTTCAACTCTCCAGGGGCCACCGAAGAAGAGGTGAGATGAAGGTCTGTCATGGGCGACAGGTGACGCGGCTGCATCACGTGCGCAGCATGGGCTGTGTGCCAGCCCTCCTTTCCGCCCCGCCGAGGAGAGAAGGTTAGCGAAGCTCGCATGGCCGGATGAGTGATGGAGATGTACGCGACATGAACCTCTGGCATCTGACCCCTGACACGCCTCGGTTCCCCTTCCATGTGAGCGCGGGGGAGAACGTGAACCTCCAACTCGGAACCTGGCCGATTGAGGCTGCACAGCAGACTTGGATCGACCTGCGCATCGTCCATCCGGACGGAACAGAGGACAGGGCACGAGTCGAAGGCACCTGGAACGTTAACCGCGAGGGCAACAGCTACTGGTACCTCAACATCGGACCGTTTGGCGACGGGGATCATGTGGAATACCGGCTGCGGGGCATGGCTCCGTCCGGGAACGCCGAAACCGAGCCGTTCGCGTTCCGGGTGGGGCAGAAGATTCACCTCGCGCTCCTCTGGCACCAGCACCAGCCGCTGTACAAGGATCTCCTCGCCAAGAATGAGAAAGGCTCGTATCGCTTTCCATGGGTCCGCTTGCACGCAATCCGGGACTACTATGCGATGGCGGCCTTGCTGGAACGGCATCCCGACGTGCATCTGACCATCAACCTGACCCCGGTCCTCCTGTGGCAAATCGAGGACTATGCGGAGCGGGGTGCCACCGACCGCGCCCTGGATCTGACGCTCGCGCCAGCCCAGCAGCTCTCGCCGGCTGAGCAGGAAGAGGTCCTTGAGACCTTCTTCGAAGCCGACTGGCATACCCAGATCTTTCTCTGGCCGCGCTATCGAGAATTGTTCGAGCAGCGGCAGAAAGGGGCCGCCTTCACCGCTCAGGATCTGACCGATCTCCAAATGTGGTTCAACCTGGCCTGGTTCGCGCCAGAGTTCCAGGAGGGAGACGTCAAACTTCCAGATGGGACCATCATCTCAGTCCGGGGCCTGATCGAAAAGGGCCGTGGCTATAGGCGACGTGAGATCGCAGATATGGTACAGGTGCAGCGGAAGATCCTCACGAACGTGGTGGCCGTTCATCGTGATCTTCAGAACCGCGGGCAACTGGAGATCGCCACGACCCCATTCTACCATCCGATCCTCCCCCTGCTTGTGGATACGGATCGGGCGGCCATCGATCGTCCGGGGGCGGTACATCCTACGCGTTTTCATCGGCCCGAGGACGCAGCGGTCCAGGTTCAGCGAGCTGGTGAGTTCTACCGGGAACGTTTCGGCCGCGCACCCTCAGGTATGTGGCCGGCCGAAGGTGCCGTGGGGCAGACGGTGGTCTCCTTGTTTGCCAACGCAGGCGTCCACTGGATCGCGACCGATCGGGGCGTGCTGGAGCGATCGGGACGGTATGGGTACGACGTCCGGGATCCGAACGTCCTTTGCCAAGCCTATAGGGCAGAGGAGGAGCTAGGCCATAGCGTGGCCGTGTTCTTTCGGGATACGGAACTCTCAGACCGCATCGGGTTCCACTATCAGGGATACGCGGACGCTCATGCCGCGGCGGCAGACTTTCTCCACGGAGTCAAGGAGCGATTCGCCTGGCGCGTGAATGACCCCGAGAACCGGATCGTGACCGTGGTGCTCGACGGGGAGAATCCCTGGGGTGCCTATCCGCAGCAGGGACGGCCCTTCCTGCACGCGCTCTATTCCGCGCTCGCCGCTGATCGCGAGATCCGGACCGTCACGTTTCGCGAGTATCTGGAAGGGAATGCTGCGCGCCGCGTGACCGCGCATCCTCCGGCCTCGCTGACGAGAGTCTACGACCTCTTCCACGCGAGCTGGATCGACGAGAACGGATCGCTTCCGGGGAATGATCTGGGGACTTGGATTGGCGAAGGCGAAGAGAATCGAGCCTGGGACTTGTTGCGGGAAACACGCGACGATCTCGACCACTTCCGCCTACAGGCCAAGAGGAAGCCGCAGGTGTTCGAATCCCTCTATGCCGCCGAAGGCAGCGACTGGTTCTGGTGGTTCGGGGAAGATCAGACCTCCGATTCCGACGCCGACTTTGACGATCTCTTCCGGATGCATTTGAAGAATGTCTATCGTGCAGCGGCCCAGCGGGCGC
>CAZKHY010000210.1:0-2777 GCA_964552455.1 uncultured Nitrospira sp.
AGCCCGCCATGCCGAACGCCTCCGAGTTCATCCCTTCCATCCGCCGAAAAGAAAATAGAAAGGCGACGGGTCGCTTCCAGACCCGTCGCCTTGCACGCTTCGCCCCGTTCAGCGTGCCGCTCCCTCACGGCACACCGTCGAACGTGAGACGCTTTGCGGGGCGACGAGCCTTGGCTTGCCGGCTCACCGCCTAGACAACCTCACCCCTCTTCCGCATTAGCCCGCCCGCGCCATGATCCCAATTCGAGCAGTCTAACGCTCCGGGTGAGAGGCGCGGTCCACCGCGTCCTTCTCAACCCGATTGTTAGGCATCGTCAACTTGTTGATCAGCAAGCGCGACTCGGATTAGCACGAAAGCCTGAGATGCAGCGGTCACAGTTAACGCCAAGTCGACTGCTCGATCTCGAAGAACACCGAACGTGTCGTGCTTTAGCTTGTTCACTTCTTTGTGAACCGTTGCAAGCGCGCTCACGTGCTCCTTTTTTAGAAGTTTGGCTTTAACAGCGTACTCCAGAAGGCTTGGGGCGTTATCGTCGCGCCCCGTCAAAATCTTGAGGCTGCGGTGATATAAGGCAGCCAGCCGATGGAGAGCGGAATTGAAATAGAAGCCCGCGAGCCATTGGCCTTCGCTCGGAAGATTTCCCTTCTCCAGATCAGCAAGGAGTCCTCGAAGTTCCTTCGAGTATTGCAGAGATAAGGCGCGGCCAGTACGATCCTCGTAACCGAGTTGGACCGCTCTCGCGAGCCCGTAAAGGGATCCAAGCAGTATCCCGAGTAAGGCTTGCTCCTGCACATTGGGCACTGACAGATTCGCGGCGGTTTTTGCTGTTGTCCCCAGAGAACGCACCATTTCAACAGTGTTCATGCTGTTCCTCAATACGTTTCCTAGGTCGCTGGGGCCAGCCTTGATGCGATGAATACCGCGGCGTTATACGCCTGATACCATCTCGGTACGGTTTCTCCCCATGATGTTGAACGAGCTTCCTCTTCGCCCAATGTCCAGAATCGGTCGACATGATCCAGAAGCGACTTAAGCTCCCGATCACTGAGTCCGAGTCGGCGTGCGGCCAACCGGATCCTCAGCTCAGCTGAGTTCAGGTAGAATCCCACAAACCAGTCGCGGTTTGTGCTTTCTTCCGTATACCCAATGGCATTATGGTCCAATAGACGCTTGATGACCGCACGTGCCGGGTGGGCCGATTCCTCCCAGTCAGGCTGCGCCGAGAACATGAACGCAGATCGCCACAAGCAGAATGCCGCACCACATAGGAGCTGATACGGAGGTCGAGTCCAACATGGTTCGGGCAATCCGTACAAAATCCGAAGCAGCTCAAGCGAGTCATACCTGGCCTTGTTTAAGACAGCCCATGGATCGTCACTACTCTCCATCAATTTGATCTCCTGTTTTCGTAACGTCTGGTTCAGGCACTGTGGCTATAGCCTCGGTCGCAGTCCTGAGGACACGGGATCGCAGGTCTGCCTAACTAATAAGTATACTGCGGGCTACTGCGCGGCATATCTCAAGACCCTTCCCACTCCGATTGAAGCAAAACCTACTGCGAAGTCAGAGGGTTGTCAACTCTTCACCTTGCGCTCTCCCCTGGGATTAGGCTGCAAATCCTGCGGCCTATCCGGTTATCAGCCCGCAGTATATCCCGCAAAGGCAAGCTCCGAGCGGGGACGGGCCTGCCGGCATTCACGTATGGGAACGTGGATGAAGAAGGTACGGCGCGCGCCAGATGGACCTGAACGGGGCGAAGCGTTCAGGCGACAGGCTTGGAAGCGGCCTGTCGCCTGGTTGTTTTTTCTTCTTGGATGAGTTGGCTAGGCGGTCTGGTTGGTCCCCCACTGCGCGCGTCCAACGAGGGCCTTCCGAGGCCGCGCGTTGCGCGAGCACAGGGAGTAACCAGGTCGCCGTCTTCCCGCTCTTCGTCAGCCGAGGCAATCCTCCACTTCCTTGACACCTGAGCCAACCCTCACTAGACTGAAAGCCTACAGGGTGGCGTTATGGATGCCAAGGTCCAACAGCTTGATCTGAGCGAGATCCAGAAGCGGCTGTCTGCCTGGGAAAGACAGTACGGTATGACCTCCGCTGAGTGCGAACGGCAGTACTTCAACGGGGAGCTGGGGGACAGCCAGGAGATCATCCGGTGGATTCATGACTACCACTCATACAAGGTCCTCCTCAAAAGCCTGAAACCCCAAAAGGCCGTCGGTGTGTGAACACCATTGACGACTATTTTTCTTCCCTGACTCGCTTCCTGCAGAAACACAAAAGCATCGTCGGTATTGAGCCGGCGTTCCCCTTCCAGCGGATCACGGACCAATTCGGCCGCGTCAACGCACGCCTCAGATTTTTCGACGGATCGTATCTCGACATCGACGAGATGGTTCGGATCGAACGCGGCGGCGCCGTCAATTACAACTACCGTTACCACTACCAACGACCCGACGGGCCGATCATCACTTACGACGACACCCCTCACCACCCAGAGTTAGAAACCTTCCCCCATCATAGCCATCCCTACCGCTCCGGACATCGCGAGACTGCGGCGCATGAGAAGGTCACTCTGACCGCAGTTATCCAGCAAATCTTGGATGGATTAGAGAAAAAATGACGGGGCCAGGTCCACCGGCGGCCTGGCCCCGTCCATCTCTCCTTTTAGCCTCGGCTGGAAGGGATGGGCACGGAGGGTGTCAGCAGCAAAGTTTCCTCTAAAAGGGCGGCCTGGTTGATCCCCCACTGCGCGCATCGAGCGAGCACATTCTGATCGTGC
>CAZKHY010000211.1:0-2757 GCA_964552455.1 uncultured Nitrospira sp.
GCCGTCACGGGAGTGGGCTGGGAACCGAATCCGCCCTCTTCCCGCGTGATCGACCGTTGGTCGACAAGGGTACGGGTGCGAAATCAGGCGAAAGGTAGCCCACCACCCCATCCGAGAAGAGGAACACCCGGACTGGAATGCCGCTGTCCAACGCTTTCTCCGCGAAACGGAGTCCACTCCACGACCGTTCCGTCGTGTAAGGCGCGTCATGCAGGATGATCGTGAACATGTGCTGGTCCTCGTTCCTTGGAAATCGTAGTAAAAGAACATGTCAGGAGGTGATGTATCTTTCAAGGTGCCCAATGAGCTCTTCTTTCTCGTCGATCATCAGCGCCACGATATCCCGGAGGGAGACGATGCCGACGAACTTGTCTCCCTCGAAGACCAAGAGGTGCCGACATCTGTGTTCCTTCATCAGATCCAGGCAATGCCCTGCCGTATCCTTGGGACTGACCTTGATGGGGTCGCTCGTCATCACCTCCTTGATCTGGACCTTTTCTGAGTCCTTCCCCTTTCCAACAACTTTCATCATCAGCTCACGCTCCGTGAAAAGACCTCTAATCCCGGAAGAATTGGTGACAACCACGGAACCAATGAATTCCTCAGTCATGAGTTTGGCCGCGTCGAGAACGGATTTATTTTCATCGATGGTGGCGACTCGTCGCACAATTTTCGACGCGATCGTCATGGTTACGACAACCTCGTTACAGCCTTTCCAGCCGGCGATCGATGGGGACATAGGCTCGGCCGTGCTGTCCTTCATAAATCTGGTCCGGTCGGAAGAGCTTATTGTCCCTGATCTGTTCCAGCCAGTGAGCTAACCAGCCGCTCACTCGCGCCATCGCAAAAATACACGTAAAGAAGTCTTCATCAAGGCCCATCGTTTTGTAGAGCACGCCTGAGTAGAAATCCACGTTGGCATGGATACCTTTGCCGGCCAGCAGCTCTTCTCCCACGCGCTCGACCTCTTCAGCCAGTTTGTAGAGTGGAGAACGCCCGTACTGCGCAAAGAGCTGCTGGGCCAACTTTTGGAGAATGATGGCTCTCGGATCTTTCACCTTGTAGATGCGATGACCGAACCCCATGAGCCTCTGTTTTGCGGCAAGCCTCTTCTTGATGTATGGCCGGACATTTTTCACCGCTCCGATCTCCTCCAACATCGCGACGGTCTCCTGGGTAGCTCCTCCGTGGAGAGGTCCTTTGAGCGTCCCGATGGCCGAAGAGACGACCGTGTAGGGATCGGCCAGCGTGGAAGCGGTCACCATGCCACTGAAGGTGGAGGCATTCATCGTGTGCTCGGCATGGAGGATGAGGCAGGTGTCCAACACCTTCGCGATCAAAGGGTCCGGCACTTGCCCAGTCAGCATATAGAGAAAGTTGCCGGCATGGTCCAAGTCATCGCGGGGCTGGATTTGCTCATCCCCGCGTCGGAGCCGGTAGTACGCGGCCACAAGCGTGGGGACCTTGGCGATCAGTCGGGCAGCTGACCAGTATTGCACCTGGCGATCTAACACGTTTCTGGCCGGATAGAACATTCCGAGGGCTGCGACTGCGGCTTGCAAGGCATCCATCGGGTGCCCGTGCTCAGGGAGACATTTGGTTAGATCACTGATTTGATACTTGATGCGCCGATGCTGTGTCACATCGGCCGTGAACCGGTCTAGTTCGCTCTGGGCCGGCAGCTGATCATAGAGCAGCAGGTAGGTAGTCTCCGGAAAGGAACTCTGCTTGGCCAGATCCTCTATCCTGATTCCGCGGTACTCCAGCAGGCCGGCCTGACCGTCCACGAAACTGATCGAGGACTTGGCGACTGGCACGTCGGCTAGGCCAGGGGAAAACTCATGCATGGCGGAACCTCTCATGGTCAGGTCACCTTCATTTCATTGCGGCAGCCCTTGACAGGCTGCGTCAGGATCGCCGCGCTGACCGGCTAGCTTGGTAACCATAGTCCCAAATCGCGTCCGCCGCCCTGGCGCTGATCCCCTCTTCCGGGCCTCCAGCATATCCATCAGCCGGTTCATCGCCACGTAGGTGCCGTGCTGATCGCCCGATCGGAAGACATTTCGGACGAACACAAGCTGACCGATCATCGCTGGGCCGCTCCGGCAGCCGAACGATGTAGCAGCCGGGGCCAGCTAACTGCAACCGCACTCGGCCGGTACGGCTCATCTGATCAATGGCACGAAAGACTTGATTCCAGGTGAGTTCCGGACAGGCAAAGATAAGCTCTTCCACTGGCAGGCAACCCGGAGCCTGAGACACCACATCGAGAATCCGGTCGGCAACCGTCGCATACTGGACCATGGTCCCTTCCGTGCCGGCCTCCGACTACTCCGGGAACACCATAAGGAAGAGCATCAAGGGTGCCAGTGACACCAAGGCAGCGGAGCCTTCTAAGTAGCGAGAATATCAAAAGGTGGTTGAGTCGGGAGCCAGAAGGAACCCGCGTAGATTGAGGCACTTCAGGCCAGTGAGAGCAAGCCTCGTGTCGCAAAATGCCTCATGACATGACAGCACAAAACACCCTTAACGTCAGAAGTGTGAATAGAGAAGAAGGGAACGGCCTCAAGAACTACAAGACCACCAGAGAATCCCAACGCTTCTATGGGTCCTACGTCTCGTCCGCAATATGCATCCCTGGCAGAATCCGTCGCTCGATTGCCGACTAAGAAAGTTCTCAATCATTTGTTCGACCCGCTCGCAATCCATACTGCTTCCCCTGAGCCCGTGCGTGCAACTCTGCAACCCCGGCGCAAC
>CAZKHY010000212.1:0-2704 GCA_964552455.1 uncultured Nitrospira sp.
CCTTTCTGCCTGTCCACAGGGGCCAGGCAGAAAGCCCGGCATCACGCGCGTGAGGTGAGCAAATGGCGTGGGGCGGCGAACTTCCGGGACGGTCCCTGTGCGGGGCGGACGAATCGTGTGCGACGTGTGTGTAGCCTACTACCGTCAGTGTCCATAGGTGATCCTCCCAGTCGGCTTTCCGGCATCCCCCGTGTCCGCATTCGGGCGGGAGCATGAGCCGGTCAATCGAAGGCTTGCGGAAGCTTGCTGCTGATACACGGAAAAATGAATCCTGTCAAGCACAATGACGGATCGACCTCGACGGTCAGGCTCGGAAGAAGAAGTCGGGAGCCTTACAGGAGGCCTGACGATTTGAGGGGGCAGGGCAGGTGCGATGCCGGCTTTCAACGGGTCAGGGTTCCATGTTAGGGTTTGGGTGACAGAAGGACAAGGGTGCCGGATCAGACCCGCACGGATCCACTCCGCCTATGCATGACATGATAGGACGAGGCATGACCGTTCTGACGATACTGTTCGCAGTGCTGCTCCTCAGCGGGTGCGTGTCGCTGGAGAAATTCTGGGACAAGGAGTTTCTCGAGGTATATGCCCCGTCCAAGCTGCGTGAGAAGGAGCAGAGATACATGGCCGAGAACTTGGATTACTGGCTGGGAAAGTCCAAGAAAGAACGCGTCCGGGTCATAGGAGCGCCGAGCACTTGCTCGGCGCTCAACGCGGTCGAAGAGGTCTGCGAATGGGCGCATCGCACGGACCAGCTGGTGGCCTTCACCTACGACCGGGACGGTCTCGCGAGGGCGTGGGCCTATCGAGGCATGCTCGGTCAGTTCACGAGCGCAGACTATCGGGCGGGAAAATTCGCGCCCTCTTCCTCAAATCAAGCCGGTTTGCAGCAAGAGAGCAAGTAAGTCCGTCCGACCAGAGCCGAGACGGAATACTCCCCGGATTACTTCCAATGCCAGGCCGACGTCCAGCGGGATCCCCAAGCCGGCGTGATGGGAACAGGCTCCACGCTTCTTCTGCAAGCCGCAATCAGGAAATGCATGGAACAGAAGGGGTGGATCGAACGCTGACAGAAGCCGCGGTGATGAGGTTGTGGACGAGGCGGAGCTATCAGTAAGTGCTACTGTGACGGTTGGGGTCATAAAAACGGATACGGCAATCAGGGCATCGGTAGGGATACAGACGACGGAAGCGATAGAGGAAGTCACGCCAGCCCTCACGCGGTGCGCGGTGGGCCCGTTTGCCGCATTTCGGACACAGGACGCCGTTAAGATTTCTTGCTATGGCGAAGGTCGAGGGTCTGCGGCGAAGCCTCTAAGGGGTGGACTTATATCGAAATCTGCGGCCCCGGCGCAACTTGATTGTAGCTGAAAGTCTATTTTCCTCTGTTTCTCCACTCCCACGGCGGCACGGGATTCTGGTCGGCCCACAGACCTTTGCGTGAAGCCCTGGCCTCTGCCTCCAAACGCTCAAGGGTCGCGTTGCCGGACGCCTGTGATTTGTACCACCAGCACAGGCCGGATCCGACCAATTCTTGGTTCAGCAGGCGTCCATCCGTGAGGCGAACCACTCCGATCATCTTTTGATGCTGATCACGGCCCATATCCGTGACGATGACATCTTGGTGCAAGACGAGCTTGCGAGCCGCAACAGCGGCTTCTTGGCCGAACGGTTGTGGGCTTTCCGGGCAATCGATTCCATAGAGGCGCAGGTTCTGATTGCCGCTCTGTTGACCTCGAATCGTGAGCGTATTCCCGTCATGGACATCGACGACTGTTGCCCGAAACATGCCGATCGGTAAGGGGGCCTCCGGCGCGGGAACCGATGGGGCTTTGGTACAACTCAGAAGAACGGCGGCGAGAATTGCAACGCTTGGAAGGCGAGACATGAAAACCTCACGCAGGAAGTATTGTGAGGATCCTTGCCATCGAAGCCCATTCTCTCCAGCGAATGAGTTCCCCGTTTTTGAAGCCTTGTTTTGTTTGCCAGTGATGGTGAGGCATAGGGTTAGTTGGCCAAGCTGTTCTATGAGGGACTGATAATAAGGTGGTGTTTTACGTCGGTCGTAGAGTGCTCCTATCCGGCCTTTCTGGTTCTTCGATCAGATTTTTCCTAGGGGGCCATTACTGGGCCATGGTAAGTTGGGAAGGCAAAAATAGCAAGCTCGGCGGCTTGCCAGGTGGTTGCAAGACCAAATTAAGGTTTTCTCCGGTCATCCTTTATTGGGAGAACGACCGGCTCTAGCAAGCTTGGTTATAGAAAGCAGCAGATCACATCCAAGGAGGGCGACGGTTCACCCGAAGTGAAGAATCTAAGCCTACAGGTGACACAGTAACTATCCGCCTGCATCTGATCGAAGCAGGCGGCACTAGCAAGCTCGGTATGATCGAACGCGGCGGCTTGCGCAAGCAGGTATGAAAAAGGAAGAAAAGCAAGCCATCAAGGTGTCTCTCGGCGGGCGTCAGGTTCGATAAAACGATAAAGAGCCCGCCGTTCAACCGAAGGTTGGTATGGTGCCCCCGACACGAATTGAACGTGCGACCCGCGGTTTAGGAAGTTCACACAGTCAGAATCTCGCCGAAACTCAGCCGAACCAAAACAACCTAGCCCAAGCTGGAACCTCGCTCAACTCCGAGGAATGCGGAGCTATGTCCGGTAAAACCGACTCCGGCGACTCCGATGGTTCGGTCTAGTTTGTGACCTGTTC
>CAZKHY010000213.1:0-2644 GCA_964552455.1 uncultured Nitrospira sp.
CCGCGCCGCATTACCACTCCACGGCTGCTAACATACGAACGGCGGCAGCTTCCGCAGCCTTGATTTCCCGGCGAGTTTCAGGCTTTTTGCGATACCCGGCTTCATATTCGCGAATCAAGACCGATTGCTCCTGCTGGCTGAGCCAATGCCGCAACGCATCCTGAAGGACGGCACTGCGGCTTTTGCGAGTTTTCTTTCGGACCCGCTCGATGACCTGATAGAGATCGTCGGGAAGCGACACTGCCACTTTGACAGCCGTCTTTCGCATCACTGTACCTCCAGTAATGGTATGACCAAAGTATACCCGTTTGTCATACTTCTAGCAATCGTAGGACGGGGTCGGGAGGGAGAGAGGGTAACTAAATCTGTTCTACGTCCGCGATGATCGTGTGGAGGCCGCTTGCGCCGGCCGGCTGCGGGCGAACGATCTCCTCGGTCTGAAGTTGCCCCTTGCTGTCGGTGGCGCGGACGGCCACCTGGAACTTGCCTTTCTTGGGCGGGCGCCAGGTGTAGCTCCAGATGACCCAGGAGTAGGGGGAGAGGGGCATCTCCAGTTGGGTTTCTTGCCAGGTCTTGCCTGCGTCGAAACTGATCTCCACCTTGCCGATGGAATTCGGCCCGCCGAAGGCGATGCCGCGGAAGGTCTGCTCCGGTCCACGTAAAGCCTGGTAATGGCCGGGGCTGTCGATGCGGGAGAAGATCTTGATCGTGCCGTCGTCGGTCCAGCCCTTTTGTTGCCAGTAGCCCTTGTAGTCTCCGGGATAGACTTCGATTTCCGTGATCCACTTCACGTTCTTGATTCCGTAGAGGCCCGGCACGATCAGCCGGAGCGGGAAGCCGTGGGCCTTGGGGAGCTTCTCGCCGTTCATCAGGTAAGCGAGCATGACGTCGTCCTGCATGGCGCGCGCGAAAGGAATGCTGTCGTGGTACCCGTCGGCTGCCCGGAACACGACGTCGCGGGCCAGTTCCTCATCCGCGCCGGCATCCTTCAAGAGCTGTTTCAGCGAGATGCCGCGCCACTGGGCGTTGCCGAGGCTGTCGCCGCCGGGCAGCGTGTCGATGCATTCCAGCGTCACGACCTGATCGAACGAATCGCGATTCAAAACGTCGCGCCAGCCCAGCTTCATCGGCTTTTTGACCTCGCCGGACACACTGAGGTGCCACTGCTCGACGTTCAGGTCCCGCGAGACGTTGAACGGGGAGTCCATGTAGTTGACGACGTAGAACTTGTCGTTGGGGGTGAAGTAGAGGGTCTCGCGCGGGGGCATGGCGAACATGCGCCCGAACAGGCTCCCGACCGAGTCGCAGCCGCCGGTCAGGCCGGCCAGCAGGCCCAGGCCGCTGAGTTTCAGCATGGTGCGACGCTTGAGTTGCATGGCTGAACCATTATCGTACAGGCCTTTCCGATCCCGCAAGGGGATTCGGCGGCTGGCCCTATCCGCCGCGCTGGGGGCGAGGGAAACCCTCTTGTGAGGAACACGTATTTTTTGCCTGCAAGGCTCTTGACAGTGTTCGGGCGGACGTGTATAAAGAGAGCCGTCGGTTGTTGATCCTACCGGCCTGTCGGTTCCAAATCCCTACTTGACATCGCGAGAGTGATGGAGTAGAGTTAGCGGTCCTGGCGGATTTCTTTGTTCTTTGACAACTGAATAGAGCGAGCAAGTAAGGTGTATTGAAGTGGTGGCCCTTGGATCCAATTCCAAAGAACACCTAATGAGAGTTTGATCCTGGCTCAGAACGAACGCTGGCGGCGCGCTTAACACATGCAAGTCGAACGAGAAGGCGTAGCAATACGCTTGTACAGTGGCGAACGGGTGAGGAATACGTGGGTAACCTACCCTCGAGTGGGGAATAACCAGCCGAAAGGTTGGCTAATGCCGCGTACGCTTCCATCCCTGCGGGGGTGGAAGGAAAGCTGTACCGTGGGTACGGCGCTCAAGGATGGGCTCACGTCCTATCAGCTTGTTGGTAGGGTAACGGCCTACCAAGGCTTCGACGGGTAGCTGGTCTGAGAGGACGATCAGCCACACTGGCACTGCGACACGGGCCAGACTCCTACGGGAGGCAGCAGTGAGGAATATTGCGCAATGGGCGAAAGCCTGACGCAGCGACGCCGCGTGGGGGATGAAGGTCTTCGGATTGTAAACCCCTTTCGGCAGGGAAGATGGAACGGGTAACCGTTCGGACGGTACCTCCAGAAGCAGCCACGGCTAACTTCGTGCCAGCAGCCGCGGTAATACGAAGGTGGCAAGCGTTGTTCGGATTTACTGGGCGTAAAGGGAGCGTAGGCGGTTTGGTAAGCCCTCCGGGAAATCTTCGGGCTTAACCCGGAAAGGTCGGAGGGGACTGCTAGGCTAGAGGACGGGAGAGGAGCGCGGAATTCCCGGTGTAGCGGTGAAATGCGTAGAGATCGGGAGGAAGGCCGGTGGCGAAGGCGGCGCTCTGGAACGTTCCTGACGCTGAGGCTCGAAAGCGTGGGGAGCAAACAGGATTAGATACCCTGGTAGTCCACGCCCTAAACGATGGACACTAAGTGTCGGCGGGTTACCGCCGGTGCCGCAGCTAACGCATTAAGTGTCCCGCCTGGGGAGTACGGCCGCAAGGTTGAAACTCAAAGGAATTGACGGGGGCCCGCACAAGCGGT
>CAZKHY010000214.1:0-2617 GCA_964552455.1 uncultured Nitrospira sp.
TTACGGAACCGGTCGGCGGATGCGGACGGTGTGTGGCATGATAACGGTGAATGCCTGGAGCAACTCGGAAGCGTGGTTGCTGATCGCAGAGGCAACAACCTCCGCTTTGCCCGTCGAGGAAAGCCCGGCTAATCGGATCAAAACCACGCCGGATGTCGCGCGGCGCTGACGAAACACGACCTCGCCGAACCCCTTATCGGCAGTCAACAGCGGCGCCGTTTCACGATCGGCAAGAGTAAGGACAGCATCATCGGAGATTCCCGGTTCCATTTCGGCTACATACCAAACGTGATGGCCCCCGGCGCGTAGTCGGTCAACGATCGGCCCATCCACACTCTCGTCTGCTAGATTCATCGAGCCGCCTAAGCATTCGGATAGACCACATCAGCCTTCAACGCCTCGGCAGCAAACGCCAGAGCCGCTTGGACCCCTTCACGGGTCAGCCGTGGATGAGCTTCCAGGAGCTGCTCGACCGTCTCCCCGGCAGCCAGTTTCTCCAGGATCAATTCGACAGTGATCCTTGTGCCGGCAATGACCGGTTTACCCATCATCACCGATGGGTCCGAGACAATCAGGTTTTTCGGCATAGCGCCCTCCCTACCGCGCTTGCGAGAGCCGCCCGCTTCATACCAAACGTCGTTTGAACCGCCGCGTTCGATCGCATCGCGGCGGAGTGGCACCTTGCCTTCAGTAGACCTAGCTTCTGCGGGCGGAGAGTTCGTTTGCCTCAAGGAGGCTTCAATTCTTCGCGCTTCTAGCGCTATCAAACGAGGAGAGGGATGACAAGCTGGGTTGTAAGCTCCCCCTCATCTGCGACAGACTCAAAGGAGCCCATCCGGGAGATCAAGACTCAGGGCCTGATCACGGATGTTGGCAAGCCCCTCAGGGGCTGAAATACTTGTCCATCCAAGGGGAGACACGAAGGAGAAAATACTGGCAGCCTGATCACTTAATCGCGAGGACTCATGGTCTGTCAGATGAAGCCTTGACATTTACACATCAGTCGATCACACCGGGCGTCCGTTCCCGAATGCAGCGGACAAAATAGTTAAGTGTATCTGGCCACAGAAGTGCAGCGTTCGTAGGGCTGACAGGTGGGGCGTTCCAACGCCCAACAAGTTTACCGTTTGAAACGCTGCCGTCGAGGTATAGAACCTCGTAGATTGGATCATCCTTCTCGTCATCTCGTATAGAAAAATCGTTACGATCGACTTTCTTAGGATCAGCATCAACGAAGAGCCCGCTCAAGTGAAGAAGAATGGGCGTCCAGCCCGAATAGGAGTACCCCCAGACGTCGAGCATCTCATAGAGCTCAAGGGTCTTCTGTTGCTTGGGCTTAAGCTCAATGACGAGGGTTGAGCCTTGGTATTTAGTGCCTTCGTACTCAGCATTATTAAGAGCGCTTTCTATTGGAAGGTGCCATAAATATGGCTCCTTCTGAGAAGTCGACGTTTGCCTTTCAAGTAGCCAGTGGATGAATCCTACATGGCGACCGAACAAGGATACCTGCTCGACAAACTGATACCGACTCTGACTCCCACGCCGACTCTTCTTGTAACGCATATACATGGGGCCATTACATCGCTTCAACCTGGAGACTTATGCGAAGCCTGGGCTGCTTATGGTAGGTGACCGTCACTGCTTACATTTCTTAAGAGGACCATAAGCACGTGTAAGTGTCATCACATAAATCTCTTCGACACCCTCACTATTCTTCTGAGGCTTGATCATACCGCTCACCATTTCAGTGTCTCCGGTGGGAGCCACTATCTTAATTCTGTAAAACTCTCCGTTGGGAAGTTTTTCTTGGACAGAAAAGACAAACCGACCAAGACCTGTATCAGCACAATATTCCTCAATAGGGGAAGTGCAGGCGGTTACCAACAGAAATGCTAGAACGGATAATGAGCCAATTAAAATTAGGTGATTATTAAACATCTGACACCAGATTTAACAGGGCAGGTCAATAGCCGCCCTTTGTCTGATCAAAATTCTCATTTGCTGTCGTAAGATAGACGGAAGGATAATCTGGGAATGTTGCTTACGTAACCTAACCCGTGCCAAGTGTCAAGAAATATAATGGTCATCGCATGTTCAACCCCCTCCCGCCGTCGGACCTATCTTTGAAGTTTCCTTCGGCCACCAGGCACTTGAGCCTGGCGTTCTCCTGCTCTCAGGCCTTCAGGCGCTTGGCGTCCAGCAACGCGAGCCGTTTGGCGTCGGCGCGGGTGTCGTTGTCGCCCATCCGATATTCGCCGGTCGCCGTGATGGTCTTCACTTCTGCGAAGGCCAGCGAGCCCGTCAAGAGAGATATGAGGACGACTGTTACCTTTAATGCCCTTCTGTTCTTATTCATGCGCAGCCCCACATGCGAACACCATAGGAGAATATTCCCGAGAGCAAGAAATGTCTAGAACGTGGTTCAGGCGACGGGCCGCTTGCTAAACCCGTCGCCTGCTTTCTTTTTAAGTACGCGAATCCACTTCGGGAGGTGTGGCATGGCCTGAGCGATCATCCGCCGGGAGCGGCGGGGTCCCCGCCGGCCGAAGCCGGAAAGCCGGTACTGATTAAATGAAAAAGGCTGCACCTGCGAAGCCGAGGTAGAATGCGGTCTCGA
>CAZKHY010000215.1:0-2601 GCA_964552455.1 uncultured Nitrospira sp.
GCTCTAGGGAGTGCAGTGGTGAACGGAGAAGGAAATGGAACCGTGTTGTAAGCGTGTGACGTTGGCTGTGATCATCGCTGTTCTGTTTCTTGCGCCCACAACTGCGCTGGGTCAGCACGGTGCTCCGTCAACGCAACGAACCCTTACACCAAAGGATGTGCTGGAAACAGCCCGCATAATGGACGATCCCCCCTCCATTTCGCCAGATGGCAAGCGGTTCGTGGTCAGAATGGTGCGCGGGGATGTGGCTCGGGACGGAGTCTGGCTTGAAGTCGTTTCGGGATCACTGGAGTCGTTGGCGGCTGCAAGACGGGTCAGCACGGGAATGCGCCTCTTTTCGCCTGGTCGCGGCAGGAAGAACAGCATGGTTGGTCCCGATGCCGACACCCATGCCTTGCTGAATCCCCTTCGGTGGGTGGGCAACGATCGCGTCGCGTTCTTTTGGAGTGATCAGAAGGGAGCCAGACAGATTGTTACGGCTGACCTAGAAAAAGGAAATATCGATCAGCTCACGCACACACAAGAACCGATCGTAACGTTCGACATAGCGGCGAACGGAGCGATGATCTACAACGAGCAAATGGTTCGGTCGTGTGACAGATCTTTAGCCTCTTCACGTGAGGGCTTTACGATAAGAGAAGGTACGGAGGGTTTCGGTGTTCTGGCGGGCTGCTTTGATGGCCTGTCCACTCTAGACAGGTTGTGGAACTCAAGATGGTTCGTGAAGAGTGATACGGGAGATGTTCACCCAGTCAAGTTTGGTGGGCAGACGGAAGATATAACCCTTCCATATGGTCGCACGTTGAGCATTTCCCCTGATACAGAGTTCGCGATAGTCAGCGGCCCGGCACTCGAAATCCCTGAGATCTGGGACAAGTACAGCGTACCTTTCTACCGGGACATCATCCGTTCTTTTTGGAGAAATCCGCAAGAATTCATGGCGCGGAGGGCGATCCAGCTCTATATCGTAAACATGGAGGATGGGCAAGCGAAGCCTCTCTGGGGCGCCATGGCTCCGCTTAATATACCGGCCACTTGGTCTCCGGACGGGCGCTTTGTTCTACTGGCACCGACGTTCCTTCCACCTAGCGAAGCCGATGCGGCTGGTTTGGCGGGTCGCTCCGTCGCCGTGGTTGAGGTTAGCAGCGGTCACTTCCGAAAAATCCCTATTGATGTCCCGGAACAAAGCGTCGTAATGACTCGTTGGCAAACTCAGAATACCATTGAAATCGACGTCACGCCGACGGGCAGCGCGGCTTCTTCGACGCAAGTGTTTACACTGCGCGATGATGAATGGCGGCGTTCTGAACAAGCACCGACGCCGATGGAGCATCAAACGGTTCCTTTACGCGTCGAAATCCGACAGGACTTGAACACTCCCCCGAAGATTGTTGTTGTGGATCTCGCCACGCGCAAGGAAGAGATGATCTTCGATCCCAATCAGGAGTTTGAAAAAGAATTCGAGCTAGGACGGGTAGAGAGGCTGTCTGGCTCACTTTCCAGTGGCCAGAAATGGACGGGTCTTTTGTTTTATCCTGTTCGGTATCAAGCGGGACGCCGCTATCCCCTCTTAATTCAGAGCGTACTCGGGGGAACCGACCCCGGACAGTTTACGCTCTCTGGATGGCAGCATGGTGCAGGACTTGGTCCTACTCCAATCGCGGTCTATCCTGGGCAGCTTCTCACACAGCACGGGATTGCAGTTCTGACGCTCGATCGTCCGAGCGGCGGCGTCGGCCCAAGCGAGGGACCATCTCGTGCCGAGGGCGTCGAGGCAGTCGTCAATCAACTTGTGACGTCTGGTTTGATTGATGGCGCCCGAGTTGGGTTGGCCGGGTTCAGCCGGGGCGGTTTCCATGTCGAATATGTCATCACTCATTCTAAGTACCCCTACGCTGCTGCCCTAATCGCTGACAACTTCGATCCAAGCTACGTTCCGACTGCACTCCTTAACTGGCGCGCTGACAGCGAGGTGGTCATTGGTGCACCGCCATTCGGCTCGGGTCTCCAACAATGGCTTGCAGAGGCCCCCGGTTTCAATTCTGAAAAGATCAGGCCGCCAGTGCTAATGGTGGGTCAGACAAATGATCTTCTCACGTACGTAGTTGGCTCGTGGGAACTCTTTAGCCGGTTGCGCCATTTGAAAAAACCCGTCGAAATGTACCTGATGCCCGAAATCGATGAACATCCTTCACATTCGCCTCAGAATCCCACTCAGATATTGGCATTGCAAGGCCGGGCCATTGATTGGTTCAATTTCTGGCTGAATGGCGACGAAGACCACAATCCGAAGAAAGCCGAACAATATCAGCGCTGGCGCAAGCTGCGCGAGCTACACGAAGCAGACATGAAGAGAATGCAGGTACAGCCGCCGGCCACGGCGGCCCACTGAGACCTGGATTCCCATTCCAGAATCCAAGCAAGCAAAGATTTCTGTGCGCCGGCTCCCGATTATCTTGCCAGTCCGACAGACGCCGGAAAGTTGCGTCCGCTTAACCTCAGCTCGAACGAAACCGCAGAACTTCCTTGATTTTCCGCAGGGTCTGCGTAACCGTCCGGAGTGGACACATTGACATGTAGTGTCCACCGAGAAGCGACTCT
>CAZKHY010000216.1:0-2574 GCA_964552455.1 uncultured Nitrospira sp.
GCTGAAACACGCACATCCCGGACTCTCTCGTCAGCGCTCAGCGCCATGTTAGGCGGAAATGGTCTGCACAGTCAGCGGCAGCTTGCAGAGCGTCAGCTGTTTTAGATCGACCTTTCGGCTTGCATTGTCGATGTCGATCCCCACAAGATTGCCTTCGGTATCGTAATCAAGGACGATCCCCTCAGAAATCTCCCGGCTCTCGACGCTTGGCCGTTCAGAAAGGTCGATATACAGCGAGTCCGTATCGGGATAATAATTGAGCTTCATGGCTTGAACCCTCTGTCTGGAAACACATTGTGAATCGTAAAACGGCCCGCCTTCGGTCTAACGCTCCGGTTCAGCGGCGGCGCTGAGCGCCGTCCGCTGTAACCGGTTGTTATGCCCCCATCAAGAGCCAGCAGCGCATGGATTACACCGGCTTGAAGAGAGTGTTTGGCGACAGCTTTGCTTCGAGAGCCGCCACGATCTGGGCTAGCTCAATCCGGGCCTCGGCCTGTAACCCAAGGCATGCTGCGATCCCTTCCGCATCGGTACTCATCCGCGATTGCATCCCCAATTTGAACGACCGGTCTGGCTGTTTCTCTAGCCGGTACACGTGCAGGTGCATCGAATCGCCAAGCACAGCGGGGTTTTTCAAATGCTCGAAGGTGAATTCCTTTGTCATGTAAGCGAAGAGCTTGTCCTGAAGCACAAGAACCAGCTTCTTGTTGACGTGCTCAAAAGTCTGGATTTTGTGGTGCATCTGAACCAAGATCGTCTTTGCCGTCATCTTCCAGTTCATGCCGTATGACTTCCCGGAGGCCTCTTCCTTGTCACCGCGGGGGACGCCAAGTTTCTTCAATAGCCGCTGTCGCTCAGGCCAGACCGTACCTGTGGTATCCAGTGTCTGGATCTCAACTCCAACGAAATCCTTCACCTTGCCCTTCCTTGCTGAGGCCAGGACGTAATCCACGCTGCCTCCTGGAACAGATACCTCTTGGACGATGTGAAGCTCATTCCCGGGCTCGTGTGTGGTTAGAAGATGGAGGCAGTCGGTGAATATCTGGCGTCGTTCAAGCAGCCGAGTCGGGCAAATGACAACTGGAGCCTGCTCTTTGCCGTAGAGAACCGTGCACGATCCTATGGAAGTGTCGGGATCGCTTTTCCGAACTTTGTAGCATTTTTTGCCCAAGAAAGGGCACTGCTGCTCCCGCACTACACGCGACCAGTCCTTTCGCCGACTTTCGGCAGAGTGGCCGAACAGCTCGACTACAGTGTTCATAGGAGTGTCGCGCATCGTTCACGTGCCAGCGTTAGGTAGTGGTGCGAGATGTCAATGCCGATTGACCGCCGCCCGAGATCACGCGCTGCAAGAAGGGTGGTTCCCGTTCCACAAAACGGATCGAGGACTACGCCACCTTCTGGACAAGTAGCCAGAATCGGAATTCGACACAGGTCCACAGGGTACGGTGCGAAGTGGGCCTCCCTCCTCTGTGTGTCCTCTGGAATGATGTCCCACACATCAGCCGGCTTGCTTCCGTTTGGATGGTAACGCAGAAAGTAGAAGCCCTTGTCGAGAAGTTCCTTAGCTCGGCCTGAGATCTTCTCGCTGTCCGAATGCGTAGCACGTTGTTGCCCGCGAATAATCATCCGGAAGTCCGAGATTCGACCGGAACTTACTTCCGCGAGAATCTGATCCAGCGCCTTGAACGCCGCCTGCTTTTCTCGTTCGCTTAGCGAGGTCGACAGTTCAATCTGGCGCTTGTATCGGACGCCGGAGACGCCTGTCGCAGATACTACGGCGCCATGCACAACCTTTGCCTCGCGAGGCTTTGAGCGAATCGCGTCAGCATTGTAGTAGTACTTGGCCTGCTTGACGAAGTGAAATACGTGTTCGTGCACGTTGCCAAGACGGTCTTTGGTGTTATCCATACCGCTCTTGATCTTGTTCCAAATCACGCTGTTGCGCAGAATCCAGCCTTGGCGATCCGTCAGTTCAAGTGCAACTCGCCAGGGAACGCCGACAAGGCCTTTAGCCTGATACGTGTCCCCAATGTTGAGCCAGAATGAGCCCTCCGGTTTGAGGACGCGCTGTAGTGAAAGGAATATCTCAGTCAGGTGACGGACGAATTCATGATAGTCAGGTTCGAGGCCGATGCCTCCGCCGTCATACTCGCGCTTTCCCCAATAGGGCGGCGATGTCATTGCGAAGTCGATGCACGAGGGTGGTAGCTGATCGAGGACGGTTTTAGCATCGCCCAGGAGGAGGAGTGGTCGAAGGCGTCCCTGGCGCAGGTAAGCTTCTACTCCCCGTGAGTACTCCTTCTCCACGATCGAATGGGAGGAGTGCTCCAACTCTGATCCTTCGCAGGCAGGTGTCGTACGGGTCGGACTCATGTTCTCCATCTCATCCTTCATCCCAGGGGCGCGGTACTCACGAGGCATAACAATTGAGTATGCTGACCGGCATAGTATGCCCAGACAAACTACAAGCGTGGACGGGATTCTTGCGCGTATTCAATCGCTTGTCAACGCCCTCCACGGCGTATAGCCGAATGTCGTAGCCATTCTCAAGGCTGAAACGTGCTCCGAGCA
>CAZKHY010000217.1:0-2567 GCA_964552455.1 uncultured Nitrospira sp.
CGGCGGACGCGATTTGGGATTACTGCTACCAGGTGACACCACCGGCCTTGCACGACGTCAAACGACATAAGGAATGGTGGGACAAGCACGTGGATTGGGAGAAGTTCTTTTGGGAGGAATGAGCGAAGTGGCAACACCGCGGAAAACGACCCCGGCGCGAATATTTTCCGAGAGCCACCCCTCGGAAGCCTAGGATTTTCGATGTCTCATCACGGGGAATGAGGTCATGAAAACCTTTTCAACAGGCTCCCATTCACCCCAGACGGCCCGCTATGAAGGTCAGGCGACATTCACACAAGTCCCTCCTCATCGGCATGGCACTTGCTGCGACAGGGCTAGCGGGGCTTGTCGCACAAATATCCCGTCGGTCGTGCAGGCCGCCGATCCCTTGAAGATTGAAATAGTCATCAAGGACAAGGCCTACAAAGTGACCGGCCACTCGCTGCCGGGTGAGCTGACGAGCATCCTCATCAAGAATGAGGACACCATCGAGCACGGGTTCACCTCGCCGCTGCTCTTCGATGTGCCGGTCAAGATGGAAGGCGAGGGTGTGTACCTCAAAGGCAAGGGCGTGAGGGCCTACCACATCCGTCCGGGGAAGAGCATCACGCTCACCTTCACCAAGGGCAGCACCAAGGACGTGGAGACTCAGCGGCTTCCCTTCTGGTGCGATCTGCATCCGGACATGAAGGGGGACTGTTCATCGTCGAGACCAAGGGCGAGCTCGGTGGTGGATGAGCCGCCTCACGGGTAACTTCCAGGGCAAACGGGGCGGGTCGCACGATAAGGATCGGCGATCCGTCCCTGCCTTGGCCTGCATCTCTTCTGGAGAGCGGAGTATGATGAACCGTGTGACACAAAAGAAGTCGGCTGGCTGGGGAACGGCAACCTTGCTCGCTTCCCTGCTCGGTCTCTGGGGCGCGCCTGCTGTCCCGCCTCTTGTGTCGGCTCAGGAGTCGGCCGGATCGGCGCTGGACGGAAAGGTCCTCTATGAGTGGCACTGTGTCCGCTGCCATGGAGTCGGCGGGTGGGGCGACGGGCCGCAGGCGAAGGAGTTGCGGGTACCGCCGGCCAACTTCCACAATCCCGTCGTCCAGATGAAATCGGATGAGCAGTTGCTCACGACGGTCGAGTTCGGGCTGGTGCTGACCCCCATGCACGCCTGGCGGGGCCGGCTCACCGAGCAGGAAATGCAAGACGTAGTGGCCTACGTCCGCCTGCTTGGGCAGCGCGGCCGGTAACGACCGACACGAAGCAGCTTTTCTTGGTTGGAAGGCGCCCTCCTTGATCGTTGCCAAACGGTGTTACAACAGAGCAGGCGGAGGTGATGGTGAGAGGAACACTTCGGAATGAGGGGGGTAAGTGAAGGGTGGTGTGCAGGCCCGGTCGGCCACGTGATGGTCACGGCGCTGCGTCGCATGGGAGGTCTCCCGGCGGCAGATTCGGCAAGGGCGTTCATCTCATTCCCCCGAGCCGCGTCCTTCCCCGACTCCTCAGCTCCACTGACGGTGAACCTCGCTTACATGCTCCGTATCCATCCCGCCAGACTTCTCGATTTCCATTGCACATCATCCGGAATCTCGACGATCTTGAGTTCCGCGCCATGACCGTTCGCCTGGGCTCCTATAGCTCCTCCACAACCTGCACAAGCTGCCGGGGTCTCGCGGGATGCGCGCGCCGAACATATTGAAACGCGGTTCGTCAGGCCGACAACCGCTGGGCCAGTAAGCAGCGCTGTCGTGTTCTTGGAGCACATCTCGTTGGCCCAATTCCCGCAACCGCAGAAAAGCCTTGTGGCTGAGGCAAAATTTCCCCGTGGCTCTTGTTGATGACGATCTTTTTCGTGGCCATGGTCTTCATCTCCGCCTCCTGGCTGTATCGGTGGGCCCTGCTTCCGGGGAATGACCTGATCATCAAAGAGGTGCGACAAACCTGTCGTCATTGAACATTCCGTGGAGCCGTTCCGTGACGTAGCGGCGGTACTCGACGCTCGCCTTGGCCATGATGATAAGGCCGTCATGATCCGTGAGAATCAGAAGGTCCTGCTCGGCGGCCAGTTTCCGGTTGGGCACGCCGATATAGACACGATACTGAGTCCTCCCATCAGGATTCAGACTCGTCCCCTGGACGATCTCCGTCAGGCCGTCAATGGCCCCTTCGTACCCTTCCAGACGGCACCTGACCTTTGTCCCGTCAGGAATTCTCAGCCACTGTTTTCCAGTAGCCACCCTTTCCTGTTTCCTTTCGTTAGCCATGATGGCGCCTCCCTTCAACACAACCACTTCGTTTGCCGTGCGACTGCGGTGCAAAGCTCGGTGCGGCGAAGCGTACTCATCGTTATGACGAGGTCCGATCCAACCAGCGGAAGGGATTCGCAAGCCATCGTTTCCAGGCCTTGAGCAGATGTGAGTGGCTCGTTCCCCGGGGCTTATGAGGGCCACGGGGCTTCGCCGGTACGGCGTCGTATCGAGGACGAGCCTGATACAGGACCCGTATCCGGTGACCGGTCCGATTCGCGGCGCTGCCAGGGTCGATGACCTCCCCGCAGAGCAGACATTGCCAGCCGG
>CAZKHY010000218.1:0-2566 GCA_964552455.1 uncultured Nitrospira sp.
CGCCTGGGATCAGATAGATGAACCCTTGGTCGACCGAACACCGATACGCCTCCTCGACGAGCAGGGCATACCCGCACAGTTGCAGCAGGTGATTCGACCGCACAGGCCCAGTCGTTTCCTTGAAGTCCACCGGGTACCAGCCTGATGATGATTCGATCAGCAGATCCAACTTCCCGGAAAGGCCGAGCGTCTCTGATGTCAGCCAGACATGAAAATGACGCTGGCCATCGGGCAACCGGTAGCGTCGGACGGTCCGTCGTTGTTCCAACGCGTCAATGCGCGCCTCGGCCGACTTACCATGCTCCATCTTGAACGTCGCCTTCCGCTCGACCGGCATGACGTACTGGTAGTACACCACGCGCGGACAATAGTCATACTGCTTCAGGTCGTTCACCCGAAGCATCAGCGGCGGGGAGCTTCCCGTCTGGGGCTTCGTTCTCAACACAGAGTCCATCGCGGACGTCCTTCTCGCAGACCGGTTGGAGCAGAATCTTGCCGGGCTGGTCGCCCAGCGTCCCTTCGAGTCGCAGGAACAACTCCTCTCGCTTGTTGCGTGTGAGCAGGCCGTTAAAGGCGCTGTACTGAACCCTCTCCAATCCGTAGTCTTTGCAGACCTCGGCCACGCGCGTACGAATTCGATCATCCGGGATGTCGTAGATGACATAGGTCGAAAGCTCATCCATGATCGTCGCGTTGCTACCACTTGAAACTGAACGGGGAGTAGGCGCCCTCCTCCCGCAGGAAGGCACAGAGACTCCGCGCCTGCATCTGGATGATGGACTTGACCTGATACTTCTTTCCTTTGACCGCTTCCGCGGATTCCAGCCGCTCCAGGACCTTGGCCGCGTAGCGTGACCGGGTTTCCTCATCCAGCATGCCGTCTTTGAGCGTCACGGCTTCTCCCAGATTGACGTGGGCGATCACGGTTCGGTCCACCACCGGTTGGCGAAACTCCTCGACCAAATCCAGCACCAGCGACGGCTTACCGGGCCGGTCCACGTGCAGGAATCCGGCGAACGGCTCAAGCCCCGCATTGAGCACCGCTCCCCACACCTGGGCGTACAGGATGCCGTAGCCGTAGTTCAGGAGCGCGTTGACGGCATCAGTCGCCCCCCGATGCTCGCGTCCCATGAACTCCATCCGCTGACCGATGATCTCCTTCACGCCGTCCCAGTAGAGCCGGCCTGCCGTGCCCTCAAAGCCCATGAGGCTTCCCCGGACATCCTCGACGCGGGCCCCGCTGAGTTGCTGAATCGCCGGCTTGAGCGCGTTGATCTGATCCGCCAGGCGGTCCACGCGCTCAAATCGCGGCGGATCGGCCTGCTTCAGGTATTTGCCGAAGTAGCGGAGCAGCCGCTCCTGATTGGTCAGCTTACCGGCGACGATCAGCTTCGAGAATGTGACGCCGCGCGAATCGCCGATCGCCGCGAGTTGCTCGCGACGCGAGATCACTGTGGCCGTCAGCATCGGCGAAGACAGCATCGCGTAGGGCTTGCCGCCATGTGTCAGGAAACTCAGGCGGATGCCGCGCCCGCACAGCTCTTCGATCAGGTCGGACGAGAGCGTGATGCCGCGCGAGGCCACCACGACCTCGCTCAACCGGAACAGCGGGAACTCATACACCACGGTCTTGCCTTGCCGGACCAGCAGCCGCTCGCTTTTTTTCGCGAGGAACATGCCGAAGCCGGAGAGCACGACTTGCGACGTATCGCCGGTCTTCACCATCCGGATGCCTTCGTCAATGACCTGTTCTTCACCCTCCGGTGGCTCCGCCTCGATAGGGATCACGACCGCTTCCGGCTCGCCGGTGAAGAGATTGATCTGGGCGGGCGGCAACTCCCGCGCAGGTTCGGAAGTCTCCCGCTCCGGATGAATGCGGGGAATCGGATCAGGCTCAGCCGCGCTCATGGTTTCCCTTGCCTCCTATGCGCGAGGAATTTCGTCGGTTGATCTCCAAGAACAGCAACGGCGCGCCGTCGAAAGAGAGCGGGTACAAGCCGGCTTTGCAGCCGAGAGGTCGAGTGCCAACACTTATCGCCGGGGTGCGGCTCACACGTACAGTGACAGGCTTGCAGGAGATGCTCATCTACGATATGATATTCGCGTATCCCAAAGACATATCTATAGAGGATATCCATGGGCGCCATTTCGTTAAAGTTGCCGGATGACCTGCTGGAAACCAGCCAGCGTTGTGCCAAAACGCTGCATCTGTCGCGAGCCGAGTATATCCGGCAGGCCATCGAGCGGATGAACGGGGAGATCAAGCGGAAACTGCGCGCCAAGCGTCTGGCGGAGGCCTCCCAGAAGGTCCGCGAAGAAAGCATGCGAGTGAACGCCGAATTCGCGGCCATCGAACGGGCCCCTGATGCCTGATCGCGGCGAAATCTGGCTCGCCGATCTTGACCCACGGCATGGCACCGAACCAGGCAAGATGCGCCCTGTCCTGATTGTCCAAGCACAGGCGCTCCTGGAGGCAGGCCATCCCTCGCCCCTGGTGGTCCCGCCCACGACCAACCTCATTGACGACGCCGAACACCACCGCCTCCGGGTTCCCGCCGCCGGTCAA
>CAZKHY010000219.1:0-2558 GCA_964552455.1 uncultured Nitrospira sp.
ATCATGTCCCAGCCATGAAGTTGTTGAGTCGTCTCTGTCTGGAGACCAACCGTATCGATGAAGCCGTCCACGTTACGGAGCGGCTCCAGAGGCTGGCCAAGTCCGACCGCAAGGTCAGCATCCTCCTGCAAGCGGCGCAGGCGAGACAGAAGACCTGGGCGGATCGTTGCGCCATGCTGCGGACCGAATTCGCGGGCAAGGTGCGGGAGGAGTCCCTTGAGGATGCCGGGTGGTTTTATTGCCGGACCAAGGACTATCGGCGGGCCACAGTCAAACTGGAACAAGCCGTTGCGCAGCAGCCGACGGCCGAAGCCTATGCGCGCCTCGGCCATGCCCGATTCAAGTCTGGTGACGCCGACGGGGCGGTCGAAGCCTGGGAGCAAGGACTCATACTCGATCCGTCTCGATACGATCTGTATAGGGCCTTGGGCTGCCTTGCCTTTGAGCATGGGATGAAGGAGCAGGCAGAGAACTTTTTCAAGGAAGTGGTCCGGCTGGAACCAGACGATGCCGAATCCTGCGAGAAACTGGCGCGTCTCTATCTGGACCGAGGCGCCTATGTGGAAGCCGGGATTTGTTACGAGAACCTGCTGCGATTGGATCCAGGCCGCATAGAGCTCATCTCCCAGATTGCCGCCCTGTACCAACGTCAGATGGCACTCGCGGTGATCACGCAATAGCCGTGAGGCGTAGAACGTGAGGCGTGCAAGAGGAGCGTTTGCGGTTCTCGACAAGTTTGCCGTACAGCGGGGTGAAGAGCCGGCGCTCTTCCCGGGACTCACGCGCGCGGCCAACGGGGATCTGCTGGCCAGTTTTTGCACCCGGTTCGATTGCCTGCCTGGCGGGGTGGCCTATCTGCTGCGCTCGTCCGACGAAGGCCGAACATGGGGCAAGCCCGTTCCGATGTTGCGCTCCACGAAGTCGGATGGCTGCATCAATCTTTCGGTGGGCCTGACCACGCTTCGGAACGGCACGGTTCTCTATCCCTGCTGCGACGCCAAGCTGACCCGCAGGTGGGACCAACACGAGGCGGATCTGATCGTCTTACAATCCCGCGATCACGGCGTCACCTGGTCCGACCCGACGCCGATCGCCACCGAGGTGCTCGAACCGTTTGCCTACGGCCGCATCGTCGAACTGTCGGACGGGGACCTGCTGTGCCCGATCTGGGGCAAGCGCGTGTCCGAGGAACCCTGGCGGAGCGGGCTGATCCGCTCGCGCGACGGTGGCCGGACGTGGGGGGAGCACGCGACTATCGGTTATGACCCCCACGCGACGATCCTCCCCGTCACATCCGACGGGACCGTGCACTGCGCCGGATTCAATGAAGGGACACTCGTGGAACTTCGCGACGGCCGGATTCTCGCAGTCCTGCGTCAGCAGGGGGTCGAAGGGCGGAAGCGGGACTTGTACCGTTCGGTCTCGGCCGACGGAGGAAGAACCTGGTCGGCGCCGGAGGTCATGCCTCTCTGGGGTACGTCCCCGTCCCTCCATCTCGGGCCATCCGGTGAGGTGATCCTGGGCTATCGCAACCACCTCGGCAATCCGCAGGGCCTGGTCGGGCTTGGTGTGGGACTGAGCGTCAGCCACGATGGCGGGTTGACCTGGTCCCAGCACAAGCTTCTGGAGGACCCCAACGATCACCGGTATGAACACGAGTTCGAGGCCGGCTATCCGGCGTTTCTTGATCTCGAGGGAGGCCGGATCCTGGTCCTGTTCTACAGCTATGATTCTTCGTTGCCCTCCGAACGATACCTCGCCGCCAATATCCTCGCCCCGCACTAACGTTCACTCAGTGACTGGTCGCTTCTCTGTCCATGAACGGGCACGAACGAGCAGCAGCATCGCACGTTCCGATCGGCCGATGGATTCCTCCTCAAGTCCTCGATGACCGCTGCCGATAAGCCTGCCAGACAGGGCAACCTGGGACAGCATGAAAGGAGGTGCAGGCTTCGCGTCCGGCTGGTTGCACAGCACGAACTGGTTCATGTCGTACAAATGGTCGCGGCAAGGATGCCGTGGCCGGGAATGGCGGGCACCTAAACATTCAAGGAGGATTCCACGATGCCACTCACAGTCAATACCAACCTGGCAAGTTTGAACGCCCAGCGCAACCTGGGTCTGAACAACGCCGCTTTGGGCAAATCATTGGAGCGGCTCTCATCCGGTCTTCGGGTGAACCGGGCGGCCGATGACGCGGCTGGCCTCTCGATCGCCAATAAGTTGAATTTCCAAGCGCGGGGTCTGAATCAGGCCGTCCGGAACGTGGGTGATGCGACCTCGTTGGTGCAGACGGCTGAAGGCGCCTACAACGTGGCGACCAACATCCTCGGCCGGCTGCGCGAATTGTCGGTCCAGGCCGCGAGCGATACGAACACCTCCTCAGACCGAACCGCGTTGCAGTCTGAATTCACACAACTCGTCTCTGAGTTGGACCGGCTGGCTCGGACCACCGAGTTCAACGGAGCGACGCTGACGGACGGTTCCTTCACGTCCTCGAAACACCTGGTGGTCGCCACCGCCGACACGACGAGACGCTTCACGCTGGGCCAGCTCCG
>CAZKHY010000220.1:0-2547 GCA_964552455.1 uncultured Nitrospira sp.
GCGCCCAGATGCCGCTGACCGAAAAGGCGACGCTCGCCGATTACGTCCTCGACGGAACTAGCTCGATGGACAAGCTCCGGCGAGAAGTCAATCGCATTTATACGAAACTGGAAGGTCTCGCCTGACTTCTCTGTGCAATATCCTCTGTCCTAGGGCATCGGCGGATTTGCTCCAGCCACTCCATGCTAGCCGCTAGCTCTTTCTGCCCGGGTCCCGAAAATCAATGCCGATGACGGCTATGTCTCTTACGTCAGACTGTCTCTCCAATGAGCTCGGTCGTCAATCGTGGACGCCATACGATGCAGCCTCATGCCGCCGGCTGCTGACGGGAACACTGTTGGGCAAATGCCGCCGGCGAGAGGTTGCCGAGTCGTGAATGCCGCCGCTGGCGGTTGTAGAAGATCTCGATGTACTCGGTAATCTCGCTGCGGGCCTGTTCACGGGTGGCATAGCGCCGATGGTGCACCAGTTCATTCTTGAGCGTGCCCCAGAAACTCTCCATCGGCGCATTGTCATAGCAGTTGCCCTTCCGACTCATTGACGCGGTGATGCCGAACCGGCGCAACTGATCCTGGTAGGCCCGCGCGCAATATTGGCTTCCTCGATCCGAGTGGTGAATCAACCCTGCAGGCGGGCGCTTGGCAGAGACCGCCTGGAAGAGCGCCCGCTCCACGAGCGCCTTCGTCATGCGTTCGCCCATCGCGTAGCCGACGAGTTCACGGGTATAGAGATCCTTAATCCCCGCGAGATACAGCCAGCCTTCGTCGGTGGGGACATAGGTGATGTCGGTGACCCAGGCCTCGTTCGGCTGGCCGGTTTGAAAGTTCTGATCGAGCAGGTTGTTCGCGACCGGCAGATCGTGCGCCGAGTCCGTCGTCGCCGTGAACTTGCGCACCTGCATACAGCGGCGGCCAAGCTTCTTGCGCAAGCGCTTGATGCACCCGACGCTGGCCGTGAACCCATCGGCCTTCAGTTCGTCTTGGAGCCGTTCTGGCCCGTAGGGCCGGCGGGCGCGCGCATGGGCGGCCTGGATCGCCACTTCCAACCGTGCGTTCTCCTGGGCGCGCTTGGAGGGGCGGCGCCTCGTCCAGGCGTGATACCCGCTCCGGGAAACCTCAAGCACCCGGCACAGCACCGCCAGGGGATAGTGGGCTCGCGGCGTCGTCATCAGTGCGTACCGGGCAACTGCGCCTTGGCAAAGTATGCGGTGGCTTTTTTTAGGATGTCGCGCTCCATGCGGGCCTCCGCGAGCTCGCGATTGAGTCGTGACACCTCGGCCTCGAGATTGGTGATGGGCCGTCGATGCTCGCCCACCCCCGTGAGTGTTCCGTGCCGCGCTCGAAACACCCAGTTGCGAGCGTCTTGTCGGACATGGCAAGTCGTCTCGCGGCCTCCGGGATCGTGCACGTCTGTTCGAGCACTAATCGGACCGCCCGTTCACGGAATTCTTTCGTGTACTTCTGTCGTGGTAATGTTTCCATCCCCTACCTCCAGCCTTCGAATATAGCAGGTTGAAGGCGTCCACTTTTCCGATCCTAGTTCAGTCCCGGCATACCCGCGCCCGCCTTTGCTTTTTCGTCCGGTTCCGGTAGGATACGCGCATGGCGCTCGATCCCAACCATCCTCCGATCTGGCTGCGGAAGCTCCACGTGACGGCGCAGCAGATCTCTCCGGACGATTATGCCCAGACTCCCGAAGAGGGCATCCTCAGGGGCTGCCAGTTGTCTGACGACATCCGCACATGGTCGTTGGCCTGCGCCGAAGCCTTGGAACGCCCCCCCTTGCCGCCTCGTCCCCCGTTCGACAACCCGTTCCGCCTGAATCTAGCGGCTGAAACCCAGCTACCAGGACCGCGAGACGAGCGTGCCCCCTGAGCAAGGCCAGATGGCCAGCTGCCTGCGCGCGGTGATTGCGGCGTTACCGCATCCCCCGCCGCGTTATTGTCTGGTTGGGGCGCTGGCCGTGAACGCCTGGGGCCGCATCCGTTCCACTCAGGATATTGATCTCCTCGTGCTTGCACAGGGACCGGCCCGAGCGGAGCTGACCGATTCCCTCATCGCTCACGGATTTCGGCCCGACGAGACTTGGATCAAGCAGAATCCCCTGGCCAAAGACCGGGTGCAGCGCTTAGTACATCCCGCCTATCCGGGCATTCCGCTTGATCTCATGTTCTCTTCCGACTCCCACGAAGAGTCATTGTTGTCCCGAAGACGAACCATGAATCTTCTGGGGGTGTCGGTACAGGTTTGTAGCCCGGAAGACCTGATCCTTCTCAAACTTAAAGCCAGCCGCCCCCATGACTTTGAAGACGCCCTGGGCATCGTCAAGAACCCCAACCTCAAGCTTGATCTGACCTATCTGTGGGATTGGGTGGACCGGCTGGGGCTCCAGGGAGAACTGCAGTACGTCCTCCAGGCGGCGACCCCGCGTCCGTAACCTTGCCGGCTTCGTGTATTCACTCCGCGTTTCGTGGTAGAAAGAACCCATGCGCGACGTCGTCATCATCGGATCGGGACCGGCGGGACTGACCGCCGCCATCTACACGGC
>CAZKHY010000221.1:0-2537 GCA_964552455.1 uncultured Nitrospira sp.
CTTAGAATTTAGCGTTGGTTTCTGATGAAAGTCCTGGTGTTGGGTGCAAGCGGGTTCCTGGGATCGAACCTGGTGCGCGCGCTGCTCGCCAAGGGCGACGAAGTCCGTGCCTTCCTCCGACCCATCCAGTCGCATCAACAGGCCCTCCATCACCGGACGCTCAAGGGGCTGGACATCGAGCGAGTGGAGGGCGACCTCAACGATCCCGCCTCGCTGGCCGAAGCCTGCCGGGGGGCGCGGGTCGTCTACCAGACGGCCAGCTACTATCCGGCCCAGACTATCCCCGCCGACAAGGCCATGGCTCAGGCGCTGCGCGAGACCGGGAATCTCCTTGACGCCCTGCGCCGGTCGTCGGTCGAGCGCCTGGTCTTCACCAGCACCTTGACGACGATCGGGCCTCCGAGGACGCAGGGGAAGCTGGCGGACGAGACCTGCCCCTTCGACACGAGCTACCCGAACAATCCCTACTTGATCGCGAAGGTGGCGATGGAGAACGAGGTCCTGAAGGCGGCACGGGCCGGTCTGTCGGCTGTGGTCGTGAACCCCACCGCCTTCTTCGGACCTTTCGACAGCAAACCGACCAGCGGGACCCAAATCCTGATGATCGCCAAGCGCCTGATGCCTGGCTACGTCCAGGGGCCGGTGAACGTCATCGACGTGCGGGACGTGGCGGTCGGGCTGGTGCGGGCGGCGGAACGGGGGCGCGTGGGCGGACGGTACATTCTGGGGAACTGGAACACGACTCAGAAGGAGTTGAACGAGCTGATCGCGCGGGTGGCCGGTGTGCCCGCCCCCCTGTTCCCGGTCCCCTTCACGCTCGCCCGCTACGGATCGAAAGCCGGGGACTGGGCCTTCAGGACGATCTTGCGCAAGCCGGCGCCCGTGCCGGGCTTCTTCGTCGAGATGCTCAGGCACATGCAGCAGTATGACTGCTCCAAGGCGATCCGGGAACTGGATCTCCCGCAGAGCTCCATCGAGCAGGCCATCCGCGACGCGCTGGCGTGGTTCAAGGCCAACGGCTATCTGCCCGTTTAGCGGACAGGTGCGAGGCGTGGGGCTGGAGGCGCGAGGTCTGACGGTGCCATCCTCTTGCCGAGAGCCTCGTGCCCCGTGCCAGGCAGGCTTCCCAGTCAGTCCGTATCAGGTCCTTGCATAGATGACCATTCCTGGCTATCATGTGGTCATGAACGGTGTTCGCATCGCCGACCTGAAGAGCCGCCTGAGCGAGTACCTGCGGAAGGTGCGCAGCGGCAGGAGTATCACCGTACTGGATCGTGATACGCCGATCGCGCGTATCCAGCCGTATGAGGCGGAAGGCGCCTCATTGAAAGTCCGAGCGCCTCTACCTGACGCCCCGAAGCTCAGCCGCGTGGCGCTGCCGCCGCCCTTGCGTACGCGGAGGGACGTCGTAGCTCTGCTCCTCGAAGAGCGACAGGGCGAGCGGTGATCGCCTACGTTGATTCGTCGGTGCTCCTGCGCATCGTCCTCCGTCAACCCAATGCCCTCAAGCAGTGGCCCACCATCGAGCAGGGGATCGGCTCCGCGCTTGTGGAAGTGGAATGTCTGCGGACGCTGGATCGGCTGCGTCTCGCAGAGGGACTCACTGACGACGAGATCGCCATGCGGCGTGAGGCTGTCTTTCGGCTGGTCGAGGCGATGGAGATCGTGGAGTTGACCCGGCCGGTCCTGGCACGGGCCGCTCAGCCGCTGCCGACTATGCTTGGCACCCTAGACGCGATTCATTTAGCGACAGCGCTGCTCTGGCGAGAGCGGACAGGCACCGATCTTGTGATGGCGACCCATGACGGCACACTGGCGACCGCGGCCAAGGCCAGTGGATTGCGTGTGGTTGGGATTTGAAGATTGACTGTCTGGATCAAATGCGGATTTTGCTGCGAGCGAAGCGGGCAGGCTATGTGGCTTGCCGGCCACTGGCGGGTTTCTCCAAATTCACGGTAAAGGCCACCCGATTGCCGAAGAACCCTCGTTCTCTGAAACCGACTTCACCGGCCAGCCGCATGACGGTCTGACGGCTCTGGTAGTGAGGGTCGAACAGGGTTTCAGTCACGGACAGGATGCCGCCCGGTTTCAGAGCATCGAAAACCTCTTTGAGCGCCCCTGTGCGATCCGGAATCTCTCCCAAGACCGTGACGAGCAGCGCCCGGTCGAACCGGCCATGACCTAATTTCCCTTCACCGGCTCCGGCCTGGACGAATTCAACGTTTGACAGATTCGCGGCGTGAGCCTTTTCCTTCGCTCGGGCGAGCATGCCCGCTTGGAGGTCCACCGCGACCACTCGACCGTCCCGGCCCACTCGTTGCGCAGCCGGCACCGTGAGCCGCCCGGGGCCACAGCCAAGATCCAGGACAGTCATGCCGGGCCGAAGATCGAGATGGTCAACGATGACTGCCGCGCGGTTGGTTTTCGTGAAGGGATTGTCGAGTTCGACACACCAGCGTAACCAGACCGGGCAAGGGAGCGACCGGCGGCGCGAAGCAATGAGCCACACAATAACGACGACAACAAAAATGGCAATG
>CAZKHY010000222.1:0-2536 GCA_964552455.1 uncultured Nitrospira sp.
GCAGGCGGAAGGCCTCGGCCAGGTCGATGCCGGCGACCGAAGTCGAAGACGGCTGCGGATCGGATTTCACAACTGGTGAGTTCACGATGCCTCACACGCTGTGCGCTTCAATACAGTCCGTCATCGGTGGAAATCGAACGGAACTTGAGGGGGGGTGTAACAGGTGGCCTGCGAACATCGCTCCCGCGCCTCCTGCGGCACCGGGGACCCGTGCTCTTTTGTCGCAACGGGTGAGCACGGCAGTCCGGAGCAGAAGCCTTCCGGTATTCCCGCGGCTGTGATCGTTCCGATCACGGTGCCTTGGTCAGTACCGGCTTTCCATCTCCGGATGCCGGGCGGGGGCCCGCCGCTTCGGCGACGTGCGCTCCGGACCGCAGGCCACCTGTCTTGGTTAGGCTGTGGGAACCTCAGAGGGTGCGCGATATCCTCCACTGGCTTTGCGGTAAAGCACACAGGTTGAAGAATAGCCCACGATGGGCTACAGTTCACATGAGTCTAGAGGTTTGCCATGACTCCTGAAGTAGCTAGGAGCGCAGTCGGGCAAATTCGATTCAAATGGGGTGGGCAGGCATTCGATGCTTCCACATTTATGAGGCGCATTCCTCACAAAATCTCTCCGGTCTACCGAACTGACCTCGGCGCACTCTTCGCGGCAGATTGTATGGATGTCTTACCGTTTATCAAGAATGAGACTGTTGACGCCGTTTTTGCCGATCCACCTTTCAACCTGGGAAAGAAATATGGAGAACGCACTGATGACTTGAAGCCTGAGAATGGCTACCTGAACTGGTGCCACGCTTGGCTAGCTGAGTGTGTTCGTGTAATTAAACCAGGCGGAGCCATTTACCTTTACAATCTGCCAAAATGGAATATCTTCCTTGGCTCCTTCCTGCTTACACAAGGCTTGCAGTTTCGTCACTGGATTGCCCTTGAGATAAGTGCCTGCCTTCCAATCCCCGGACGGCTACACCCTAGCCACTACAGCTTGCTGTACTTCACAAAAGGCAAACCAAAGACTTTTAGACGTATCCGGACCCCAATCGAAAGATGCCGTCACTGTGAAGGTGAGATCAAGGATTACGGTGGTCATCGTAACGCCATGAATCCCAAGGGTGTTACACTCAAAGATGTTTGGACAGACATTCCTCCAGTGCGACATTGGAAGTTCAAATCCAAGAATCGCCGTGCGAATGCCCTCTCGACTAAAATCCTGGAACGGGTCGTCGAAATGTCAACCGTACCGGGCGATTTAGTTCTAGACCCATTTGGAGGGAGCGGAACGACTTATGTTGTTTGCGAACGCAAGCAGCGTCGATGGTTGGGAGTAGAGATTGATTTCGCAGATGATATCATCGCCCGGCTCGAAAGCAGCGATATTCATTCGCATCGGAACGATGATTATGTTGAAAGGTGATCTTCCTTCTTACCCTAGAGCTCGGCCTGATGTGCCCTTCGGTATCCGTGGTACCTGCTTGCTGGTAGCATCATGTTCGACGGCAATAACTTCGAGGACACCGGACGAGCAGGGGATGGCTTTCCATAGGTCCAAGTAAGGCTCCAGTTCAGGCCAGTTACCAACACGGTCGGTCAGATACTGGTATAGTTCCTGTGTCGGTACCACAAGTATCCCTGCTGCAAGCACTCCTTTCATTAGGCCTAGCGCCATTTTGTTTAATGCTCGGTGGCTAGACGATATATTACCTGTTTCCCATTCCAGTGCCACAGGACCATAACCTGTCTCAAACACAGCATCGAGTTTCCCCGGCTTAGCTACAGTTGCGATATCGAGGTGGACCTCCTGTTTCCATCCCTGCTTGACCAGTGTATTCATAAGCCCGTCCTTGATGGGTTTTACGCCGTTTCCCTTGCCCCTCTTCTTCCCACTCTCCGGGTAGATTGTGAACTTCCTGGAACCTGCAGGCCAATGCATTCTCCGAATGGCCTGGGCAACAGCGGAATGGATGTTCTGCCAGTCTGTGGAGGCTGCAAACTTTCCAACCGAAATGAGGAGTTCTTCGCGGACAATCTTCACAGGGCCCTCGCCCGCTTCTTGTTTGTGGGAGGCACATCCAACTGCCGTATGAACTTCACTGGATTGACTCCAATAGCGCGAGCAACGTCCAGGAACTCGATGAAATCTAGTCGCCGTTCACCACGTTCGTATTTCGAGACATAAGACTGAGGGCGATGTAGCTTCTCGGCGAGTGTTACCTGGGTAAGCCCAGCGGCATTACGAGCTTCAATAAGCAGCATGCGGAACCGCTCATATCTATCTGTGAAGACAGATTTCGCCACTCTTCACCAACTTTTGCCTCAAGGTCTGTCGGACTTGTAAACCTATTTTCGGATTAACCCAAAATAGGTTACCGCACAGGCTTACTTGAGGGTAGGCTGATCGATGCCTTGTGGAGGACGTTTGGGGCGAAGAGACTAGCTGGCAAGTCCGAGAGGAATATCAGGGGTTTTGGCGAGAGATCAGCAGTCCGGAAACAGCCAGGGGACTTCGACTTTGCGACGCCGCTCATAGGCCGTGATC
>CAZKHY010000223.1:0-2520 GCA_964552455.1 uncultured Nitrospira sp.
GCTGTGAGTGGTTCAATCTACGAGCCAAGATTGCGTGAGCTCAAAGCACAGTGGAACTTGGCTCGCGAGGGCCAAATGCATCTCATTAAAGAATGGCGACAATCTGCAAAGAAGATCAATGAAATGGCCGGAGAACGTGTGTGCGTTGATTACTACGAGCCTTTGAAAATGCTTGAGTAGACTCTATTTGTGGTAGCGGTAGTGGTTTTAGGTTCGTGCCAGTTCAAACTGGATGGTTCGCAAAGCGTACGGTTTGGGGAGCCGGTTTATCGTGCGAACTTTAGTCTGGTGATTCATTGCGAGCCTTCCCGGTGTGCTGCCCGCCTTTATTCTCGCTGATTTCCTGCTGCCTTTTAGCTATCGCTCCCATCCCTTAAGGCCCTGCCTGATAAGGGATTTCTCTCATGTTGCGTTCTCGGTCAGAATGCCTTCTGTCCGTACGGTTAGCGGCTAGAAAATAATTGTGCGGCGGCCCTTGACAATTCGCCAGATTGTCCGTACATTCAAATCACTGTACGGACACTTACAGGCAGCAGGCTAAACGAGTGCTTGGCTTGAAGGCAATTTAGGAGGGTCTATGGACTACGGGCTCAATCGAACGGAGCGCATTGAGGTGCGAGTGTCGCCTGAAGAATTGGACATCCTGGATCGGGTGGCGAAAAAGAACGGAGTGACCGTGTCTGATTATCTACGGTGGATGGCGATATGGGCGGCAGTGAAGTCCGGAGATAGGGGGGCACTGCAATACGCAGGGGCTCGCCTCAAGGAGGATCATCGGGAACGCATGCAGAAGTTCTACGAAGCCTTACGAGTCCCGGGGATTCGGAAGATAACGGGTACGTGAAGAAGCGAGCGGTCAAGGGGCTGATTTACTATTTCAGTGGCCAGCGAAAAGCTGGGGCTAGCTGAAATTTAGCCGGGGGTTCGCAAAGGAAAAGTTATGGCCGGCAGTGAGCCCATTCGAAAGCGACTCTACAGCATCAAGGAAGCGGCGGTCTATATGGGGATCTCGGCCTGGTCGCTTCGACGGTTAATTTGGAACGGGCTCCTGCCTGCTGTGCGCAGACGTGGCTGGAAACGGATTCTCGTGGATGTTGTGGATATGGATCACTACATCGAAGAGAATAAAGTTTTGGAGCCACAAGGCTAACCAAGAAAAGAAAGGAGGGAACCGATGGGGATGGTGTATCGGCGGAAGAAACGGGACCCGACCACTGGGGAGAAGGTCGAAAGGGGGCCGTGGTGGATCAAATACTATCGAGATGGCCGGCCCTTCTTTGAAAGCACGCGCACGACCGATAAGGGCGAAGCGCGCCGGATGCTCAAAGAACGGGAAGGGCAGGTGGCTGGTGGGCAGCACTACGGGCCGCAAGTTGCCCGGACGACGTTTGAAGACCTGGTGGCGGGCATCCGTCAAGACTACTCGGTGAATGAACGGAAGACGATGCGACGCCTGGAGGATTATATCCAGCATTTGACACCCTACTTTTCGCGTCTGCGTGCGTCGGCCATTACGACAGATAAGATCAAGGGGTACATCGAAAAGCGGCGGGCAGAAGGGGCGGCGAATGGAACCATTAACCGTGAGCTCGCCTGTCTCAAGCGCATGTTCAGGATCGCCCTGCAGCACACTCCGCCCAAGGTCGTCCGCATGCCGCATATTCCCATGTTGGAGGAGCACAATATTCGGTCCGGGTTCTTCTCGTATGAAGAATATCTCGCCGTCCGAGGCGCGTTGCCGGATTATGCCCAGGTTGCGGTGAGCATCGCCTATTACACCGGCCTGCGCATTGGTGAGATTTTAGGGCTGACCTGGTCCCAAGTGGACCTCACTGAAGCTAAGTTGTTTCTCAAACCCTTCCAGACCAAGACCGAAACGCCACGCACCGTGTACTTGCCTCCAGACCTTCACCGGGTCTTGGTGGAAGCCAAGCGGCGACGGGATGCGAAGTATCCAGCCTGTCAGTGGGTCTGTCACAAAAACGGGAAACGGCTGGGATTGATACGGAAAGCCTGGCTGACGGCCTGCGAACGGGTCGGGCTAGAAGGGCGGGTGATTCACGACTTCCGGCGCACCGCCGTGAGGAATATGACCAGGGCTGGTGTCCCCGAGAAGGTCGCGATGGCGATTTCCGGGCACAAGACAAGGAGTGTCTTTGATCGCTACAACATCGTCAACGAAGCCGACCTGAAAGAGGCAGCCGGACGCCTCAATGAGTACTTCAAGCGAGAAAAGGTTACACTCGCGGTTACACTGGGGCAGCTGCAGGGTCAGGAGGGAACAGAGGGTGTCGAACAAGTCATTGAACAACCAAGGAAAAATTTGGTGCCCCCGACACGAATTGAACGTGCGACCCGCGGTTTAGGAAGTTCACGTAGTCAGAATCTCGCCGTAACTCAGCCGAACCAAAACAACTTAGCCCAAGTTGGAACCTCGCTCAACTCCGAGGAATGCGGAGCTATGCCCGGTAAAACCGACTCCGGCGACTCCGATGGTTCGGTCTAGTTTGTGACCTGTTC
>CAZKHY010000224.1:0-2393 GCA_964552455.1 uncultured Nitrospira sp.
ACATCATGGTTTGTGCCAGTTGCTACTACGAACGGCTCCTCCTGCAGACCCTATTAGGAAGCCGTCCTGCGGAGATGATTACTTTCCTGCCTCGACTCAACCTTGGACCAGGTAAGGGCGAGCAGTTAATCCGGAAGGTTAGGGAATGGACAGAGACGGCAAAGGCCCGGATGCGTGGCGACACTGGCAATCTGGAGTCTGGATTTTCCTTCGGCTTCACCGACCAAGCCGCCCGCCACCTGGGCGAGCGCGACCCCTTCACGCTGGAGCCGGAAGAACTGCTCTCTATCTTCAGCTATCGCTTCACTCCTGATACCCAGAAGAAGAGACGACAGGAAGCCACGAAAAGGCTGAAGGAAGAGTTTGACGAGGATCTGAATGCTCTCAAGAATGCGTGTGCGCAATCATTCGCGACTTGGGAAGAGGCGGTCCAGGCACTCATCGACAATCGCATAAATCAACAGGAGTGCAGGGCAATCCGTCGCGAGGTCTTTCGCCTTTACGAGACTGTCCATCTGATTTGCCAGACACCGAACCTGATCTTTATACCGCTCAGCTATGAGGTCGCTGCCGGCAATGATGAATCGGAGACCAGCAAGGGGCTGCGGCGCCTTTACGTCGCGCTGCTGCTGAGCCTGGTCTTTGATGCTTCAGTGGCAATCCACAAAGAAGGCGACCCAGTCGACTTTCAGGGGAAGGCAGGAGCGGCCTATGTTCCGCCAGTCCCGGCGATCCGGTCCCTCGTGGGATACGACTGGTTGCCCATCACGGAAGCCAAACACTGGCTTGCCGCCATTGGAGCTGCCAGCCTGCTAGTGAGAGACAGCGGATTACCGGCGCGCTCCGCGCTCTATCAGATTCTTGCCGCTGACCCGCCCGAGAAAATTGCCCGTCGCATTGAGGAAGGCGGTGGTAAAAGTCTTACGGCACATCATCTGCGACTTATTGAGCAGTTACCTGGATTTCATGCAATCCGGAGCTAAGGAGGTATTCGAATGAGAGTTCCTATCGCGGTTCAGGTCAAACCCTTTGACTTCGAAAAGGCTCAGCCACAGATTGATGCGACCCGGCAGGAATTCGCGGGTTACCTTGCTGAGTTTCACCGGGTGTCCAGAAAGTCGACACGCTCCAAGCATGGCCTCATGGGACCAGTCGGGAAAATTCTGAGCGAAGTCAAGAGCGGCCGGCGCGACGCCGCTTCCCTCAAGGGTTATGCTGTCCGCGTCCATGAAGCAACCGGCAGAAACCCGTCTCCGGCAGGTCTCCAGGCTCTGGAGCAGGGCATCGATTACTTGGTCAAGCTGCTGGGTGAGGCCCCCATTACCGTTCATGACCGGCTCCTCGACCGACTCGATTACGGCCTCTACTATGACCTTCGCAAGAAGGCGCTCCAATCAAAGGAAGCCCGACGCCAGGCATGGATTGCATTCCTTCGTGACAAATATGGGAGTGAGGCCAAGCTTTCGGAAACTTGGGGCGAAGGAGTTGGGAGTTTTAATGAACTGTATCTGCCACGCAAGGCGGAGGGTTCGAAGACCAAGAAGGCTAAGGCCAAGCAGCAGGACATCGCCGCTTTCTGGGAATCCCAGGGCGCCAGCGCCATTAGCGAGAAGGAGGAAGAGTAAATGGCTGTCACAACGAGTGTCATCGAGAAGCTGAACGGTTATGTAGTAGAGAAACCAAGGCCATTGATCGGGGCCGAGACCATCCAGCTCCTGCTTCTTCGGGAAATCCTGGACTACACCGTGCTGAGAACGGAAGAGACGCGCGAGCTGAACTCGGTCAACACACCGCTCTCGGAAACTGACCGGGTCACAACGGTTAAGCGCGTCGCTTTCCTCGGCTCAAAACAGAAGGCTGCAGAATCACGTCAGATGGAGTACCTACTTCGATCAGCGACGACCGCAGTCGGAAAGGACATCGAAGAGTGCTACCTCAAAGATAACCTTTGCCTCGAATGCCCACGCTGCGGCCTCTATGGAGCAAGTGCGCTGGGTGAGGAAGCCAATATCAAACACCGCATCGAATACTCCACCGCCTTCTCCCTCCTTCCATTCGACCAGATCTCAGAAGAGATTACGTTTAATGCGGTCAGTGAACTTGATCAAACGACAGGTCAGGCGCTCGGCAGCCGCAACGTCGTCAAGCCTGCCAGCCTGTTTCCCTCCATTGTGACCCTAAAAGCGGTGACTCGGGAGGAACTGGTCCTAGCAGTGAAAACGCTCCTTGCCTGCAAGAGTTATGGTGCCGAATCACGCACCGGCGGCGACTGTCGCAACACCCTCTTTGGCGTCGCGGCTGGTTGGGAGGAAATCATCACTCCTCTGGAACTCACCTTGGAGCTTTAAGACAAGAAGGACAAACTCGAACCAGCGGCCTTACAGGCCCTTCTT
>CAZKHY010000225.1:0-2375 GCA_964552455.1 uncultured Nitrospira sp.
CCGACAGCTTCAGGGAAGAACTTCACGCCTTTGACAGGATTGGCGGTCAGGTAGCCCTCTCCAATGGCGAGATTCAGGATACACCGGAGTCCGCCGAAGTAGCGGTTGATTGTCTGCGTGCTACGGGTTCCCTTCGCCTTCATCTTGGCCTGAATGTGGCGGAGCTCATCGGCTGAAAGTTCCGTCAGCAGTCGGCGGCCTAGGAGCTTGGACCAAAACCGGCCATAGTGCTGCATGTTCCGAAGTCCTTTCGAGGTGACGCCTTCCAGGTAGCGGCTGATCCAGACCCGAAGCGTGAGCGTCTTGGCCTTTGCATAGCGGTCGGGGAAATAGGTTCCCTCCCGAATCTCCGCCTTCAGTCGGCCATAGAGGGCTCGTGCTTGGCTCTTGTTGTCGGCTTTGTGCCACTTCTCAAGGCCATTCACATAAAACCGGACCCACCAGGCTCCGTTTTTCAAGACGATCCCGCGATCCTTAGCGTCCTTTCGTGCCATGAGCCCCTCCCTCAGCAGAACTCGCTGGGGGCCTCATCGGTGGACGGCCCCTCTTTCGCCGTTCGTTTTGTGCGCCAACCTGTGGCAGATGTTCAGCCCGCCATTTACGTGTCGCCACGCGTGTTTGGCAGCGCGGGGTGCAGTAGATCTGATCGTGACGCTTGGCCAGGAAGATCCGTGAACATTCCTGACAACGACGAATGTACGAGGCATGTTCAGCAAACAGGTAGGCAAAACAATACTCGAATCGTTTCGCGATGTGGTCCATTTTTACATAGGCCATCACGAACGACTGGTTGATGTCGGGATCGCGTTCTTCGGCGATCTCAATGGTCAACTTGGGGAAGCATACGGCCAGGCGCTGCGTGGTGAACCACTGGTTCAGATGGGCAAGCAGGATTGCTTGCAACTCCTGGCCTTCCTTGCGGCTTGGGAGAGAGGCCAGGAGGTGCCGTTCCTCACGAAAGAGGCGGATGCTCCACACGTCTTCTTGGTCTAAATTGCCCCAGCCTTCAGTCGGGAATTTAAATGAAAGGGCCGCCACATCAAACGCCAAGAGGTTCCATTCACTCGGTGCCAATGCCTCAAGGTCGTGTTGCACAAAGTTCAGTATCCATCCTATCGGTCCGCCTGTGGTGCTGACGATCCGCTGCCACGCTCGCCGGATCTCTTGCCAAAACGCCCGGTGTTGTGCTCGGTCATAGCCCATTGCTGCACTCCTTCCAATTTCGACATGGATGCCGGCGTATCCAACCCCTCAAGGCATCATTGTCCAATTAATGAATACAAATATGAGCCATCGGGATGGGTGGACTCTTGCCTTCGCCAATCGTCCGTGTTAATGGCTGACTGTCATGATATGGCTTATAATATATGAGCCATAACGTCTCGTGTCAAGGATTATCACGGAAAGGAGGTGAGGCCATGAAAAGCAGCGCCAAACTGTTAACCGTACGGGAAGTCGCAGAGCGGCTCGGGTTGAAGGAGTGCACCATCCGCAAGCGCATTCTGCTGCGCCAAATTGCCTATGTCAAACCGGGCAAGCGGGCTGTGCGCATTCCGGTTGAAGAACTCGATCGGATTGTGTTGCAGGGGTATCGGCCACGGATCGAGGCCAATGAGGGCTCTGATGCATGAGAACCAGAAAGAACCGGAGGACTTCGGGGCCGTGCGGATCGGCGACAGCCGACCGCACGGAACCCGCATGCCCCCGTTGAGTAATACGGGGGCGCAACGTGCAGCCACCCCCTTACTGCTTCCGCCGTCGCTCCCTTGGAAAACCAAGGGCTTGATGACTCAGACTCTGTCCCTATACGGACACCCTTTGTTTCAAGGCGTCAATCCCAGAAGAGAGCACCACATATGAGCACCTTACGGCAGCAACAGTGCCTCCGTTGCGGTCATCGCTGGTGGCCCCGGCAGGTGTCGAAATCGCGCCGCTGTCCGGGCTGCAGAAGCCCCTATTGGGATCGTCCACGCCGACGAGACACCCACAAGTCGGCGGTCAGTCCGTTATGTCCTGTCGGATTACCAGGTCCCGTCTCTCTTGGCGAGATGAAGCCAATACAGCCCCAAGAAGATTGCTCTCTACAAGCAGCCCTGGAACTACTGAGGGGGTTTAAGGCCGCAGGATTGAGCTGGAGCGAGATGACTTATCAGTTCATGACTCGATTCGGCGTGAAGCTGGATAAAGACCAGCTCAAGGCCTTGGTTCGGTAGGGCCTTCTCACATTCTCGCCGGCGGAGACGCGGGCGCATCTTGGGGGCAAGCCCAGAAATGCGCAATTTATTGTCTTGACGCCCCCCCCCCCCACCCCCCGTCTATTCCTTCCCCCACCGTCAACTGTCCCACCTATACTTCCACATCACTTCATCTTATCC
>CAZKHY010000226.1:0-2367 GCA_964552455.1 uncultured Nitrospira sp.
GCATGGGGCTGCACACCATCCTCATCGATCCCACCCATCACACTCGCATGTTCGTCGCGATCTCCGCCGCCGGCGTCTTCCGCACCGATGACGGCGGGACCACGTGGACGCCGATCAACCGGGGGCTGCATTCGCTCTACATCCCCGATCCCACGGCCGAAGTCGGCCACTGTGTCCACCGCATCGCGATGCACCCCTCGCGTCCACGCGTGCTGTTCATGCAGAAACACTGGGACGTCATGCGCAGCGACGACGCGGGCGAGTCCTGGCACGAGGTCAGTGGGAACCTACCGACCGACTTCGGCTTCCCGATCGAGGTGCACCCGCACGAGCCGGACACCATCTATGTCGTCCCCATCAAGAGCGACCTGGAGCATTATCCGCCCGAGGGCAAACTCCGCGTGTACCGCAGCCGCACAGGCGGTCACGAGTGGGAACCGCTCACCAAGGGGCTGCCGCAGTGCAATTGCTACGTCAACGTGTTGCGCGACGCCATGGCCGTGGACTCGCTCGAGCCGTGCGGCGTGTACTTCGGCACCACCGGTGGGCAGGTGTACGCGTCGGCCGACGCCGGGGACAACTGGGCGCCCATCGTCCGAGATCTCCCGGCCGTGCTATCCGTCGAGGTCCAGATGCTGCCATGATCCGAGTCGTGCTCCCGGCGGCCCTGCGCACCCTCGCGCACGTTGACGGCGAGGTGACCCTCCACGTCGAGGGGCAGGTGACCCAGCGCGCGGTCCTCGACGCGCTCGAGGCCCGCTATCCGATGCTGCGCGGAACGATCCGCGATCACGTGACGCAAGAGCGGCGTCCGTTTTTGAGGTTCTTTGCCTGCCAGCGGGACCTTTCGCACGATCCGCCGGATGCCCCGCTGCCCGACGCGATCGCCACCGGAATCGAGCCGTTTCTGGTTGTGGGGGCCATCGCCGGGGGCTAGGACTGCGCCACTCGTTCCAGAAGGGCGGCAGCTTGCTAAGTGCTCGTGGGCATAAATACGGTGACGTATTTTATGTTGCAACTTGTAGTTGTTCGTGGCATAGTGAGTTCCCCAGGAGGTGCTGGGGATGCCACGGAAAAGCCCGTATCTGGTCGAGTTGAGCAACCAGGAACGGAGCACCCTGGAAGCTCTAGCCCGAAAATATACGTCACCGTATCGTGATGTCATCCGGGCGAAGATCGTTCTCCTGGCTGCGGAAGGGCTGGACAATGACGTCATCGCGAGCCGCCTCGATACCGCGCGCCGGATCGTCAGTAAGTGGCGCCAACGGTTCTGCCTCCTCCGGCTCCCCGGCCTGGAGGAGCAACCGCGCGGCGGGCGGCCCGCCCGCTTTTCCCCCCAGCGTCGTGGTCGCCGTCCAGGCCCTCGCCTGTGAGCTGCCCACGCGTTGCGGTGTCCCGCTCTCCCGGTGGTCGCGCGCCGCCCTGCGGCAGGCGGTCCTGGCCCAGGGGCTGGTGGCGGAGATCAGCGGCCGGACCCTCTGGCGCTGGCTCAGTGCCGATGCCATTCGCCCGTGGCGGTACCGGAGCTGGATCTTCCCCCGGGATCCCGACTTCGCCGCCAAGGCCGGGCGCATCCTCGATCTGTACGAAGGCCGCTGGGAGGGGCAGGGGCTCGGGGAGGATGAATTCGTCCTCTCGGCCGATGAGAAGACGAGCATCCAAGCCCGGGTGCGCTGCCATCCCACCGCTCCCCCGCAGCGGGGGGTGCCCATGCGGGTCGAGCATGAGTACGGCCGCGCCGGGGCCTGGGCCTACCTGGCGGCCTGGGATGTCCACCGGGCCAAGCTCTTCGGCCGCTGCGAGGCGGGCAGCGGCAAGGCCCCCTTTGATCGGCTGGTCGCCCAGGTCATGGCGGAGCCCCCGTACAAGGACGCCCGGCGGGTCTTTTGGATTGTGGACAACGGCTCGGCCCACCGGGGCCAGGCCGCCAGCGCGCGGCTCCAGCAGGCGTGGCCCACCCTGGTCCTCGTCCACACCCCGATCCACGCCAGCTGGCTCAACCAGATCGAGATCTACTTCTCCATCGTCCAGCGCAAGGTCCTGACGCCCAATGACTTTGCGTCCGGGGCGGAAGTCGAGGAGCGCTTGCTCCGGTTCCAAGAGCGCTATGAGCAGATCGCCCAACCGTTCCAGTGGAAGTTCACGCGCCAGGATCTCACGGCGCTCTTGGCAAAACTCGAGACCGAAGCGGCCTCGCGGCCACTGGCCGCTTGACCCAAAAGGGCTCGGCCAGAAAATACGTCACCGTAATTACGACCCAGAGCACTTAGCCGGAGATTTGGGACCAGGGAAGAGCTCTTGACATCTACCTACTAGGAGCGTGTCGGAGAATTCAACTTTGAGCCTGTACAACAGAAGAACGGCCTC
>CAZKHY010000227.1:0-2322 GCA_964552455.1 uncultured Nitrospira sp.
CATGCTTGAGACGGTGCAAGCCGGTGAGTATGACCTGATTCTGACGGGTCCTCCTCGGACCGGTTTGAGTTCGGACTGTCTCAGAGAACTGCTGCGAGTCGGTGCTGGACGCCTGTTCTACTTGTCCTGCGATCCCGCCACCCTCGCCCGCGATCTGGGCCGGCTCTGTGAAGGCGGATATCAGATTGCCCGTATCCAACCCTTCGACATGTTCCCTCAGACGGCCCACCTTGAGACGTTGGTGGAGCTCACTCGTTGACCCCCGTGCGCGCCTCCGGTATGATCCGACTCCGAGTCCGCAATTGAAAATTCAAAATTTACAATTCAAAGTTTTGGCGGCATGACCACCTACCGACAAGCGGGAGTGGATATCGAGGCCGGGGATGAGTTTGTCAGCCGGATCACGCCCCTGGTCCGATCCACCTTCAGACCCGAAGTCCTGACCGACCTGGGCGGGTTCGGCGGCCTGTTCCGCTTCCAGGCCTCGCGCTACACGGACCCGGTGCTCGTGTCCGGTACCGACGGGGTCGGCACCAAACTGAAAATCGCCTTCCTCATGGATCGCCATGACACGGTGGGCATCGACCTGGTCGCCATGTGCGTCAACGACGTGGCGGTCAGTGGAGCCGAACCGCTGTTCTTCTTGGATTATTTCGCGACGGGCAAACTGGCCGTGCCGAAGGCTGAAGCGGTCGTGAGGGGCGTCGCGGAAGGTTGTCGACAGGCAGGCTGCGCCTTGATCGGCGGCGAGACCGCCGAGATGCCGTCGTTCTATCCGGAAGGCGAGTATGACCTGGCCGGCTTTGCGGTCGGGGTCGTGGACCGGCCGAAGGTCATCGACGGCAAAGAGATCAAGCCCGGCGATGTGCTGGTGGGGTTGGCCTCCACCGGGCTGCACAGCAACGGCTATTCCCTCGTGCGGCGCGTCCTGCTTGAAGATGGCGGCTTGACGGTGGAGAGCCGGGTGTCTGACTTGGATCGGCCGCTGGGCGAGGTGCTGCTGACGCCGACCAGGATCTATGCGAAGCAGATCCTGACACTGGCCGCCGAGTTTCGTATCAAAGGCATCGCGCACATCACCGGAGGAGGCTTGACCGAGAATGTGCCGCGCGTCCTGCCGACCGGCTGCGTGGCCAGGCTGCAGCGCGGCTCCTGGCCCGTGCCGCCGATCTTTTCGTTGCTGAAGAAGATCGGCCGGATCGACGTGGAGGAGATGCACCGGGTCTTCAACATGGGGATCGGACTGGTCCTGGTGACATCACCAAACCAAGCGGACGGGGTGATCGCCCGTGCCGCCGAACTGGGAGACAAGGGGTTCAAGATCGGCGAGATCGTCGCCGATGGGGCAGGGGAGCCGCGGGTGGATTATATCGGGACGGACAGGTCCGCGTAATGCCAATGTCTGGGGGACGGTCCAAGAAACTGCGGATCGGGGTGCTGGCCTCTGGGCGCGGATCCAACCTCCAGGCGGTGATCGACGCGATCGAGGCGGGGAAGCTTCAGGCAACGATGGCCCTGGTTCTGAGCAACAAGAAAGACGCCCAGGCTTTGGAGCGGGCCCGACGCCATGGCTGCCCCGATGTCTTTCTGGACCCCAAGCCTTATGCCGGGCAACCGGACAGTCGCGAGGCCTACGATCGGGCCATCCTGGACCTGCTCAAGAAGCACGAGGTGGAGCTGGTCGTGCTGGCCGGCTACATGAGGATCGTCACGCCGGTTCTGATCAAGGCCTATGAGAACCGGATGATGAACATCCATCCCTCGCTGCTGCCGTCGTTCCCCGGGCTGGACGTGCAAAAGAAAGCCTTGGACTGGGGGGTGAAGATCGCGGGCTGCACCGTGCATTTCGTCACGGAGGGAGTGGATGAAGGCCCCATCATCATCCAGGCCGCGGTGCCGGTCCTGGAAGGGGACCAGGCGGAGACGTTGTCGGCCCGCATCCTGGAACAGGAGCACCGGGTCTATCCCCGCGCGATCCAGCTCTACGCCGAAGGTCGTTTGACCGTGGAGGGGCGCCGAGTGGTGATCGCCGGCGCCTCGGACAAGGCGCCCAATGCCTTGCTCAGTCCGGGCTGACAACGGAAGTTCCAGTAGTGTCCTCGCGGCGAGTCGTGTATAATGGCGTCACGTTCGGGCGCAGAGTGCCAACCTTCCTCCCCGTCTCCTCCGCGGCTCGCGCGCACTGGCAATCCTGCCAGGGCCATTCCCGCGGTTAAGAAGGTCCGGCGCTCCGTCGAACATCGGGTGGGGGGCTAGCTCAGTTGGGAGAGCACGACGTTCGCAACGTCGGGGTCGGGGGTTCAAATCCCCTGCCCTCCACCA
>CAZKHY010000228.1:0-2320 GCA_964552455.1 uncultured Nitrospira sp.
AACCGGCCTTCCACCGGTCCGTTGAGCACGCGCTGGGAGATCAAGGTAACGATGCTGACTCTGCCTATACCGGCGCGGAGTCAACGTGCGGAAGAGTTTGCGCCGATCCTGCAGGCATCCACGAAGTGAGTAGAAAAGGCTGAGCAGGCGGTCTCCCTCGCGCGCCGCGAGTACTATCCGGATTTAGATCTCACGGCCTTAGGGACCCGGAATGACAACGTCAATGTAAACGGATACCAGGTCCTTCTCGGTATTCGGATCCCTCTCTACTATACGACAAAACAACGGCAGGGCGTGCGGCAGGCACTGGCCGACCTCTCGGGCGCGCGCGAGAGCCTCACGAACACGCGTCAGGATCTGCTGTTTAGAGTCAAGGATGACTTCGTCCAGGCACAACGCGCAGAACGGCTGGTCACAATCCTCCGCGATGCGATCATCCCGCAAGCGACCAAAGCGCTGCAAGCATCCCAGGCCGGGTATGGGGTCGGGAAGGTGGATTTTCTCACGCTGCTGAACAGCCTGCTGACCCTGCAGGAGAGTGAACTTGAGATACATGGCGAGATGGCCGCGCACGAGAAGGCCTTGGCCAGACTGGAGGAAGTGACCGGCGGGCCGCTGACGATCAGCGGACCTCTCCCTCCCGCCGAAGGAAGGCACACGATGGAAAGCGGACAACGGAACACTGAAGGGATGCCATCTCCATGAAGCGTCGGACCCTGATGGTCAGCCTGGCGTTCCTCTTGAGTGCGGGCCTGGCGGGTGCATACTGGTTCGCGAGCCGAGAACTGGCACCGCCTGCGGCGGGACCACCACAGGAACCACGGGCCAACATATCCGACATGGAGACGACTGGAGGTATGCCAGCGCCTGCTCATGACGAGCACGAAGGGAGGGGCGACGCTGGGATGCCCGGAGCTACAGCCAACACCATGACGATCGCCCCTGAGCGGTTGCAAACCATCGGGGTGAATTTCCAGGAAGCCAGTCGCCGGCCTCTCGACAAAGTGATCCGCACGGTGGGGCGGGTCGAGGCCAACGAACGCTTCGTCGGGCGGGTAAACCTTAAGTTTGAAGGTTGGATTGAAGATCTCCGTATCAGCGCGGTCGGGGACCATGTGAAGAAAGGGCAAATCCTGTTCACCATCTACAGCCCGGATTTGGTGGCGACCCAAGAGGAGTACCTGCTGGCACTCCAGAGCTACCGGGAACTGGGGAAGAGTGAATTCCCTGAGGTAGGTCGTGGCGCCAAGGAGCTGTTGGAAGCCACCCGGCGCCGGTTCCAACTTTGGGATGTGCCCGAGTACCACATCAAGGAGCTCGAAGAGACCGGCAAAGTCCTGCGCACGCTGCCGGTCCATGCCCCGGTCACCGGGACTGTCATTCGCATGCAAGCACGGGTCGGGACGTACGTCACGCCCGGGACCGAGCTGTACTTCATCGCCGACCTTTCGAAAATCTGGATCTTTGCGGACATTTACGAATATGAGTTGCCCTATATCCAGGTGGGGCAAGGGGCTCAGGTGACGCTCTCCTACGATCCCAGCGTGGCTCTGCATGCGCATGTGGAGTTCATCTATCCCACCCTGGATCCCAAAACACGCACGGCGAAAGTCCGGTTCGCGCTGGCCAATCCGGGCGAGAAACTCAAGCCCGACATGTATGCCAATGTGGAGTTGAAGATCCCACTGGGAACACGCCTGGCAGTCCCGCGCGACGCGATCATTGAATCGGGGGAACGCCAGCTGATTTTCATCCACCATGGGGGCGGCAAGCTGGAATGGCGGACCGTTAAGCTGGGCGTGCGCGCCGGGGACTGGGTGGAAGTGGTCGAGGGACTCAAGGAAGGCGACCATATCATCACGTCGGCGAACTTTCTGATCGACTCGGAGAGCCAATTGAAAGCAGCGGTAAGCGGGATGGCGGGAATGCCGGGCATGAAGTAAAGGAACAGTCAGCCGTCAGCGATCAGCAATCAGCGAGGAGACCAAATCCCTCATGCTGAAAGCTGAGAGCTGAACCCTCAGAGCTAAACCTATGGTCGCACAGATTATCGAGTTCAGCGCCAGGAACCGGTTCATGGTCTTCCTGCTCGTCTTCGGTCTCGCCGCGGCGGGCCTCTGGGCGATGAAGCAGACGCCGGTGGACGCGCTGCCCGACCTGTCTGATACCCAGGTCATCGTCTATACGAAGTGGCCAGGCCGGTCGCCGGATCTCGTCGAGGATCAGATCACCTACCCCATCGTCACCGCTCTGCTCTCGGCTCCAAAGGTCACCGTGATTCGGGGGATCTCCGACTTCGGGTATTCATACGTCTACGTTC
>CAZKHY010000229.1:0-2302 GCA_964552455.1 uncultured Nitrospira sp.
CCTCTAAGCTGTAGCCCCGGCCCAGCCGGTTCATCACCCGTATCAGGTTGTTCAAGCTCTCGGTGTACGCATTCGTGACCGGATGGTGGAAGTATTCGAGGATGAACGGCTGCCAGTTCGTCCAGGCCCGGATCAGGTCGGAGAAGGCGTCTCGAATCTCGGGCGTGACAGAATGGTTCCACGCCTCATAGCGCCGCAGCGCCTCCTGTGGCGTGCCGGCCTCGTAGATGCCGTAGAAGTCTTCCTTGAGCCGGTAGGCTTCCCCAAGCTCCGGGTAGTTCTTGATCCAGCCATCCAGGTTGAGCCGCTCCTTGTCCGTGAGATCGCGCTCGCGCTTGAGAAGCACGAAGCGATCATGCATGAGCCCCCGTCGTTGCTTTGGCGTCAGCGACTCCCGCAGGCTCTTTCTGACACGCTCCAGGGCGTCGTTGGCCATGCGGACCACATGAAACTTGTCGATCACGATGTGGGCCTCCGGGATTACCGCCTGGCAGGCATCCCGGTAGGGCGCCCACATATCCATCGCCACGTACTGCACCTCGTTCTTGCCTTCCAGGTTGTAGAGGTAGTTGGTGACGGTTTTCTTGTCCCGGTTGGGCAAGAGATTGACGATGGTGTTGTTGCGGATGTTTGATATCACGCAACGCGGGCGGATCAAGTGGATTTCGTCGATGCCCATCCATTTCGGCGTTTCGAAGCGGAATCCCGCCTCAAGCTCGTTGATGAAGTCGCGGAAGATGTTGCGGACGGTCTTCTCGTCCAGGCCCGTTTCATCCGCGATACTGGCGAAGGTGCGCTTCAGGCTTTGCTGGCCGATCCAGCGCACCAGGCGCTCGGTCATCTCGCGCTTGGCGTTGACGGCGGGCAAGGCTTCCATGAAGGTCTTGCCGCAGGATTGGCACCGCCAGCGCCGGGTATCGACGTAGATCGCAAGCCGCTTGCCGTGAGTCGGCAAGTCGCGGATCACCTGCTCGTTGCGGCCGTGGCCGATCAGGCGGTCAGAGCCGCAGGCTATGCACGCCTTGGGTGGATTCGAGACTTCGGCGGTGACGTGGTAATCGTGGTCGGTTTCCTCCACGCTCACCACCTTGTAGCCGGGGAGGTTCAGGATGTTGGCGGGCATGACTACCGATTCAATTCCCCGCCCGTCATAACTGGACGTAATTTGTCCGGTTGGTCACAGCGAGGCCATCGGCCTCGAAGGTCAACACGTATTCGCTGCACAAACAATCCTTGGCCGCTTGCTCGCACACAAGCTTGTCCGGCCCGGTAATTACTGCCGCTACCTCACGGTCATCGGCCAAGAAGGCATACAACGTTACCCGATCGGTCATTCCGGTTTCTCCGTGGATACCTCGTCGCTCATACCGAAAGCGCGACGGAGCGCCTTGTTTGCCTCAACGTCTTCTGGCCGTGGTTTTGGTCCGGCGCTCATCATTACGGGTGGGATCATTAGGATCGCGAGCAGTGGTAACATACCGGTGAACGCTTGCGCGAACGTCAGATGAAGATTGTCACCGGATCGACCTTGTTCCTCCATCATTGTCCGGAGCGCCTTTTGCATTTCATCGGAACTCTGTCCAACGTCGATGATTCGTATTTCCGGATTCTCCGAAAGCGACGTCTGCAAATCGTGGCTATCCGGATTAGGCTGTGTTTGAGACCTCACAGCTTCCCTTCTTCCAGTAACCTGGTCAGTGTGTTTATGTCGGCCCCGTAGTTCTTTTCCCGCCGCTCTCGCGGCTGTGGTTCAGCGACCCTGGGCAGCGGGGGCGGCAAGTCTTCCGGCCCGCCGAACAGCCGGATTCCCTTCGCCGGTTGGTGGTCCATCGGGACCACCCGGCCGTACGCCGGGGTTTCCTCTCCGGTCCCTTGGCGCTCTCGCCCCTTGCGCTCGAACTTGGGCCGGGAGAGCTTGTGCTTGTGAATGCCTTCGGTAAAGAGAATCTTGGCCCGCAGCGCCTCGAAGCTGTACCCTCGCCCGAGGCGATTCATGACCCGTATCAGGCTGTTCAGACTCTCCGTGTAGGCATTGGTCACCGGATGCTCGAAGTAGGTGAGGATGAAGGGCATCCAGTTCTCCCAAGCGCGGATCAGATCGTGGAAAGCATCCCGCACGTCGGGCGTGACGGAGTGATTCCACGTCTCATAGCGGCGCAGGGCCTCCTGGGGCGTGCTGGCGTCGTAGATGCCGTAGAAGTTTTCCTTGAGCCGGTAGGCCAGCCCCATCTCCGGGTAGTTCTTGATCCAGCCATCCAGGTTGAGCCGTTCCTTGTCGTTCAGATCGCGCTCGCGCTTCAGG
>CAZKHY010000230.1:0-2261 GCA_964552455.1 uncultured Nitrospira sp.
GGGGAAGGACGTACGAAGCGACATGGCTGACCGCGAACACGTACCAGGAAGCCCTCAACAGCCTCGGGAAGTACGGCCAACCCGACATCGGCAGTGTCTGATTACCTATCGGGCCGCGTAGGATTCTTGACAATCATCCTGGCGCCATTCTGTCCGAGGCCCATCAACGTTACCGGAAGCGTTCTCACGCTCCGCCGGTCGGACTATACTGCCCTTGGGTAGCGTAACGAGGAGTGTGTAAAAGAAGGAGGGCGTACCTTTCCAGCAAGAAAGGAACAAGCTGAGAAAGGAGTCCGCCCCGATGGTAACGATAAAGGCTTTGGATGAGCTTCGGCCAGAGGATCTCTGGCGCGAGGTCAGGCCCGAACCGGATGAGTTCTGGAACGACTTCCGAGAAAAGCAGCGCTGGCTCATGAAAACCCTGCTGGAAGGCGCCCTGGAAGAAGAGCTCACGGTGCTCCTGGAAGCAGCACGCTACCGACGCACCGAGACCAGGCAAGGCCACCGTAACGGCTTCTATGAGCGGGACCTGGTGACCCAATACGGGATCGTCACCGGCCTTCGGGTGCCGCGGACACGTTCCGGCGGCGTCGAGCGCTCCGTCTTCAGCGGCTACCAGCGGCGCCAGGCCCAGGTTGACCTGCTGATCCGCGACGTCTTCCTCGCCGGCGTCTCCACCCGCCGCGTCGGCGAGGTGGTGGAGGGCCTCCTCGGCGCACCCGTGAGCGCCGAGACGGCCTCGCGGGTGGCCCGGCGCCTAGACCGCGAGGTAGCTCGCTTCCACGAGGCGCCACTGGCCGACGACCTGCTCTACCTGTTCTTGGACGGCGTCAGCCTGCGGGTGAAGGTGGCGGCGGGCATGAAGCGCCGCATGGTGCTTTGCGCTTACGGTATCAGCCTCGGGGGAGAGCGCCGGCTGCTGGACTTCCGCCTCGCCCAGTCGGAAAGTCAGGCAAGCTGGGAGGCGTTTCTGAACCAGCTCCGGGAACGCGGACTCCTGGGGAAGCAGCTCCGCCTCATTGCCACCGATGGCTGCTCTGGCCTGCATGCCGCTTTGGAGACGGTGTATCCCTACGTGCCGCGCCAACGCTGCTGGGCTCACAAGTTGCGTAACCTGGCCAATCTCCTGAAGCGCAGCCAGCAAGAGGAGTGCTTGGCGGGAGCGAAGGCGATCTACCAGGCCGAAACCAGGGCAGCGGCCATCAAGGCCTACTGGGCCTGGGCCAAGCGGTGGCACACCGAGGCGCCCAAGGCGGTCGTCTGTCTGAGGAAGGACTTGCAGGAGTTGCTGAGCTTCTTCGCTTGCCCCGCAGGATATCGCCGGAAAGTGCGGACCACCAACGTGATCGAGCGGTGCTTCAGGGAGGTGCGACGGAGAACACGACCCATGACCTGCTTCAACAACAACGAGAGCTGTGAACGGATCATCTACGCGGTTTTCAGCCACCTAAACCGCGGCTGGAAGGGTAGGTCCCTCCTGGAATCTACACACTAGACGTTACGCTACCCCGAGCCCGGGTGGTGTACCTAAAGAGTGTGGAATTTCGGAAGGAGAGGAGCGGGCGTATCCTCCGTCACAAGGAAGAAGGACGTGATCGAAGGAGTACGCCCGTGGTTGCGATCAAAGAGCTTGGCCGCCAATCCGTCAAGGAGCGCTGGGAAGAAGCGTGGTCCTGGTGGGAGGAGGCTGAGGATGCCCGTGAGCTGGAGCGCCGGGTGATCAAGCGGACGCTGGAATCGTCCATGGTCGTGGAGGTGGAGCAGGTGCTGGGGGCGGGACGCTATGGGCGCACGCCAAGCCGCCGGGGCTACCGCAACGGCTACCGCACTCGCGCCCTGTTCACCGCCGCCGGCAGCATTCCCGACCTGCTCGTCCCACGGACGCTCGGGGTCGACTTCGAGCCCACCGTCCTGGCCGCCTATCGGCGACGCTCGCAGGAGATCGACCAGGCGATTCGCCAGATGTACTTCGAGGGGCTCGCCACCCGGCGGATCGGACCGATCCTGGAGTCGTTGTTCGGCATGCCGGTCAGCGCTACGACCGTTTCGAGGATCACCCGCCAGGTGGAAGCAGCGGTGCAGGCCTTCCATCGACGTCGCCTCCCCGGCAGCTGCCGCTTCCTCTTCCTCGACGGCGTGGTCGTCCCCAGCCGCCATGGCGCCTCCCACCGCAAACAGGTCTTCACCTGCGCGGTGCCCCCCACCCATGCCGGCCCCCAGGTCTTCCCCGTTTCCCGCCACGCCAGGACTTCAAACGAAGA
>CAZKHY010000231.1:0-2253 GCA_964552455.1 uncultured Nitrospira sp.
TTTCCCAATCTGTGCCCTTCTTTGCCTCCGGCGCAGAGATAGTGGTATTTTGTTTGGTAAGTGATGTGTTGCTTACTTGGTAGTTTTATCCGTTCTTGAAAGCCCCCTTCTACGTGTCTGGTACTTCAATCTGTACAGGCTGGTTGGTCTCCGTCTGTTCGTGCATGGGCTCAAAGTCACAGATTCCGACCACCCTTCCCCGGATTAGATATTTCGGACCCACATCGAAATGGAACCCCACTTTCGCCTCAAAAGTAGGCCGCCAGAAGTCGAAGCGATATCGAACCGGCTCCCCTTTGACCTCGTAAACCTTCCCAACAAGGGAACTAGGCCCACGGAATGGGTCGACAGAACTAGATGTCACGGGGTGACCATGCGTGCGAACAGCGCCCAGTTCATCCCTGCCCCAGTCCGCTCGAACAGCTTTGCCAGTTCAGGATTGAGTTCCTTCTGCGTGATAGAGTCAAACCGGATCTGGTATAGCTGGTGTGGGACTACTGACTTCTGGTGTTCTCTCGGGACGTGTAAGAGCAGCGTTTCCGCTTCGGTGCCTGCCCGGAAAGTGTGAAATGCGCAGACTCCAGTTATCTGGCCACTCAGCTCGTAGAGCTTCCCGAGCTCCATTTTAACGCCCGATTGTTCCTCGAGAAGCCTCCTAGGGATTCTGAATCTGATATGCCCGCGGCCCCGTGTTGTAACAATATCGGCTCTAGAAACCACTAGAGCCGTGCTTTGTCCATGACTGCCAAACCATGGATAGAACCAGTGGTCAAGGGTCAGGTTAGCCATCTAAGAAGCCACCACATTTACGCTCTTAACGCCCAACCTCGCACCAGTCCCTGACCACTTTCGCCAGCTCCTCCATAGAGTAACAAACTGCGTCCGCGTGCTCCATCACGGGCCCTACGTACTCCTTGACCTGCCCCGCCCCCGCCTGTGCCACCTCCGCCAGGGCCACGCATCTGACAGCAGGGTTCACCTCCTTAATCCGCCTGAACTTCCAGTCGACATAAGCCGCGTTCTTCTCCATCCAAGTGAGGGCGATGCCCCTCCGGCTGGTGCTCTGCCAGCACTCAATGACTGTTTGGAAATTCGGAAGGTAAAAGTCTACGACGTATGCTCTGCCGCTGACCGGGAAGGCAGCGTGTGTCAGCCGGGTAATTCCATACTGCAACAGGATTCCCTCTACCTGTTCCTCCTGCTCTGTCAGCGGGACCAGCGCGTGCATCCTGTTCATCCACCTGGACGACATTTCTACAGCCAAGAGAGTAAGGAAATGAGCTATATAACTACCACAAAGGTTTTATCTTGCGCATTTGAGCTGGAGGAGCCTAAATCTTGCCATTTGACCGTCAAACGGCTCGCGGTGCACGTTTCATCCCGTACGAACAAGGTGGCCAGTTTCCCACTAAGGATTTCGAGAACCTCGTGCTCGAGGCACTCCGCGAAAGCAGGCAAAGCAGGGTGGCAGTCATGGCCGACGAGGAGAGCAAGCGCATCCTGCCAAGCTTCTTCCATACGAGGCCCTAGTCATGAAACAGTACTGGCTCTGTTTTGGTTTGGCGCTGAAGATGGTCCAGCAGTGGTATGGCCCCAGAAAGAGATCTAGGTTCGTGAGAGAGTTCGTGGAGGCCCCCGAAGGAAGGGCGAGAGGATATTCGCCCGTGGACGCGGCGATAAACTACCTCCACCAGTGGAGGTTTAATCATGCTGAACGCATCAACCGAGAATTGGGTTTTCCGGGAACGTGTGATGGTTTCCTCCATCGGGAGCGGTACAACTCCCGGAAGCTTGGGTTGCTTCTCGACATGATCGACCCGTTCAAGTTCGCGGACAGGGAAGAACTCTTGCTTGTGGTCCTTGATCAAGGATTAACATGGAGGGATTTCAGGATAGAAGCCGACAGGCGTGGTTCGAACTTCTACTATCCCACGACCAAAGCCATAGCCAAACTCGAACAAGTCGGCGCGGCAGCAGATGACATCGTTGTCAGGTATGAGGATAGAGATGTTCGGCTAAGCGAAGCATACAAGCAATTCGCAGACGGTGTACTCCAAATACTTGAGGGGCGCGACACCGCAACAGCCGGGTTCAAGCCATTCGTGTTCGAATTCGAACCACAATGAGCCCTCTTGAAGTGACCAGGCCGGTCCGTTGCTAATCCTCATAAAGAGCCGGCAGGGCAGAGAAGCTTGGGCTTCGTGAATGCTTGACTCCCTGCGTGAGGGACTGCAGAATGCAATATCCAAGGTT
>CAZKHY010000232.1:0-2246 GCA_964552455.1 uncultured Nitrospira sp.
GGGGCCGCGGGCGGCACCGCGGGAGGCCCGGTGTGGACGGGTTCGGCGGGGGTGTGGTTCTGGTTGAAGGCCTTGGGGAGGCGGTCCGCGGGCGAATGGAAGCGGATGACGCACGGACGGCGGGGCGGGGCGAGCGGCGCCAGCGCCGCATCGAGCCCCCGTTCGAGCTGGCCGGGCTCATCGTTGACGAGGAGGCGCAGCGCCTGGAATGTCCGGGTCGCCGGATGCTTGCCGGGTTCGCGCGTGGGCACGGCGGCCGCCACGATCTCGGCGAGCTGCGTGGTGCGCTCGATCGGGGCCCGCCGGCGGGCGCTGACGACGGCGGCGGCGATGCGTCGCGCGAAGCGCTCCTCGCCGCATTCACGCACGACCCGGGCGATTTTCCTTTCGGACGCGCGCGCGAGCCACGCCTGGACGCTCTGCCCCGATCCCGGCGTCATCCGCATGTCCAGTGGCCCTTCTTGCATGAAACTGAAACCCCGCGCCGCGTCGTCGAGCTGCGGCGAGGAAACGCCCAAGTCCATCAATACTCCATCGAAGCTCGCGAAGCCTGCCTGCCCGGCGATCCGCGTAAGCTCCGCAAACTCCCCCTGCCTGATCGTCAGCCGCGCATCGCGCGCAAGTACCGCACCCGCCTCGATGGCCTGACTGTCACGATCGGTCGCCAACACCCGCCCTGCGTCTCCCAATCGCCCGAGAATCCCTCGGGTGTGCCCACCCCGTCCGAAGGTCGCGTCCAGGTAGTGCCCGGCGGGCCGAATGTTCAGTCCATCCAGCACCTCCGTCAGGAGCACCGGCGTATGTGCCTCCACCGTCCGACTCCTAGAAGGACAGCGACTGCAGCTCGGCAGGCAGCTCCTCGGGCTTGTCCTTCACCGTGACCCACTGCTGCCGGCATTCCTCCCAGCGCCGCTCGTCCCACAGCTCGAAGCGGATGCCCTGGCCGATGAGCATGGCGCCGCGCGTGACGCCCGCGTATTCACGCAGCTTCGCGGGCACAAGTACGCGGCCATGCGAGTCGAGCTCGATGTCGGTGGCCTGGCCCACCATCAGCCGCTGCATGCGCCGCGCGAGATCGCTCAAGGCCGGCAGCCGCATCAGCCTGCGCTCGATCTCCTCCCAGTCGGGCAGCGGATACAGCAGCAGGCACTGGTCATCCCGGTCGACCGTCACCACCAGCCGCCCCGCCGAACGCTCGAGCAGCCGCTCGCGATACCGCGTGGGCATCGCCAGGCGACCCTTGGAATCGAGCGTGACTTGATTGGCCCCACGGAACATCGGCGCGTGCTCGCGAGCATTGGAGGAAGCGTCTTCTCCACTTCATCCCACTTCATCCCACTTCGTTGCACTATAGGAAGGCAAAGGCTTGCAAGTCAACGAAAATTCCCCGATTTCCCCAACTGCGACAGCGACTTAGCGCGGCCAAGGTGAACGGCGCCCGAGTGCGCGAAGAACGTCATGACATAAATCAGGGGCTTACCCCGATTTTCTTGACTCGACTTGAAAAAGCCGGGCGCCGGACTCCGGGTCACGGGAGTACTGGCTGGAAAACCAGCCTAGACGCAAACTCGCGCAAACCGGCGATGAAAAGTGGCGGGAAAGTGAATCTTCGGGTTCGCCGCAGGCATCTCCGGGCCAGGAACGGCCCGATCCCGACATCAGGGACGATGCCCAGCGCTCCCGGACGGGGTCAGGACGACCCCGTGGAGAGTTCGCCGCAGGCATCTCCTCGGGCCAGGAACGGCCCGATCCCGACATCAGGGACGATGCCCAGCGCTCCCGGACGGGGTCAGGACGACCCCGTGGAGAGTTCGCCGCAGGCATCTCCTCGGGCCAGGAACGGCCCGATCCCGACATCAGGGACGATGCCCCGCACTCCCGGACGGGGTCAGGACGACCCCGTGGAGAGTTCGCCGCAGGCATAAAAAGAGAGTTGGCCGATAAGCCGGGTTCTGTCGTGAGCAATCATTCATCTGGGACGCACGTCGCCGTGCGCCTCGAGCAACCTACCCGGGAGCCCCTGCGGGCCGCAGGTGCGGCATAACACCGCGCGCTCCCCTATTTGGTCTTGCTCCGGGTGGGGTTTGCCGTGCCGTTCCTGTTGCCAGGACCGCGGTGCGCTCTTACCGCACCATTTCACCCTTGCCGCCCGCTCCCCATGGGAGTAGGGAGAGGGGTTGGCGGTTTGCTTTCTGTTGCACTTTCCGTGGGCTCGCGCCCCCCAGGCGTTACCTGGCACCCGATCC
>CAZKHY010000233.1:0-2108 GCA_964552455.1 uncultured Nitrospira sp.
GCCCGAAGGATCCACCGCGGACACCGTGTAGGCGTAGGGTGTGTTCGGGGTCAGCGGCTGATCCACATAGGGCGGCCCCCCTGGGGAGGCGACAGTACTTCCGCCCCGATAGAGCTTGTAGTAGGCCACCGGTCCCCCGCCCACATCCGTGCTCGTCGTCCAGTTGAGCTGGATCTGATTGGAGGCGAGCGCGGTGGCGGTCAGGTTGGTGGGCGCATTCGGTGGCGTGCTGTCCGTGAAGTCAACCGCAAGGGAGGTGCGGTTGCCGGCATTGTCGAGTGAGTAGACGCTGACCGTCTTGTCCACGCCATTCGGGGCCTCGATGCGCACGAGCCGGCCATGCACATCGTAGGAATACGTGGTGGTGCCCGCCTGGGAGGAAACCGCGAGCGCGCAGCCGGACGCGCAAAGGGCGAACATCCTGAAGATGCTCCCCGGCAAGCGCTGCACGAGACCCGAAACCGCCATGGCCACCCCCTGCGCGCCTTCGATGGGCGCTGGTTCCACTGTGCTGTTGGTTCTTCTATGCGCCAGTACTATTGATTCTTGAGCGGGACTATAAGCTGCCCTGAGTGGTGTTGTCAATTACCTCACGCCTGCAGCGGAGTCTGACTGTGGTCAGGACACCACGGTATTGCGCGTAGCACATGGTTGCGCGCGGGTTGGAATCTTCCCGACCCTTCAGTCGATCCGCTATGCTTCGTAGCGATAACAAGAGAGGGGGGCACTGAGCTCTTGCCAGTGACGTCGAAGGACATGTTCGATAGTCCATGCACCTGGATCCTGGTTCTGGCCTTGGCGCTGGCCACGACGGGGTGCCAGAAGAAACAGCCACTTCCGCCCGTCTCTTCGACCAAGGCTTCAGTCGAGGCGGCACCCCGAACCGTCGACGCCAGCCGGTTGATCGATGCGGACAGCGACCCGGCGAACTGGCTGATGCACGGGCGCAGCTACAGCGAGCAGCGCTTCAGCCCGCTGGATGCAATCAACGTTGTGAACGTCAAGAATCTTCAGCTTTCCTGGTATCTGGATCTTCCGCCCGGCGAGCGCGGTCAGGCCTCGACGCCCTTGATCGTGGACGGGGTCATGTACGTCACAACGTCGTGGAGTCGTGTCCTGGCGCTGGAGGCGGCGACCGGGAAGGTGCGTTGGCGCTATGACCCGAAAGTGCCCGGGGAGTGGGCGATCAATGCCTGTTGCGACGTGGTCAATCGAGGCGTCGCGTTTTGGGAGGGGAAGGTATATGTCGGCACGCTCGATGGGCGGCTCATCGCCCTGAACGCGAGCGATGGCAAGCTTCTGTGGGAGACGCTCGCGATCGACCGCGCCGAGCGCGCTGCGATCACGGGCGCGCCGCGCGTGATCAAGGGGCGGGTGTTCATCGGCTCTGCAGGCGGCGAGTTCGGGGTTCGCGGCCGACTCACCGCGGTCGATGCCAACAGCGGTGCCATCCTGTGGCGGTTCTTCACCGTCCCCGGCGATCCGTCGAGTCCGCTGGAGAGCGAGCGACTCCCGGCGGCGCAGAAAACCTGGACGGGACAGTGGTGGACACGCGGTGGCGGCGGCACCGTGTGGGACGCGATGAGCTACGATCCGGCCCGCGACCTGCTGTACCTCGGCACCGGGAACGGGTCACCTTGGCCGCAGTCGCTCCGCAGTCCCAAGGGCGGGGACAACCTGTACGTGTCCTCGATCCTCGCCTTGCGCGCAGAGACCGGCGAGTATGTCTGGCACTACCAGACCACCCCCGGGGACGAGTGGGGCTTCGATGCCGCGAGCCAGCTGGTGCTGGCGGAGCTGGTGATCGAGGGGAAGCTGCGCTCGGTGCTCATTCAGGCGGCGGCCAACGGTTTCGTGTACGTCATCGATCGTGTCACCGGAGAGCTGATCTCTGCGACCCCCTTCGTGCCGGTGAACTGGGCACAGGGCATCGATCATTCGACCGGCCGCCCGCAGGAGAATCCTGGAGCTCACTACAGCCGGACCCGCAAATCCTTCGTCATCCAACCCGGACCGAAGGGCGCGCACTCCTGGCATCCCAGGGCGTTAAACCCGCGGAACGGCCTGCACTACATCACCGCCATGCTAAGCAGGGCAGAGCTCCACAG
>CAZKHY010000234.1:0-2094 GCA_964552455.1 uncultured Nitrospira sp.
TCACTGAGATTGCGTCGTTCGAACTCCTGCCGGTCCAGGATTTCTAAATTTAACTCGACGGCGACCCGGTCCGGCTTGATCTCGAGCTCCCGCAAGAGGTCTGCAACCGTGACGCCGGGCTGGGTCTTGCGAAGCTCCCCGTTAAGCTGGATCTGCATGGTTCAATTCCTCAAGCATCCTACGGGACGATGGAATCCCTTGTCAATGAAGGCAATCCCGCTTCTTGGAAGACTCGCCCCCTAGCCAGCCCCCTTGCAAGCTGACATAATGGAGGTGTCAAGCAAAAGGGAATCCCATGAGGCGACGAGCCCTATGCATCCTGTTCGTAACCCTCCTGCCGGCAGCCTGCGCGATGGGAATCACGGCCTATCTGGACAGAGCCATCGGCCATGCCACCCAAGATGACGTCACCCAGCGCCTGGGCGCCCCCCATGAAACCACTGCCCAGCCGGACGGGGGATCAGTCTGGACCTACCGTTCGCAGGGCTATGATGGATTCAATCAGGAAAGCTGGTGCCGGGAACACGTCCTGACGTTCGACGCCCGGCAGACCCTTCGCAAGTGGGCCAGGCAGGACTGCTAGCCTCTTTCAGTCGGACAGACCGCTCTCCACCGGCTCGTGGAAGAATGACCGAGACAAACAAAGCGCTCGCGCAACTCTTTCTCTCGATCGCCGACAAGCTTGCCGCCCGTCGGGAGAATCCCCACCGGATCCGGGCCTACCGACGGGCCGCGGAGTCCCTGGTCAATTTGGAAGAGGACATACGGGCGGTGGCCGATCGGGGAGCGCTCCAAGAGATTCCCGGCATAGGCCGAGACCTCTCGGCCAAGATCCTCGAATTCCTCAAGACCGGCACCATGCAAGCCTATGAGGAACTCAAGAGCCCGCTCCCCCCTGAAATCGCGGCCTGGACGACCCTGCCGGGCCTCTCGGAAGCCGTCGTCCAGCACCTCTACTTCAAGCTCGGCATCCGGACCCTGGAGGATCTGGACGCCTTGGTCCGCACGCACCTGCTGCGGACCTTACCCGGCGTCACAGCCCCGGAAGAAGACCTGCTGGCCGCAATCCAGGCGAGAAAACGGGCAGACGCGCCGCCTCATGAATGACGATGCAGCCTGGAGTGCCCCGTTTCAGGCAGGCAGAACCGTGAGGCCAGAAAAATACCGGCGGTAAAACCCGCGATCACGAGTGAGGAGTTGGTCGGCTTCATGAAAGGCGTGGGCGCCAATGAGAAAATCGGCCAGAATCCGTTGGCGTTTGCCGCCAGCCTTGCGATAGACGGCATGGGCCACCTCGGCCGTGTAGGCATGATCTACCGTGAAGGGTATGACCTGAATGCTGACGTGACGTAACCAGCCGTCGAGCTCATCACGATTCCGAGCTTGGGGAACCAGTTCAGCGTAGACGGCGGGAGAGATAATCAGAGAGCCTTGCTGGTAGACCTGAAAGAGCAGCGCTTCTGAGCGGTCGGCGTGCCTGGGGTCGTTGACGAGCACATCCAGCAGAACGGACGTATCCAGGGCCGTGATCATCGCCCCCGGACAGCGTCAAGGTAGCGATCTACCTCCACGCGCTGCGCACCGGCGCCCCGCAGTTTGTGAAAGGGATTCACCGGCTCTTTGCCGCGCTTCCCGGTCCTCAGACCAACACGGCGGCGCTTCCCCGCAACCGTCGCCCGCTTTTTCTCGGCAATCCGCATAACTCCTCGCTTCCGAAAGAAGACTCGACACGAGATTATGTCGCACCGAGCATGGAGTGTCAATCAAAGCGCGCCCCGGCCACGAACCGGCGACTGGCCCAGGGGGAACTGGCTACTTTTCAGCGTCATCGCCTGAAAAGTTCCCTGTCTCATTTTTTCTCACGCTCCGAATCGAAGGATTGACCGAGATTCGCTCTTGCCAGTTCATGGGTCGGATTGTGACGGTTTTGTCTCAAAGAACCGCCCGTCGCGAAGAGCAGCGCGGTCTAACGTAGAAGTAAGCGGCCTTGCGCGGCTTTTCGCGCACGTTCCGCTCGACTGCCGGGTTCGGGGCACGACGTTTCATGCAACGAAGGGATTGGGGGGCTGAGCGTCACTTGCTCACCCCGTTGCT
>CAZKHY010000235.1:0-2079 GCA_964552455.1 uncultured Nitrospira sp.
CTCCATGGCCGAAAAGCGGGCGGATATCGTGGTCTGCGAAGACGGAGATCCCGACACGGCATTCATCATCATCGAGTGCAAGAAACCCAAACGTCGGGATGGGCTTGAGCAACTCAAGTCTTACTGCAACGCTGAAGGCTCCCCTATTGGCGTTTGGACCAACGGCGGCGAGATCGTCTTCTTAAACCGTGAAGAACCGAACCTGTTCAAAAGTCTGCCCGACATCCCCCGCGCCAACCAAAAGTTATCCGATTTGCTCACAGAGCGGTGGGATATTGACCGTCTCAAGAAGGAAAACCGTCTCGTCAAGGAGCGGCTGTCCCTGAAGTCCATCATCCTCGACATGGAAGACCTGGTGCTGGCCAATGCAGGTGTGGACGCCTTCGAGGAGGTCTTCAAGCTCATCTACGCGAAGCTCTACGATGAATGGAACGCCGCGCGGCCGGGCAAGCAGAAGAAATACCTCGAATTCCGTCTGTATGGCTCAACACCGCGCGAGTTCAAAGAGCGCATCAACGGGCTGTTTAACAAGGCCAAGCAGCAATGGCCTGGCGTCTTCCTGGCCGATGACAAGATTGAGCTAGAGCCGAACCACCTTGTCACTTGTGGCACCTTCTTGGAAGACATCAAGCTCTTCAACTCCAACCTCCAGATCATTGACGAAGCCTTTGAATACCTCGCCGTCCAGGTCGGCAAAGGGAGCAAGGGCCAATATTTTACCCCGCGGCACGTCATCGACATGTGCGTCAAGATGCTTAACCCCACCGTTGACGAATACATGATCGACACCGCCGCCGGTTCCTGCGGTTTTACCGTCCATACGATCTTTTGGGTCTGGGGCAACGAGTTCACCGCCGAAGGGCCGGCCAAGTGGCAAAGCGATTACGCCTCCCAGTTCGTGTATGGAATCGACTTCGATGCCCGCTCGGTCAAGATCGCCAAGGCCATCAATCTGATCGCCGGCGATGGCCGCACCAATGTGTACCGCGCCAACACGCTGGACCCGCGCAACTGGCCTGACGACGTGCGCGTGAACCTGCGTCCTCGCCTCCTCCGTTTCCCCGACGACCCGGCCGCCGACGACTTTAACCAGAAGAACTTCCGCTATTTCAACTTCGACGTCCTAATGACCAACCCGCCTTTTGCCGGAGACATCAAGGACACCCGCATTCTGCATCAGTTCGACCTGGCCAAGAAAAGCAACGGCAAATGGGACAGCAAAGTCGGGCGCGACATCCTCTTTATCGAGCGCAACCTGGAATTCCTCCGTCCCGGCGGACGCATGTGCATCGTTCTCCCCCAGGGCCGCTTCAACAATACCACCGACGAGGACATCCGCCGCTTCGTGGCTGACAAGGCCCGTATCCTGGCCGTGGTCGGTCTACACGGCAACACCTTTAAGCCCCACACCGGCACCAAAACCAGCGTTCTCTTTCTCCAGAAATGGAATGACGATCCCGACGCTGGCCCGCTCTGCCCACAGCGGGAGGACTACCCAGTCTTCTTTGCCACCAGCCAGCAGGGGGGCAAGGACACCTCCGGCGAATACATCTACAAGATCGGCTCAGACGGCAAGCCGGAGCTTGATGCCCATGGCCACATGGTGGTGGAGCATGACCTGGACAAGATCGCCGAAGGCTTCAAGGCCTTCGCCAAGCGCCAAGGTTTCCCCTGCTGGAAGGAGGGGAACTGATGGCGGTTTTCTCTGAAGTCCATCGCTCTCATCTCTTTGGGGCTTCCCGGCTCGATGCAGAGTGCTACACGCCAGAACTGATTCAAGCTTACGATCATTTAGAATCCATTTCTCATGTCCGCTTGGGGGATCACGCAAAAATTACCGACGGCCAACACGGTTACCACAAAGTTGACCCGGACAGTCCAATTCGTCATTTGACCGCCAGGTGCATCAAAGATTTCTTCATTGACGACTCACAGGCAGAGAGACTTGCAGCGGAAACCCACGAAAAGAATCTTCGTTCCGCTCTCGCCGTTAATGATGTTCTCCTGTCAACTGCTGGCACATTGGGCAATGCTGGAATTGTGACTGAGGATGTGTTTCCCGCGAACATAGACCAGGAT
>CAZKHY010000236.1:0-2075 GCA_964552455.1 uncultured Nitrospira sp.
TGTCGGGGAGGATGCTAGTCTCGCGGAACTTGTTCGCCGCGCCGATGGGGTCGCCCCGCTCCAGCAGCTTCAGCGCCGCCGGGATGTCGTTGCCGGTGGGGCAGGCTTCCTGGCAGGGCGCTGTCGGGCAGTCGATGCAGCGCTCCGCCTCGATGCGGGCGGCCTCCAGCGTGTAGCCCAGGAACACTTCGTTCCAGTTGCGGATGCGCTGGCGCGGGTCCTGCTTGGGGACCGGCTGGTCCGGGATACGGAGCTTTCGGTGCACGTCGCAGGGCATGACGGCGCCTCGATCTTGCAGAAGTGGGCCGTCGTCGCTGGCGAGCGAACGGCGGCCCGGGTCAGGCACGGTTATGGCGGAAGTATAAGACGAAGCGGCAGCTTCGTAAATAGTGCCTCCCTAGCGGTTCTACACTCTTCACGGTGGAAATAGTTGAAGGAGGTTAGCGAAAGCACCTGTCATTCTTGTAGCCATCAACCAAGCAAGCTACGAGAGGAGGACAGGTGCTTCAGAGGGATGTTATCACGGTAGAGCTGCGGCTGGAGGGCTTGGTAGTGCTCGACGTGGCCGAGAGGCCCGACCGCATCGAGATCGCGACGGCCTACGATGGTCAGGTAGCGACCTGCCCGCGCTGCCAACGGGTCAGTGGCAAGGTGCACGACCGGCGCCGACAGCGCAAGCGCGATCTGGCGCTGTGGGACAAGCCCGTTTGGATTCATCTGTGGAAACGGCGCTTCCGCTGTCGGCATTGCCGGCGCGTGTTCACCGAAGAGGACCCGGCCTGCGGCCGCTACAAGCGCACCACGCGCCGGCTGAGGGCTGCGGTGGCCAGGCAGTCGCAGGAAACAGCCGTCCGCGTGGTCTCGCGCTGGCATGGCGTGAGCGAAGGCCTGGTGCAACGCAGTTGGCTTGAGACCTACGCGGCCCAGACTGCACCGTCGCGGCCACACGCCTTGCTCGGCCTGGATGGCTTCTGTATCCGACGTCCTGGCGTGATGTGGTCCGGACTCTGGGACCTCCAGACTCGCAGGCCGGTGGCCGTCGTGCCCGGCGTGAGCCAGGCGAGCGTGCAGAGGCTCCTGGAGCGCCACGTCGAAAGGGAGAGCGTCAAGGCGGTGGTCACCGACCTCTCCGAGGCCAACCGGCAGGCCATTCAGACGGCACTGCCCCGGGCAGCGATCGTGGCGGACAAATTCCATGTCATCGCGCTGGCTCACCAGGCGCTGCTCGAAGTGCGCGGCGGCCGCCGTTTGTCCGGCAACACCGCCTGGCTGCTGCACCGCAACGTGGAGCGCCTCAAGCTGGAAGAGAGGGAACGCCTGGCCAACGCTCTTGCCCAGGACGGCTCGCTCAGGCGGGCCTGGCTGCTGAAAGAAGGGCTGCGCAGGGTCTACCGGGCGGGCGCGCCGGAGCAAGCTTCACAGGCGCTCCGGTCCTGGTGCAACGATGCCAGGACCAGCGGCTTGCGTCCCTTCCAGCGGACGGCACGGACACTGAGCAAATGGCAGCAGGAGGTCCTGGCCTACTGGCGCTACCCGCTCACCAACGCGATGGTCGAGGGAAAGCACAACCGCGTGAAAGTACTGAAACGGAGGGCCTACGGCTACCGGAACGACAGGACCTTTTCGCTAAGGGTCCTAAACTGTTTCCACCCTAATTGACGTAGAGCCCATCCCGGCCTTGTCTGCCCCGTTTCGACGGGGTACACTTTTCTTAGGCGCCTATCCTGGGCGCGACGCAGACCGGGAGCTTGCCATGGCAGACCGCTTCGACAAATTCACAGAACGAGCCCGCCGCGTCCTCACGCTGGCCCAGGAGGAAGCCCAGCGCTTCAATCACAACTACATCGGCACGGAGCATCTGCTGCTTGGCCTCGTGCGCGAAGGGGACGGCGTCGCGGCCAAGGTCCTGGCGAACCTCGGCGTTGAGCTGAACAAGGTGCGCTCCGCGGTGGAGTTCATCATCGGCAGGGGCGACCGCGCCGTCGTGGGCGAGATCGGCCTCACGCCGCGCGCCAAGAAGGTGATCGAGCTCGCCGTCGATGAGGCGCGCCGCCTCAATCACCACTACATCGGCA
>CAZKHY010000237.1:0-2066 GCA_964552455.1 uncultured Nitrospira sp.
AGCGGCGGTCTTTGGCCGCGAGGATGTCTTTCATAGCCTGGGGCGGCCGTTTTCCCTGTCCCACTTCGACCAACGTCCCCACAATCGCCCGCACCATCTGCTTGAGGAACCGGTCCGCCAAGGCTTCGATCCGGATCAGAGGCGGCTCGTGGACCAGGTCTAACCGTTGGAGGTCGCAGACTGGGTTTTCCGTGTCGGTGGGATGGCCCTGGAAGGAGGAGAAGTCGTGGCGGCCTGCCAGCAGACTCGCCGCTTCGCGCATCGCTTTTAGGTCAAGCGGTCCATAGAGGTGCCAGGCGCGGTTCCGGTTCAGGGCCGACCGTTCCGGCTGGTTCAGGATACGGTACTCGTAGAGCTTGGTTTTGGCCGAGTAGCGGGCGTGGAAGTCGTCCGGGACAAGCTCCACCGACCGTACGCTGATGTCGGGCGGCAAGAGGCCGTTCAAGGCTCTGTGCCACTCGGTCTGGCTCAATCCCTTTTCGGTCCGGAAACTGGCCACTTGTCCCAGGGCATGGACGCCTGCGTCGGTCCTGCCTGCTCCGATCACCGGAATATAACGTTGCGTGACCTGTTGGATAGCGGCTTCGACGGCCGCCTGCACCGTCGGCTGGTCCGGCTGACGCTGCCAGCCGGCATAGGCGGTGCCGTCATACTCGATGGTGAGCTTGAAGGTGGGCACCCGTCATCTCTTGACGGTCTGGACTGGGTTGATGTAGGCCTTGACCCCCTCGAGGATGGATTCGGCCATGCGGCTGAGAAACGTCTCGGTCTGCATCAGCCGTTCTTCGGTCTGGTTGGAGATGAAGGCGATCTCGGCCAGGATGCTGGGCATGGCCGTGTAGCGCAGGACGTAAAAAGGCGCGGTCTTGACCCCGTGGTCCACCACGTCGTAGTGCTCATCCAGACGGGCGACCATGGCCTGTTTGGTGGACCAGGCCAGTTCCAGCGAGTCCTGGATTTTTTTGTCCGTCAGGACGTCGGCCAGAATGAATTGCACCCCTGCGTCCAGGTCCTTGACCGGGACGTCGTTTTCCCGCGCGGCCACCTCCAGCGCGCGCCGGTCGCTGGCCTGGCCGAAATGGTAGATTTCCAATCCCCTGGTTGTGCGCTGCGGGTGGGAGTTGACGTGGATGGACAGGAAAAGGTCCGCGTCCTTGCTGTTGGCGAACTTGGCCCTGTCCCCCAGCTCGATAAAGACATCCCGGTCCCGCGTCATCAATACCTGTTTGCCGAGTCGCTGAGCGATCAGGTCGCGGAGCTTGAGGCCGACCTGCAGGGTGACGTCCTTCTCGGCCGTCCCGCCGTGCCCGACCGCGCCTGGATCCTTCCCCCCGTGCCCCGGGTCCACCACGATGAGCTTGACGTCTCGGACGGGCCGCTGCGCCGACCGGATCGTCGGAGTGCTTGGGGATGGCTGCGCGGGGGTTGGCGATGCCGCGGCTTTCTGAGCCTCTTCGACGGCGCGGTTATAGACGTCCAGCACCAGGCGGTCGGGGCCGCTGAGGGGGAGCAGCTTGTAGTCGCTGATGGAATCCAGATTCAACGAGACGGTCACGGAATGGGGGTGAGGCTGTTGAACGGCGATGTCGGCGGGAAAGCCGTCGCGCTTGGCCTTGTCGAGTGCGGCCTCGCTCAGCCGGGAGTTCTGCAATTCGATGATCACCCGGTCCGGATTGTTCTGGCGGCTCTGGGTAAAGGTCACGCTTCGTTGGAGGTCGAGCACCAGGCGGGTATAGTCCTGGTGGACCTTGACGCGCAAATCGCGCACGAGAGTCGGGGGTGCAGTCGGGGCCGCCACCGGCAGCACCGATTTCTTGTTGGACTTCTTGGCTTTCTTGGCGGGGGTGCGGGTATTGGTCTGGGGCTCGGTGCGCGGGACTGCGAGGGAGGCGGAAGAAAAGAACGGCGGAACAACAAGGGCTCCGCTCACGAGCAGAGCGGCCAGGCTCATAGACACAAGCTGGCGGAAAAACGTCATAGTCTCCTAAGGTGGTGCGAAACAGCGAAAATGTTGTCTCAACGGGTGGTGATTGTCAAGCTTGGCTGGTTGGGCAGGCGAGAGGGCC
>CAZKHY010000238.1:0-2065 GCA_964552455.1 uncultured Nitrospira sp.
CCGGTCCGGCCGATCTTGATCTAGCGCTCCCCCCCTTTCCTCAGCTACACTTCCAAGACTTGGAAGGAGTTGAACAGGAGAGACCCATGCGGGAAAAACAGACGATCAACTATTATGCGGTGCTCGAGATCGGACCCACCGCCACGAACGCGGACATCAAAAAAGCCTGGCATGAACAACTCCAGGTCTGGCATCCGGACCGCTTCAACCATTCCCCGGCCCTGCACAAAAAAGCGGAAACCCGCACACAACTGATCAACCGGGCCTATGAAACCCTCAGTGACCCGGATGCGCGCGCACGCTACGACGCCACGCAGGCCGCTCCCTCCGCCACACCGCCCCCGCGCCCAACTCCACCAACACAAACCTCCCCGCCGCCCCGTGCCCAACCGGCCCCGCGATCCCGCCAGGGCGCTCGAGGGCCCCAGGCAGCCGTGACCCTTTCCCGGCAAGGGCACCCCATCGTCATGGTGCCGGCCTGTGAGCTGCTCGTGGACAGCCGGGAGGTCCTCCCCTACACCTTCGAGGGGTTCAGCCGGATCGCCGGGACCACCCAGCAAACACTGCCGGCAGGCGACTATGTCATTGCGGAAGCCCCGGACATCTTTTGCGTGTTGCGCAAGCGAGTCGAAGAAGTCATGACGGCGTTCTCGAACCCCTCCGGCAATCGCCAGCGGTTTCTGGCGGAACTCAACCCGCTCCTCGACTTCCCGCACCGGTTTCTGGTGATCGAAGGCCAGCTCCAGCACAGCAAGTCCGGAGGGCTGTTGGGCCAATATCAAAAAAACGGATTGATGGATTTCCTGGACGCCATCACGGCGAGATACGGCATCCAGATCATCTATTCGGACAGCCGGGAAGAAGCGGAAGAACGGGTCGCGAATCTGGCGGCCATGCACTATGCCTACTTCTTTGCCGAACGACAGGGATTGGGGCGCTGCCTCAAAGAGGACGATCTGTAACGGCAAGAGCGTATGGCTGATAGCTGATGGCGTATGGCTCAGACCGGAGAGCGTATCTCGTGAAGCGTAGTTCGTTGCTCGCAAAGCGTGATCGGTGGTCCGTTGACGGTGCTCAGTTTCCGGAACCGCTCACCGCAAACTCCCCTCCCACGCCTCACCCCGGACCCTGTTTCATTTGTTGCCGAGGAACCGTGGCCGGTCGCGGACGGAGACCATTTTCACCAAATCCCGTATGGAGAGCAGGCCGACGATCTTGCCATTCTCCCTCACGGCCAAGTGGCGCACCCCCTGTTCGTCCATGAGCTTGCTGGCATCGCGAATCGTGCGATTGATATCAATGCCGATGAGAGGAGAGCTCATGACTGCACTGACGCGGGTGCTGCCCGGATTCTGGTTGGAGGCAAGCCCTTTCCGAACCAGATCGCTCTCGGCCACAATGCCGACGATCTCACCGGCCTCGATCACGAGCAATGACCCGATCCGCTTCTCGCGCATCTGCTGAGCCGCGACGAGCAGAGACTCTTCGCTGCGGATCGTGCCGAGAGTGGTCGCCATCAGCACGCTGAGCGGCCGGTACACCGTATCGAGCTCGCACACAGGGCCGCTCTCCGCATCCACGAACGATCGCACTAAGTCGCGCACGGAAACGAGCCCCACGATCTCCTGGCCCTCCACTACACAGAGATGTCGGACATGATGGTTTTCCATCAGATGGCTGGCATCCAACATGGAGCGCTCCGCCGTGATCGTCAGAATCGGACCGGCCATCACCTGGTCCACCATCGTGACGGTCGGGTCCAACCCTGCCGCCAGCACTTTCCGGACCAGATCCGTCTCCGTCACGATCCCCGGCAGTCCTCGCTTGACATCCACCGACTCCACCAACAGAGAACCGACGCGCCGAGCGCCCATGCGCTCGGCCGCGAACACGGCCGTGGTGTCTTGAGGCACCACTTCCAAATAGCGATGCATGAAGTCTTTGACGGTTCCGCCTGCCTGCCTCGTCATCTCCGCTCCTTTGTTTCCCTAACCAGATTCTCTCCAGTCCAACCGGATAGCCGGTGAGAACCCTCGGCCCCGATGCCCTGGCGACCACTATACCC
>CAZKHY010000239.1:0-2057 GCA_964552455.1 uncultured Nitrospira sp.
TACGAAGTGCGTGTCCATGGAAGCGCTGGATCAGGCGCTCCAGGAGCGGTTCGGCAAGAAGTTCGTGGCTTCCGGCGGCACGGCCACCCTCGACGAAGCAATCAAGAAGAAATTCGCCAAGAAAGAAATGCTGCTCCAGAAGAACCTCGCCACGGTCAAGCGGGCCTACGAGATCGGCGTGGAATGGGCTGAGAAGAACAAGTTCGAGTTGCAAGTGGCGGCCATGGCGGCAGCCTAACGAGCGGGGAACCAAGACGCATGTATAACATCGCGCAGGTCATCGAAGAAAAGTGTGTGGCCAAGAAGGGCTGCCGCCTTTGCATTATGTACTGTCCGGAGGCCAACTGCCTGGACTTGAACGTGACCAAGATGGTGGCGGAAGTCAACATCAACCGCTGCAAGGGTTGTGAGCTTTGCGTGGTCGTCTGTAACGCAGCCAAGCACAACGCGATCGAGATGCAGGCGGTCAGCGCCAGCGGAGAGCTCATGGCGAAGAAAGGCGAATCCGCCGCACTCGGGCAAGCCTATCAAGGCTGATCGCGCGAGCGGCAACCAGGTCGAACGAGAAACCCCATGGCGCGGCGCTGTGGGGTTTTTTGTTGAGGGAGCGGAAGGCGGAGACTCCACGATGAACGAAGACAACGTGGTGCGGGAGTTGATCGGGGAGATCACGACCCTGCTGCATGAGTTCCCTCAAGCCCTGGAGCGTCGTGCCGCTGAAATAGAAGCCGCGGGGAAGGACCCCGAGCTGGCGAGCAAGCTCGTCAAGGGGGCCGACGCCATGCGGGACAGCGGGAACATCTACATCACCTGGGCCCGCCACTATGCGGCGCTCTCGGAAGGCAGCTCGGACGCTTCCGGCGACGAGGACGAATCGGAAGACTTCGACGTCTAGCCCGCTTCTTCGAAAATCGAAAATGATGACACGGCCCAGCCTGGTTGTGCTACAATTCAGACCTGCTTCTGCCGAATCCCGTTCCAGCGCAGCTCACGACAATAGACTGGTTGTATTCCCCGGTAGCTCAGTTGGTAGAGCGATCGGCTGTTAACCGATTGGTCGCAGGTTCGAGTCCTGCCCGGGGAGCCAATTCCTAAAAGGCTGCTTCTCGCTGAGAGGCAGCCCTTTCTTTTCTCTTCCAATGAAGAGACTGCCAACAAATTGACTTCCCTCGACGCTGGTTATATCCTTGACCGATCACGACTGCCTGAGGTGGCCCCTATGCCGACGAGCCGTCTGTCTCCCAAAGGCGAGCTGACCATCCCGAAAGAAGTCCGCGAGAAAATCGGGCTTCACCCCGGGGACTTGGTGTCCTACGAAATCGAGAATGGGCACCTGACGGTCTCCCGCGCGGACTCGCTCGACAAGGAATTTCACGACGCGATTTCCCCGACCCTGACGGAATGGGACTCCCCGGAGGATCACGAGGCCCTTGATGATCTGTGACACCTGGGACGTGGTGTCCGTGCCCTTTCCGTTTACCGATAGCCCCCAAACGAAACGCCAGCCCCCGCTGGTCCTCAGTTCCAGGCCATTCAACGAGAGCGGTCACGTCATCCTAGCCATGATTACCTCGGCCATGCAGCCCGCCTGGCCCACGGATACCTACATTCACGAATTGCAGGCCGCCGGGCTTCGTCGCCCCTGCTGCGTGCGACTCAAGCTCTTTACCCTCGATACTCGATTGCTGGTCGCCATCCTCGGGCTTGGCCGAACCTGAGCGCGCTGGTGGCACCAGGGCGCTAACGGATACGTTGTCGCTGACTTCCGCCCCCCACTAAGTAAGAAGGCCGCGGACGGAGGCGACTACGTCACCTTGCCGCTAAATTACAAGCCGTCGAGGAACGAGGCAGGCGTGCCCGCAGGGCCGGGCACGGATCCGACAGGACCGGACCGGGCCTGCGGGGGTTCGGGGGCGCAGCCCCCGCTTCACTTGTTAGTAATGGTCAAAGTAGCACCGAGGAACTATTTGTGCCTATGACAAAAAAACCAGTTAATACAGTCGGGTGATGTAACCTTCTCTGTGTAAAAACAAGACGGGTGTAAGCTGGGCGCTGAT
>CAZKHY010000240.1:0-2045 GCA_964552455.1 uncultured Nitrospira sp.
CGTCGTGGACGACGAAGTGAAACTCTTCCGCAAGCCCCGCCAAAGGCGCACCGAAGCTCCCCAATAGGACGGCGAGGAGAAGACCCGTTAATGAGGCCCTGCGTGGGAATCTGTTCATGGTCCGCCTCCTTAGGTCCCTGTCTCTTCCCACGCCCGGCAGCTACGGCACCACACGGATCGTCCCGCCCAAATGGGCATCGCCCTTGTGCAGCGGGCAGAAAAACGGAAACTCTTCTTTCACCTCATCCATACGCCCCTCAAATTGCGCGGTGCTGATCTGGACCCGGACCGTATCCTCCGGCGTGACATTCACCCGCAACGGCTTCCGTGTAGTCTCCCCGCCGGTGCCCATGACTTCCTCGAACAGCCCATACGCCGCAAAGGCGTGGGTCCGGTCCGTCGGATTCTCCAGGACAAACACCAAGCCGCCCTGCATCTCCGTGCTGCGGTGAATCACGACCTCCTGGGGTACCCACGCGGCTCGCTTCTCGCTGCGCTCCTCGGCAACAAAGTGGAACTCCGCGGCCCCGACCAGGCTGAACAGCATCAGACCGCCGACCAGGGCCGCGAGGACAACCCGACGGAGACGAGTCATCCAAGGAGCGTTCTTCATCCCGCTTGCTCCTCTTCCATCCGGCTAGGGTTCGCCTTCATCCGCCGCCGATCTCACCCTTGGTTTCGATGACATACAGTTCCCCTTTGACTTCCGGGTGAATGTCGCACCAGAGCGCATGTCGAATGCTCTCGGCAATGCCAGTGGCAGGATCAAAGTTCGACGGCGCGGTCGAGAAACGGAGTGTCATCGTCTTCCCCGGATCCACGTGGAACGACCTGAAGTTCTTCCCGCGGACCTCAACCCCGCCTTCCATCCGGACCGGGATATCCTTGAACAGTTTCGAGGCAAACCCATGAGTCACGGTGTCTTGGTTGCGGACCACGATCGTCGTGTCGTGCGACGGCATCGTCAGCCCCATGGTCTGATACCCATGCTCCCGATCGTTAATGGTGATCTCCACCTTCGACGGCGGGGCACCCATTCCGGGCTTTTGGGCATATAAGGTGTTGGTTCCCATCCCCGGCAACGTCATGGCCGCCAGGGCGATGGGAACAGCTAGCAATGTGGTTAGATGTCCTCTGATCTTCATGACATCCCTCCTTTTTCTTCTTCAATGGATGGACTATTCACCCCTTCTCTTTGTGAGAATTCCCTCCATAACACTGCACGTCGTCACTGGTTTCCTCAACACACCACCTCCTTCCTGCTGACGCCAGCCTTCAGGTCATCCGCCCCTGCGCTCGATGATGAACACTTCCCCTTTCACATCCGGGTGCATGTCGCACCAAATGACATGACGCATGAGCGGACTGATCCCTCTGAGAGGGGCTGCCGCTGAGCCCTTGGTGAAATGGAGCGTCATGGTCTTCCCCGGGTCCACACGGAATGCTGGGCCGTCTTTTCCCGCGATCTGGTACCCATCGCCTTCCAGCCGAACAGGCACCTCCTTAAATAAAGGGGAGTAGAATCCATGTGTCACCCCGTCTTCATTGCGGACCACGATGGCTGTGGGGTCCCCCTCACGGCCGTACCCCGTGACATGAAAGCTCATGTTCTTGATGGTCACCTGGATCGTCAACTCCGGAGCTTCCTTCTCCGTCGCGGCCGCACGGATCACCTCCGTCCCCAGCCCCAACAACACGCTCAGCGCCAGCGCGATAGAAAGGACTCGCACTGTGAATGGGCCTCCTCCGATCTTCATGACACGCCGCCTTTCGGTAAACGGTCGGGGTTAACCACCATATTTTCCGAACTGGTCCAGCTTGAATTTCTCAATGTGACGCGAGACATCGTGGTACTTGGCCGGCGTCACGATGTAGCAGAAGTCAAACAACCAATCTGCGGTGGCCTCGGGGATCCCATTCTCTCGGTTCTCCAGCATGTCCATCAGCCGGTTCATGGCGTTGTACGTGGCGATGTCATCCCCCCGTTGCCGTTGAGTCCGCACGACTTGGATCTGCCCCAGGTAAGGTTCATATCTGAATCCGTT
>CAZKHY010000241.1:0-1952 GCA_964552455.1 uncultured Nitrospira sp.
CAAGTACGGCTGGAAAATTGGCGACCACATCCACATCAGCAGCCCGAACTATCTAAACGTCCCTCTCGATCTGGTTCTGCGCGGCATGTACACCTCTTCCGGAGACGAGGGCTTCCTGGCTTTTCACTGGAGCTATCTGAACGAAGCGCTGGGCCGCCCCGAAAGGGCCGGGTACTTCTACGTCCTGGTGGATTCGGCAGAGGATGTTCCCGTCGTGATGAAAGCCGTTGACGAAGAGTTTCGGAACATGCCGGTCGAGACGCGCACGCAGACGGTCAAGCAAGTGGCGCTGAATTTTCTAGGCTGGCTGGGCAATGTCAAACAGATTCTGTTGATGGTCATCGGCGCCGTGGTGTTTGCGGTCCTGCTCGTGGTGACCAACACTATGGCCATGTCCATTCGCGAGCGCACTACGGAGATTGCCGTCCTGCGCGCGCTGGGCTTTCGAACCAATCGCCTGCTGCTCATGTTGACCGCCGAGGCTGCGGTCATCGCCGCGAGCGGCACGGCGGTGGGATGCGTGCTGGCCTTATTCGCCTGCCGCTGGATCGAACGCTACCGAATCGGCGGCGCGATGGAGATGGATCTGAAGATGGACGTTCCCACTGTGGCCATCACATTCGCGGTGGCGCTCGCCATCAGCCTGGCCAGCACGCTTGTCCCGGCTTACCAAGCCACCCGCTCGAACATCGCGCACGCGCTCCGCTACGTGGGCTAAGCTCAAGCGGATGCGCGACTTGCTGCAAGCCAAAAAAAAGTGTGTCACCCCAGTCAATTAGGTCAACTGTGGCACATCGGGGGCGAGGGGTGGGCGCGGGCCGGACAAAATGTCCGCCCCCCCCTTTGCCCATCGGCCTGTTGAAACCGTGATATAAATTCTTCATTACTTGTTTGTAGATGATTTTTCTAGAGTTATGATTGGCGCATGGCACGGCTGGGTACCGGCAAAGCCGCGGAGTCTCTGAAAATCGAGACGCCGCGCTACACCTACTGCCCGCAGGTCACCTTTAGTCCCAGCAACAACCGGGTTCAGAAGATCGGCAGCGCCTCGATGGCCCACGACAACGCGGGGAATATGACGGGTGACTCAACGCACAGCTACCAGTACGACGCCGAAGGGCATCTGAAATCAGTGGACAACGGTTCGACGCTCAGCGAGGTATATAACGGGTTGGGCCAGCAAGTGCAGCAGAACGGTTGGAGCGCGCTGTTTGATTTAGGGGGTCACTGGACGGCATGGTACGCCGGGGGATGGCAAGTCCCCGGAGTTTTCTACTTCGGCGGGAGGAGGCTGGGGCTCTACAGCGACCAGTTCTATGCCAATCACCTGAACGCGCTGGGTTCCTCCACGATGAATACAAACGCGGCAGGGACGCCGGTCGGAGACCACGTATTCTACCCCTGGGGGGATTTGTGGATAGGCGGCACGCAAGGCGGGTGGTCATTCGCAGGATTCGAGCGTGGCGACCCAGTTGACCTCAGGCCCACTCTTTATCGGCAATGTACTCCACCGCTTGGCCGGTGGATGAGCCCCGACCCCCTGGGCGGCGATGTCTCGAATCCCCAGTCCCTCAACCGGTATGCGTATGCGCTCAATAACCCCACGAACCTGACTGATCCCTTGGGGCTGGACGCCGCCGGCGGGTGCGGCACAGGTGGGCAGCCGGGCTATCAGCCGGGACACCCTTGTCCAGACCCGAGCAATCCGCAAGGCCCGCCCGACCCCGACCCTCAGTTCCAAGCTAGTAACCGCACGCCGCCCCCAGGAGCTCCGGGCTCGGGCATGACGCCCAGCCAAGCAGCTGTTGCTGCCACGAACACATGGATGGCTCAGAACGGCGGGGAAGGCGTCACCAATCCTATTACAGGAGGCATAGTGAGCGGCTCCGGTTTCCAGTGGGGAAGCTGCGGGCCATCGGGGGGTCTGAGTAATTCTTGCGACCAGTGGGGAT
>CAZKHY010000242.1:0-1927 GCA_964552455.1 uncultured Nitrospira sp.
GTCCTCGGCAGTAGTGTGCCAGTCGCGCGCGGAGGAGCGTATCAGCCGGCTCTACATGGGGCTTTTTGTATTCGCAGCGACTGGGTCGGCACTGCTGTTTGTGCTGACGAGGGTCGTATTCGTGGCGCAAGGCGATAATGATGTTTGGGAGCATTACCTTCATTATGAAGTTACCCCCGTTTTTTGGACAGGTCGTGAAGCCAAGATTGTGGTAAAACGACCGTCGCAAAAACCGGGAGACCTGCATGGGCCAGAAGCGGAAGACGCATTCGGAGGAGTTCAAAGCGCGGGTGGCGCTGGAGGCGATCAAGGGCGTGCGGACGCTGAGTGAATTGAGCGCCGCCCACGGCGTCCACCCGACGGTCATTGCCCATTGGAAGCGACAGTTGCTGGAGGGCGCGCCGGAGGTGTTCCGGCGGGGCCCCGCAGGTGGAGTGCGGAGCGAGGAGGCCGTGACGGCCCCGCTGTACCAGGAGATCGGCCGGTTGAAGATGGAACTGGAGTGGCTCAAAAAAAAGCTGTGAGCGTGCCCCGGGAGGCCCGATGCGGATGGATTCACGCCGAGCCCCGCGGGGTGTCGATCGTGCAGCAGTGTGCCTTGGTGGGGCTGGCCCGCTCGACGTACTACTACGAGCCGGAGCCCGAGTGCGAGGAGAACCTGGCGTTGATGCGGCTGATCGACGAGCTGTCCCTGCAGCGGCCGTTTTACGGGGTGCCCCGGATGACCGACTGGCTCCAGACCTTGGGACATCCGGTCAATCACAAGCGGGTCGCGCGCCTGATGCGGGTGATGGGCCTGCAGGCGGTGCTGCCAGGGCCCCACACGAGCCGGCCGCAGCCGGCGCATCGGACGTACCCGTACTTGCTGCACCAGCTGGCGGTCGTGCGGCCCAATCAGGTGTGGTGCGCCGATATCACGTATGTCCCGATGCGGCGCGGGTTCCTGTACCTGGTGGCGGTGCTGGACTGGTACAGCCGCTACGTGCTGGCGTGGGCGCTGTCCAACACGCTGGACGCGTGGTTCTGCCTGGAGGCGTTGGAGCAGGCGTTGGGGAGCGGCCAGCCCGAGATCTTCAACACCGACCAAGGGGCGCAGTTTACGAGCGAGGCGTTCACGGGGCGGCTGGAGGGCGCAGGCATCCGCATCAGCATGGATGGGCGCGGCCGGGCGCTGGACAACATCTTCGTGGAGCGGCTGTGGCGGAGCGTGAAGTACGAGGAGGTCTACCTGCGGGACTACGGCGACGGGGCGGCGGCCTGGAGCGGGTTGCAGCGGTATTTTACGTTCTACAACACCGAACGCCGGCACCAGAGCCTGGGCCGGCGGACACCGGCGGAGGTGCACTTCGGGTGAGCACGGGGGGCTACTTGGGTATGGACCGGCGGGCGATCGCCCCGTATAAGCGATCCTGGCGCGACGTTCTGCACCGTCCCCGAGCCCAAACCACGACCAGCGGCGCCAGGCCCGCTCCTCTGGGGGAACAAGCCGGGAAGAGAATTCAGCAGGAATGGAGGCTATGGGGCAGAGATCCATTAGCTTATTTCAGGGTAAAACCTGTCCAAACAATGGGGGGAAGCTCACTGAGCGCTGATGAGACTCTAGAGTTTATCAAGCTCAAGTCGCAAGAGCTTCAGATTGATTTTCCACTTGACCCGGAAACCGTACCCAACGTCACCCAAGTAAGCGGTGGCTTGCCGTTAGCTACTCAATGGATTCTTGGCCAGTACAAGAGAAGCCGTAGCCTTGATCTCGTCCTGGAAAAAGCCAAGGGCAAGGACTCTCCTGTGCTCGAGTTCAGCTTCCGGAACATCTGGGGACTTCTGACACCTGAGGCGCGGACCGTACTTGCGATCATGAGTGTTTTCGATGGACCAACCACTATTCAGCAAATAGCTGTTGCCACTGAGATGCCCCAAGAATTCATCG
>CAZKHY010000243.1:0-1915 GCA_964552455.1 uncultured Nitrospira sp.
GGCCAGCACTCCGACGATCAGCAGCAGCGCGACCCTCCGTCGGAGCCGGAACTTGATCGGACTAGATCCGAGGATCATGCGCCTGTCGTTATGTGATGAAGACCTGGCATCGGCCCGCCGCGCGATCACCCGGAGAGGAACCGCAGCCCGCAATCCCACGGCCAGCCGGTGAACCCTAGTGCTGCGTCCCTGAAATACGCTCACAAAGTCGACGCACCTTGGCGAGGATCGAATCCGCGGTCGCCGTCCATGCGAAGGGTTGGGCCGTGGTGTTGTACGTCTGTACAAAATGGTCGATCTTGGCCACCAATTCCGTGACACTCCGGAAGGAGCCGCGGCGAATGGCTTGCTGGGAGATCCGGCGAAACCACAGTTCCACTTGATTGAGCCAGGAGGCATAGGTTGGCGTGTAGTGGACATGGTACCTGGGCCGCATCGCCAGCCAGGTCCGAACCTTCAGATGCTTGTGCGTCGCATAGTTATCGACGATGAGATGGATATCCAGGTCCGGGGGCACGCTCGCCTCGATGTGGCGCAGGAACGACAGGAATTCTTGATGCCGGTGCCGCCGCCGACATTGGCTGATGATGCCCCCAGTTGCCACGTTGAGGGCGGCGAACAAGGTGGTCGTGCCGTGACGGATATAGTCGTGCGTCACGCCCTCCACGTAGCCCAGCCCCAGGGGGAGGACGGGTTGCGTGCGATTCAGGGCCTGCACTTGAGTTTTCTCGTCCACACACAACACGAGCGCCTTGTCCGGCGGATTGAGGTAGAGGCCCACGATGTCGCGGACCTTCTCGACAAAGAAGGGATCGGTCGAGAGCTTAAACGTACGCTGGCGGTGAGGCTGGAGCCCAAAGGCCTGCCAGACGCGATGCACCATGGACTTGGGAATCCCGGTGGCCTCTGCCATCGTCCGACAGCTCCAATGCGTGCCCGCTGGGGGCGTCGTGCGGAGCGTCTTGGTGAGCAAGGCGGCAATCGCCTCGTCGGCGCGCGAGCGCGGACGGCCGGGGCGGAGCTCATCATGGAGGCCGGCCAGACGATAGCGGATGAATCGGTGGCGCCACTTGCCCACCGTCGCCTGCGCGACGCCGAGTTTCTCGGCAATCGCCGTATTGCTCAAGCCGTCATGCGACAACATGATCATACGGGCACGAGTCCCCAAGCTGTGCGGAATCGAGCGTGCGGTGATGAGGCCTTGCAACTGAGCCGCTTCGTCCGTCGTCAAGGTCAGGGCAACTTTCGGTCGGCCGGTCTTCATGTGGGCACCTCCTTGTACGAGATGCGCACAGAAGACGCAAGATATATGCCTGTTACTTTTGGGACACTACACTAGATTGAGACACGACGAATTGGCACACTTGGCACACGAAGGGGGTGGCAGGTGGCCAAGAAACGCGTGGGGAAGTTTCCAAAGGCCTTTCGGCAGATGGCCGTCGACCGGCTGAACCAGTGCGACAACATCGGGGAGCTGGCAAAAGAGCTGGGTATCCATCGACGGCTGTTGTATGCTTGGCGCGAGAAGCTCGAGCCGCTGGAGCGCGGCGAAGGACCACCCGGGACTTCGCGGGAAGCCACGCTCCGGAAAGAGATTAGCCATCTGAAGCGGGTGCTGGCTGAGAAGGTCTTGGAGGTGGATTTTTTCAAAGGTGCCTTGCACAACGTCGAGGCGCGACGCCAGCGGAGCGGCAAGACTGGCGCGCGGGCATCTACGCCCAGATCCGGGCGGTGATGTCGAAGCAAGGCGGGTTGCGGATCGAGCGGATGTGTCAGTTGGCCCAGGTGAGTCGGGCAGGTTTTTATCGGTCGCTGCAGGAGACCCAGCCGGTGGAGGAAGCGATGCTGGTGCGGGCCGAGATTCAGCAGATTGCGCTGGCGCATCGACGCCGGTACGGCTATCGGCGGATCACGG
>CAZKHY010000244.1:0-1888 GCA_964552455.1 uncultured Nitrospira sp.
CCCGTGAGCGGGCCGGTGGGGACCAAGGTGGTGCTGTTCGGGAAAGGATTTGGCGCGAGCAAGGGGCCTGAGGACGCCGTCCTGTTTGCCGGTCGTCCGGCCACGGTGGCGCAGTGGACGGAGGGGACGATCGTCGTGCACGTGCCGTTGAACGCGGCCAGCGGTCCGCTCGTGCTCAAGCGCGGGCGGACGGAACGGGTTGTGGGCCAGTTCGCGGTCAAGGTTCCCAGGGCCACCGGCCTGAAGCCGGAGAGCGCTCCGATCGGGAGCCTGCTGCGGATCACGGGGGAGAACTTCGGCTTCTATTCGGAGAGCGGCTCCACGCCCTTTGCCTTCGCCGACTTCAACAAGGGCGACAACGGCGTTGACATCGGGGGCGTGCCGGCCATCATCTACCGGTGGCATGACGACAAGATCGATGTCTGGGTCCCCTACAGCGTCAAGAACGGCCCGGTCGTCGTGCGCCGGGGAGCGACCGTCCCGAAGGAAGACGGCACCTGCTGCGCCGAACGAGGGATCGTCTCCACGGAAGCCGGGACCTTCACGCTGACGGTGCCCAAGGTCGACTCCGTGTCGCCCACCTCGGCCGGGTTGGACGAGATCGTCACGATCAAGGGGAGCGGCTTTGGCAACTTCATCAAGACGACCGAGGCGACGCAGCCGGGATTGAACGAGGGAGGCCATGACTTCATGCCGATCAAGATGGGCGAGGACGTGGCCCGCAGCGAGGTCCTGTTCAACGGCGTGGCCGGCGTGATCGTGTCCTGGACCGATACGGAGATCGCCGTGCGGGTGCCGAGGCGCAACGTGTTCGGCTTCGGCAAGCGCAACGAGTTCCTGCCCGATGCGGGCACCGGCCCGCTGCTGGTGCGGCGCGGTTCGTGGGATCTGTTGCCGGACGGCCTCTGCTGCACCGCCAAGCGATGGGTCACGGTGGAGGCGGGGCAGTTCACCATCCAAGCCAAAGGGCTCCCGGACCCTGGGTACTTCACAAATCCGGACCCGAACCGTGACTGATTCCACGAGGCGGCTGCTCACGTGCGCGGGGCTTTGTCTGGGGCTGTTGCTGGGAGAAGTCCTGGCAGGTCCTGGAGCGGCTGCCGAGACCGGGAGGGTCTCGCAGGTGCAAAAGAGCGGGACCGAAACCACGCTCATGAGCATCTATTTTCGGGATGCCAAGCTGGGGTGGGCGGTCGGAGCCGGCGGCGTCATTCTCAAGACCCTGGATGGGGGCAAACGCTGGAAAGCTGTATCGAGCGGCACCGGTGCGTTGCTCACCGGGGTCTTCTTTGCCGACGCGTCACAGGGCTGGATCGTCGGCTCCAACGGGACCATCCTCTACTCCAAAGATGGCGGGGACCATTGGGTTTCGCAAACCAGCGGGACTCAGTCGGCCCTGTACGGGATCCATTTCCTGACCCCTTCATCCGGCTGGGTGGTCGGAGCGGGAGGGACCGTCCTGCACACGGGCGACGGGGGGCGTCATTGGGCGGATCAGACCAGCGGCTCCAACGCCGTGCTCTATTCGGTTCACTTCGTGGATCAACAGCACGGGAGGGTGTCGGGAGCCTTGGGCACGGTCCTGGCCACCGATGACGGCGGAGCGACCTGGGCGGCGCAGGACACCCAGAGTTCGGCGACGCTGTTCGATGTCTTCTTCACCGATTCCATGAACGGCTGGGTGGTCGGCAACGAAGGGGCGATGTTTCAGACCATCAACGGGGGCAAACAGTGGATCGACCGGACCCTGGCCTGTCTGAAAACCTGCTCCAGGCCGACGGACCTGCTCCGGATTCGTTTTACCGATGCCAAAGTCGGATGGACGGTGGGGGACCGTGGCAGCATCTTCCGAACCACCGATGCCGGCTTCACCTGGGTCGAACAAGAA
>CAZKHY010000245.1:0-1884 GCA_964552455.1 uncultured Nitrospira sp.
CCCAACACAAGCCACGCCGGCACGGAACCAAGCCTCCGTCGCCTACCTCGTCGCCTCGACATTAGTGGGCATGATCCGACTCCTTGGGCTGGGGCCCAGGAGTCCCCGAACGAATGCAGGGCCATTGAACGCCGCCGCGGGAAAGAGCTTGACGATCTCGACGCCCAGTTCCTCTGCCTCCGAGATTTCCGTGGCGGTCCCGCAGCCCGGTAGGTACGGGATCCTTCGTCGGTTGCACTGTCGGGCGACGTCGGCATTCAGTATGGGGCTGACGATGAACTCGGCACCTGCCGCCATGAACAGAGCCGCGGTCGGCGCGTCGTAGATCGTTCCTGCCCCCAGGATCAGGTCAGCGTGTTCACTGCTCATCGCCGGGACGAGCTCGCGAAAGATCTCGTAGGTTTCTGACCCGCGGTTCGTGATCTCGATCACGCGGGCGCCTGCCCGGTAACAAGCCTCCACCACTCGGCGGGCGCTCGCCAGATCATGGGGCGTGAACGTCGGAACGGCGCCGATCTCGAGGATGGCACCCAAGACGGCAAGACGATCAATGCGTGCCATGTCGGACCTCCCTGTTGGACAAGCGCGAAAGATCGAAGGGCCGCCGCCAAGCGGGGCGACGGTCTAGTGCAGCAGGTTCTTGAGGGCAGCCAAGAGGAGAGCGACATTCTCCGGACGGGACGAGTGCCCCATCAAGCCGATGCGCCAGACTTTTCCCTTGAGCTCGCCTATGCCCCCGCCGATCTCGATGCCGTACTCCGCGAGGAGTCGCTGGCGAACCGAGGTCTCGTCGACGCCCTCCGGGACCCGAACCGTGGTCAGGACCGGGAGCCGATGCCCGCGCGGGACATGAAGGACCAGGCCCAGGTCCTCGAGGCCATCCCAGAGAAGCTGAGCGTTCGTCGCGTGCCGCGCGAAGCGGGCCTCCAGGGTTTCTTCGGCGACCATTCGAAGCCCCTCGTAGAGCGCGAAATCAAGGCTGATCGGCGCGGTGTGGTGATAGGTGCGTTCGGGGCCCCAGTAGCGCTGCACAAGGGTCAGATCCAGGTACCAGCTCCGAACGGGGGTGGCCCGGCGAGCGAGAGCCTCCTCGGCTCGAGGGCCGACGGTGACCGGCCCGAGGCCCGGTGGACAGCCGAGGCATTTCTGCGCGCCGCTGTAGCACAGGTCGATGCCAACTTCATCCACCCGGACCGGGACGCCGCCGAGTGATGTCACCGCGTCCACCAGGAACAGGGCGCCGGCATCGCGAACCACCTCGGCGATCCCGTCGAGGGGTTGCTGGGCGCCCGTGCTCGTTTCTGCATGGACGATCCCGACCAGCTTCGTGACCCCCGAGCGGAGTGCATCGTGCACCTCTTCCGGGCTGAAGATGTCGCCCCACGGTCGCTCGATCATCACGACCTGCGCCCCGTGCCGGCGAGCCATTTCCGCCATGCGCAGGCCGAAGTAGCCGTTCACGCAGACGATTACCTGGTCGCCGGGCTCAATGATCGACGCGATCGCCGCCTCCATGGCGGCAGATCCTGTCCCCGAGACCGGGATGGTCAGCCGGTTCTGCGTCTGGAACACGTACCGCAACAGCTCCTGCGTGTGGTCCATCAGCTGCAGGAAGTCCGGATCAAGGTGGCCCATCAAGGGGGCGGCCATCGCCGCCGTCACCCGCGGATGGACCATGCTCGGGCCCGGTCCGAGCAACAGCCGTGTGTCCATCGACAGGGCGGGCATCATTGGGCCCTTCCCGGCCGCCGCGATCTCCGTCATCGGTCGACTACCTTCCCACGACTCCTTGCTCGCCCCTGCAACTGCGCATCCGCCCCGCCCGTACGGTCAGTCGACGATCGTGTGGCTCTGCTCGCGCAGGAACTGGGCGACGTAGTACAT
>CAZKHY010000246.1:0-1863 GCA_964552455.1 uncultured Nitrospira sp.
CGGCTGGGCGGCGTGGCAGCAGCCTCCCCTGCCCGGCCTGCCGCCCTCGGCCAACGACCTGGCGCGCAAGGCCGTCCAGCATGAGCTGGAGGACGAAGATCCCACGCACTACCTGTACCGGCTGATCAAGAAAAGGCCCGACGGCACCGAAACCCGGGAGGTGCTCGAAGCCAAGGACGTGATCATCGCCCGCCTGGTTGCCCTCAACGGCAAGCCGCTCAGCGACGAACAGCGCGAAAAAGAAGACCGGCGCCTGGACCGCCTGCTCACCGACCCCGCCTACCTCCGCTCCAAGCAGAAGGAGCAGCGCGACGACGACCGGCGCACCCGCCGCATGCTCAAGGCCCTGCCCGATGCCTTCCTCTATGAGTACGCCGGTGTCGAGCCCCGGCCCTACGGCGAAGTTGTGGTGCTGCGTTTCAAACCCAATCCCGGCTACGAACCGCCTTCCCGCGAGCAGCAGGTCTATCGCGGCATGGAAGGCACGCTGGAGGTCGCCCTGCCCGCTGAACGCATCGCCAGAATCGAGGCCACCCTCTTTCGCGACGTCAACTTCGGCTGGGGAATTCTGGGGCACCTGGACAAAAGCGGGCGGTTTCTGATTGAGCAGTCCCGGGTGCACGAGCAGCACTGGGAACCCACCCACATGGTCCTCAACTTCACCGGCAAAATCTTGCTGTTCAAGCCGCTCAAGGTGCAGCAGGACCAGACCACCTCCGACTATCAGCCCGTGCCCGAGATGTCCGTCGGCCAGGCCCTCGAGTTCTTGAAGAAGCAGGACGGCGAACTGGCCCGCGGCGAGGACAACCAAAAACCGCATTAGCGTCCTAAGCCGGGCCGCCCATATTGCATTACACTTTCCCATCTGAAACCTTGAAACTTTGAAGCCTTGAAACCTGGAGCACTCCCATGCCCCGCTTCCTTACCTCGATGGTCCTACTAGCACTCTGCGCCCTCCACGCCTCCGCCCAAACTTCGGCGCCCCCCAAACCCTACGTCATCGAGTACTACTACCAGGTGAAATGGGGCCACCAGGAAGAGTTCCTTCGCCTGTTCCGCAAGAACCACTGGCCGGTGCTGAAGAAGGAAATGGAGATGGGCCGCCTGCTGAAAGTCGAGGCGGTCGCCCCGCGCTACCACATGCCGGAAGCGGCGCGCTGGGACTACCGCGTCACCATCGTCTACAAGGACGCCGCCACCGCCACCCAGGAATTTGACCCTGCGCCCATCATCGCCCAGCTTTACCCCGACAAGGCTACCTTCGAGAAGGAAGAGCAGCGCCGTTTCGAAATCCTGGAAGCGCACTGGGACTTGCCCATCGGCCCTGTGGACCTCGACAAGCCGCAGCCCTGAGCATCGTTGTCATTACGTTATCTGCGACATGACAAGACGCTTTCCACCGGAAGCCTTGGCTGCACTCGCAGCGACGAGGTATTTGTATATCCGCGCGGGTGACCATCGCTTTATCACGATCTGGGTCGTGGTAGTGGAAGACCGCGTGCTTGTGCGCTCTTGGAACGACAAACCGGACGGTTGGTATGGCGCCTTCCTCACGCAGCCGCGTGGGCACGTGCAGATTGACGGCCGTGCGGTATCCATACGCGCCGTCCGCGTCCGCAGCCAGCGCCTCAACGACGCCGCCGATGCCGCCTACGGCATGAAGTACACCACAAAGGCGAACGCGAAGTATGTGAAGGGCTTCAAAACCCCTAAGCGCAAAGCCACCACGCTGGAACTGGTCCCTGCCTAGAGCGACGTTAGTGTCACAACGTCCTGAACCTAGTGGCCTACCCTGCGCGCCAACAATTCGCTCCTCAAGCCCGGTAACTTCCTCCCCGGTTACAAACAGGCACTGTCCTATCG
>CAZKHY010000247.1:0-1845 GCA_964552455.1 uncultured Nitrospira sp.
AGCGGACGATCCTCTTCGTGGACGAGATTCACCGGTTCAACAAGGCGCAGCAGGACGCCTTTCTCCCTCATGTCGAGCGGGGCACGGTTATCCTGTTAGGCGCTACAACGGAGAACCCCTCCTTCGAAGTGATCGCGCCGCTTTTGTCCCGCTCCATGGTCGTCGTGCTCAAATCCCTTTCCGATGAAGCCATGGGGCAGATCCTGGATCGGGCCCTGGCCGATCAGGAACGGGGATTGGGCCGGTTCAAGGCGGACCTGTCGCCGGAAGCGAGGCAGCGCTTAGTCGGGTTCGGCAACGGCGATGCGCGGGCAGCCCTGACCGCGCTGGAGTTCGTGGTGACTCAGACTCAAGCCAAGCCGGACGGTCGCGTCCTGATCGACGAACAGGCTCTGGATGCAGCCTTGCTGAAGAAGGCGCTGCGGTACGACCGGGCCGGGGAGGAACATTACAACCTTATCTCGGCCTACATCAAGAGCCTGCGGGACTCGGACCCGGACGGAGCGCTCTACTGGCTGGCGCGGATGTTGGAAGGAGGGGAGGACCCCCGGTTCATCGCCAGGCGGATGGTGATCTTTGCTTCGGAGGATGTGGGCAACGCCGATCCGTCGGCCCTGTTGGTGGCCACGGCCGTCTTTCACGCGGTGGAGTTCGTCGGCTTGCCCGAGGCGCAGATCAACCTGGCTCAGGGCACGACCTACCTGGCCACCTGCCGGAAGGACAACGCCTCATACGCCGGACTGCTGGAGGCTTTGCGGGACGCCCGCGAACTGGGCAACCTACCCGTGCCGCTGCACCTGCGCAACGCGGTCACGTCGCTGATGAAGGACCTGGGCTATGGGAAGGGATACAAGTACGTGCACGAGGAGCCCTCGGCGGCAACCGAGCAGACTCATCTGCCGGAGCAGCTCAAGGGGAAACGGTACTACAGGCCGAAAAATAGTAATCAGTAAGCGGTGCTCAGTGCCGGATAACTAACGACATCCGCCGTCTATCCAGCCGGTGGCGCCTTGACAAATACGAGTTAGTGACAGATATTGCGGGCATTTCCAGTGGGGGGCGCTTAAGAGTCGGAACGAGATAGACCGCGCAATCTATCTTAGAGGCTAAGCGGCTCACTTATTAGGCAGCCCGGCCGGTTGTGGCGCGTGGAAGGATACGTAGTCTATGAACTATTGGATCTTTCAGAGTAAGCCAAAGCAATACGATCTCCGACTCGATAGCAGTTTAGTCCCTGGGAGGAAGGACAAGTGGGATGCGACTCGGTGGCGTACCGAGATGCACCCTGGGGATCTCGTTTACTTCTGGATGGCTGGACCACCGGAACTCAGAGGTATCTACGGCTGGGGCCGGCTCACCTCTGAGCCATACGAGGATGGCTCAGGGTACGCTGTGAAGGTGAAATACGAGCGCAAGTTTCCAGAGCATATCCCTGCCGAGACGATCGGCAGCAACAAAGAGCTGCAGAATCTCATGATCCTCAAGATCGCCGTAGGCACTAATTTCTTGATCGACAAACGTGAAGCCAATGCGATCGCAGCCTTGATCAATGAGAGCGACAGGCCAGAGGTGGTCTAAGATGCCACCCGATCCGATAAGACTCGCGGAGCTGTCTATTGTCGAGGTCACGTTGCTTGCAAATGCAACGGTGTTACCGGAGGGAACGCGCGGCTATGCTGTAGTCGCTGCGGTCGCGATTCTGTTCTTGATAATTCTGCTCGTATCGGGAATAGCAATCTGGCGGCCAGAGGCTTTATACGGGAGGAGCCGTATCACCGAGAATTTTGCACGCTCCGTGGGAGCCGGCACTTCCGAGTGTTTCGAGATTCACATTTCGACCTGCAC
>CAZKHY010000248.1:0-1837 GCA_964552455.1 uncultured Nitrospira sp.
TCACCTTGAGCGGTCTCGACAGGATGCATCCCACCGGCGAGGTCTTGAGCACATGTGCGTGCAGGGCCTGGACCGCCGCGGGAGTGGCATCGGTGTCGAGGTGAACCTTGGCGCGCACGCCGCTGAATCCGGGCGGCACTGTCTCCGACAGGCCGAAGAATCCGGCCAGATCCAGGTCCCCTTCCACCTCGATCCGGAGATCCTTGATCTTGATGCCGCGCAGGGCGGCGTTCAGGGTGTAGCCTACGGTCAGGCACGAGCCGTAGGCGGCGAGGACGTTCTCGACCATGTTGGGCGCGGTGTCCGTTCCACCGAGTGCGTCAGGCTCGTTCATGTGGACCGTGTGATTGCGGATCTTCGACTCGCAATTGAAACCGCCTTTCCATGTGGTCACCGCGCTCCACTTGGTCTTGCCGTTCTTCGGGTCGCTTTTGACCGCGTTGACCAATCCCTCTACAGCGGCGACCGGAACGCCGTTCACGACTTCGTTTGCCATGTGATTCCTCCTCGTCTGCGCTACGGATGGCAGCGTCTCAGGTCCTCTTTCCGCCCTTGGCGCTGAATTTCATGTGGTGCGCCCGCCCCAGCTTCTCCTTGGTGAAGTCGATGCGCCACTGCTCCTTCAATTCCTTCCCGTCCCAGTGAAAGAGCGCGAGAAACTGCTCGTTGTCTTCGCCCTTCTTGTCCCAGTTGGCGAGGAGCGAGCTGGTGATGTACACGCGCTTGCCGTCCCAGCTTTGCGAGATCATGTTGACCTGCTTGCCGGTCTTCTTGGAGTAGGTCTCCTTGGGCGCCTCCGGGTTCGAGAGGTCGAAGTAGCGCGTCATCCCGTCCATGAAGGTGTTCACCCACAGGCCCTTGCCGTCCGCGGAGATCGAGATGTCCACGGGAAGCGGGATCTTCGCCGGGTCGCCGATGGTCGCGACGTCCTTCGCCGTCCACCCGCCCTTGTCATCCGGTTTGATGAGCCAGATCTTCGAGGTGAGCGCGGTCGCGGTCACGGCCCAGTTGTCCTTGGGGTTGAGCGACCAGCGGATCTCGAGCGGCGATCCCGGCACGCTGAAGACCTGCTTCGGCTTCATTGCCTTCAGATCCCACGCGGCCATGGTGGCTCCGAAGCGCTTCATGGCCTCGGTGTCCTTCACCATCTTGCCCATGTCCATCATGTAGTTGTTCCAGCCCGTGAAGCTCGAGGTGAGCAGCACGTTCTTCTGCGGGTTGATCGCCAGGTCGTAGCCGTACCCGTCGCCCTTCACGCCGCCGATCTCGCCCGCGGGCATGTCGTGCTTGGTCACGAGCTCTCCTTTGTTGTTGTAGATCGCGATGCCGGTGGTGCCGCCGTGATCCTTCGAGTTGGAGAGCGCCTGGACTATCATCCGCCCGGGGAGCGCATAGAAGGTGTGTGGCCCCACGAAGCCCGTCTTCTTCGCGAGGTCTTCGATCGTGCGCACGAGCTTCGGCTGCGCAGGATTCGAGCCGATGTCAAAGACGTGGATCTTGGAGTCGTCGAGGCGGCCGGCCCAGAGGTGCTTGCGGTCGTCGGTCAAGCCCATGTGGTGCGCCTCGCCCCGGCCGCCCACCGAGAGCTTGTGCACGATCTTGCCGTAGGCCTTCGATCTGGGATTGACATCCACGGTGACCAGCTTGTCGGAGCCGTCGCCGACGCCGTCCACCCCCAGCGTCCAGACATGGACGAAGTCTTCCTGCCCCTTGATCAGTCGCGTGGTGTAGGGCGAGTTGCAGGTTTCGTCCGCAAGCGCTCCTGCAGCGAATACGGCAAGCAAAAGCGGAACCGGCGTGATCTTTCGCATCGTCCCTCCCAGGTCGAATGCTGTGC
>CAZKHY010000249.1:0-1783 GCA_964552455.1 uncultured Nitrospira sp.
CTCGTACACACCAACTGACGATCCAGCCATTCCCGAAGGGTGTCGCTGCCCCAACAGAACCGAACATAGCGCCCGAACCTGAGATGAGGAATCGGGTCGTTCGTCCGCTTCGAATTGGTTCGCGAACGCACCCAGGTTTCGGGAACGTTCAGCCGTTTCGCCAGCTCAATCGAGTCTATCACTTCATTGAACTGCATATGCTTTGCCTCGACTCGTCAGATTTGGCGTGGATCAAGAGGAGGTGGGAAGGGGCAAAAGGATAAAAGGGAGAATGGGTAAAGGCCAATGGGTCAAGGGAAGGGACTCCGCCCTGTGGCTTTGGGTTTGTTGCGTTGCCAGCGCGGCGGCGGGCCTGTGGCCCGCCGCCACTGCTGCTGCATTTGCGCCCACTCGCGTCTGGTTCGTGACAAAGGTGACAAATGGGAATCGCGTCTGTCACTCTTGCTGCTTCTTGTGGCTTTCAGCGGCTTTTCGTGGGCCAGTCGCAATCCTCACAGAACTCAAAGTTCTCAATTGAGAATCTTGAGTTTTTGACTTTGCCCATCCGCTCTGATGATGTGGTTTCAGGCCTGGTGTGGCTTGATCTAGATCAGATCAGATCAGATCGCAGTGGACACGCATCGATTGAGGGGAGGCCGATTCGGCGTGGCTGCGAGGAGTGGGTCGTGCCGTATCCTTCGTTTGGATGGACGATGTGTGATCGTCAGGATCTCTTTATCTAATTTGCTATGTTCGAGGCTGCTGAACACGAAAGGCCACAGCTAGGGCGAGTTCGTAAATGGCCGTGCATGGTACTGATCCAAAATCCCCGGGGGACGCCAGACGAAATCGTCGGCCGACAGGTGCACTCCAAATCTTTCAGAGTGGTGCTTCGGCACTGCGCGACGAAGGAGAGGATCGCTTTTTTCGCTCGGCACGGCGATTCGGGGATTGACGAGAGCAGCCGGATGCTCAAGCTCGCAGCCACGTGTGCTGACGCCAACTACAAAAAACTGCCGGTTACTGTCTCCATCTCGAACGACATCTCCGACTACATGAAATCCTCCAAGCGGCTCGGTAGCGCAACTCTCGATCCTCCAAGAACAGCCAAATGGCTGTTCTTGGGGACCGTCGGCCATCCCTACTTCCTCGCGTTCACCAGCCCGGGAAGTTCATTTCCGGTTGCACTGCGTCGCCCTACTTACCAAACGAACAACTGATAACATTTTAGTTTTGTTCGTTTTGTTATTTCGGTGCGTTTGGTCAGGCCTGCGGCGACATGGCAGGCGGCGTGCGAAGACACGCCGCCTGCCGAGTGCGAAGTATCGAGGGCATACGAAGTGGTGGCGTTTGGAAACCTGAAGAATCTGTGGAGCAGCCTCTCAGCCAGCGCCCGGACCTGCATGTCGAGCGAGAGCCGATAGAGAATTCGTTCCGTAAGCTGTTCCACTGACGCCAAGTTGCTAACTCCTCCCGAATGGGGATGGATCATTCATCCCCATTGACCTCCCCGAGCACCCCTCCCCAAGGAGGGGTCGGAACGGAATGGTTAAAGGCGTCGCTGCGCGACGCCTTTAACCGTGAATCGCAGCGTCGATTCACCGTGTTTGTCGGCTGCGGCTACGCCGCAGCTTCCGTTTCCGCTGGCGGGATCAGCGCCCGCAGCGCGGGCACCCCTCCAGTCTTGTTCACGACTCCGATGATGGTCAGCGCGACCTCGGACATCGGCCTCACCTCGTGGGGCTTGACGTCCCACACCTCCACTGCGTAGTTCGTGCCGGAGCTGTTCTCCGGGTCCAGGACC
>CAZKHY010000250.1:0-1777 GCA_964552455.1 uncultured Nitrospira sp.
CCGATCACGGTCAGCTCCACCTCGACCGTGGCGGTAGAGAGCCTGTGCCAGAACAACGGCTGCCCGACGCCCTGAACGGGACGACCAGCCCACGACCGACGACCCGCGACCGAGGAGAAGAGCGCATGGAACCGGGAATGAAGCCGTCCCATCCCCGACAGCACGGCCAGACGATCGTCCTCTTTGCCCTCGGCCTCGCAGCCGTGATCGCGATGGTCGGACTCCTGATCGATGGCGGAAACGCGTACGCCCAGCAGCGAGGAACGCAGAACGGGGCCGACGCCGCCGCCGAAGCGGGCGCGACGACGATCGCTCGATCGCTGTTCGCCGCAGCGGCCGGCGCCGCCCAGACATCGGCCCAGCTCGATACCAGCGTCCTGGCGGCAATCAACCAGGCTGCCGACGACAACAGGATCCGCCGCTTCGACCCGGGCGTGGCCGGGAACTCGCGCGCGTACTACACCGACGCCGAGGGCAACATGCTGACGCCAGGCGGGGCGACGACCACCGATCCCGCGTCCGCTGCCGCCGTTGGCGGAGGCAGCGTTCCGGGTTGCACGACGAACTGTATTAGCGGACGAGCGGTCGGCGTCAGGGCGCTTGCCTCCCGCCAGTTCTCGCCGTTCATCGCCGGAGCCATCGGGTTCGGCCGGTTCACGGCCACCGCTGACGCGACCGCGGTCACCGCATATGCCCCGTCGAGCAACTGCAGCGCCGCGCAGGGCTGCGCCCTCCTGCCGGTCACGTTCGCGACCCACCCGGCGACGTGCGACAACTCCGGCAAGGCTGTCTATGACCCGAACGAATGGGGGCTTCCGGTCGGCACGTCGTTCACCGGCTCAAACGAGTCGATCCTGACCACGTGCAAGAATGCCCCCGGGGCCGTCGGTTGGCTCGATTTCGGCTGTGGCACGCTGGCGTCGCAGATCCTGAATCCGTGCAACGACTCGATCAGTTTTCCGCGCTGGGTCAAGGCCCAGCCGGGCAACCCAAACAATGTCGAGGACGCGCTGAACACCTACGCCGGGTGCACGGTTGGCACCTACGAGTCGCAGCCGGCAACCTGCGGTAGCCCGGCCGGCCCACATTCCGACCAGACCGTCTATGTCCCGTTCTTCGATGCGATCTGCATCGCCAACAGTGCGCCGGATCCGAGCGTGCAGCCCGTCTTCCCGGGAGGGCAGTTCCCCGGCACCTGCCCGGGCAGCAACCCCGGCGGCGGGAACAACACCTACTACCGGATCAAGTACTTCCTTGGATTCGTCCTCGACCACGCCTACATCCAGGGCAACAACTTCCCCGAGTGCAACCAGGCTCCCGGCAACCCTCTCTCGGGCGGGAATGGGAGCAACGGCTGCCTGAAGGGCTGGCGTTCCTTCGTCACCGAGTCGCCGGGGCAGGTCGTGGTCGACCCCGGGCCCGGGGGACAAGGGACGCCTCTTCGGATCCAGCTGATCAAGTAGCCTTCCCGCGCCGGCGGAGAGGGCGCATCGTCGTCGGTCGAAGCTCTGGCAGAGAGCCGAGCTCGAACGAGTTTCCTACCGCTCTTGCCCCGATCGGGCTATGCACGCGCGCACCGTTTCAAGGCACGGTGAAAGGCGCGACGTCGACGATCGTCGCAGTTTCACACCACGCCACTGGATCGCGAGACGATGCGCCCGACAGTCACGCCAGGACTCCGCCGAACGCCCCAGCGAGGACGCCGACCTGACCTCCACCAGCTGCTGCCCCGGCACCGCCGCCACCGGTCGCGTGGCCAGAGCCTGGTCGAGTTCGC
>CAZKHY010000251.1:0-1776 GCA_964552455.1 uncultured Nitrospira sp.
ACCGGAGGAAGGTTCCGTGCCGGGGAATGTCTGAACAGGTGTCAGGAGGGCTCATCATGATGCAATATCGATATGGGGGTCTGCTGGTGGCCGGTCTGGTCTCGCTCGCGCTCCTGTCCTGTGCGCCGGGGCCGGACCGGTATTTGAAGAGCAACGTGGGCAAAGCCACCCAGGAAGACGTGAAAGCGCAACTGGGGCCTCCCGATCACATCGACACGCTCGGGGACGGCGGGGCACGGTGGAAATACGTCATTCACGTGAGCTACGCCACCTATCTGACTTATGCCAACCGCGACTCGGAAACCTGCTACAGTTATGAGCTGACCTTCGATGCCCAGAAGGTGCTCCGGAAGTGGTCGGAGGTGACCTATGATTGTGGAGCGATCAACTGATGGGGACGATGGATGGGCAGATTGACGCTCGCGATCGCTTGATCCTGGCCCTCGACGTGCCGTCGGCCGACGAAGCCGAACGGCTCATGAGCCTGGCAGACGACGGGGTCCGGTTCGTCAAGATCGGGTTGGAGCTCTATACGGCGGCCGGTCCCGAGGTCGTCCGCCGGGCCCTTGCGAAGGGCAAACGGGTGTTCCTGGACCTGAAATTCCTGGACATCGAAGAAACGGTCAGGCGGGCCACGGCTCGCGTGGCCGAGATGGGCGTGGAATTCCTGACCGTCCACGCCAACCGGAAGGCGCTCCGGGCCGCCGTGGAGGGGCGGGGCGATCGGCGCGGCGAAGGCGGCCTGAAACTCCTGGCCGTGACGGTGCTCACCAACTTCGATGCGAACGACCTGCGCGACATGGGCATCCAGTGGAGCGTGGCCGATCTGGTGTCCGCCCGGGCCAAGCTGGCGGCCGAGGTGGGCTGCGACGGGGTCGTGGCCTCGGGCGAGGAACCGGCCGCCATCCGTCGGAACGTGGGCGAAGGGTTCCTGATCGTCACGCCGGGCATCCGTCCGGCCGGCAAGGGGATCGACGACCATGCGCGGCCGACGACCCCGACGCAGGCGATCAAGGCCGGAGCGGACTACCTCGTCGTGGGTCGGCCCATTCGCGACGCGGATGATCCCAAGGCCGCCGCAGAGGCAATCATCGCCGAGATGCAGGCGGCGTTCGACAACCGCAAAGGGTGAGCCGACCGTGAACAACGGACCGGTGACAGCGATTGGACAAAAGCAGGCGGGAGTCCTCGTGGGGCTCTGCGCGGTCCTGCTGACCGGCTGCACGGGGTTCGGCGTCCCCAATGCCGAGGAGCAGGCGAGGGAGGGGCATCGTGCCTACCCCACCAAGCCGGGAAACAGCGTCTTCACGGCGCTCTCCTCGGGCAGCCGGGTCGTCGAAACGCGACTGTCGCCGGGCATCGGCAAGTCGAAAGACGAGCATATCCGGATGTTCGGCCAGCCGTTCCAATGTATCCGGCCCTCTCAAGGAAGCGAAATCTGCGGCTGGCAGGATCCCAAAATAAGCGAAGGGGCTTCGGGGGGGAGCGAAGAGCTCGCCTACTATGTGTACGACGAGCGCGGCGTTGCGTTCGCCTGGTACTATCGGGGTGCCTATGGAAACCGGAACAGCCTGGACGCCATCCTCCCGGTTCCCGCTCCGAGCCCCTGAACTCCGGGCCGAAGAGCCGGCTTGCGACCTCCCGGGCCATTTGTTAAGATGGCGCCCTGCCATAGAGTCTGCCGAGATTTCCCCGGGTGGTGGGTGTAGCTCAACGGTTAGAGCGCTGGACTGTGGCTCCAGAGGTTGCGGGTTCGAAACCCGTCACTCACCCCAA
>CAZKHY010000252.1:0-1731 GCA_964552455.1 uncultured Nitrospira sp.
ACGCTCGCCGCCACATGGGCGGTCTTCCGAACATCCTGGACGAACTGATTCAACGTCAGGTCGATCTCCTGGAGGATCGCGTCGACGGTGATCGCCCCCCCGTTCTGATCGCCGCCGGATTCGGACACCAGGCGCGCCGCCAGACCCGCCAGGTCAGACCGGTCGCGATCCCCCCGCCGGCCAGCAGGCCCCCGATCAACCATTCCCACGCGATGCCCATGCCGCCTCCCCTTCGACGCGTCGTTCGTATCTTGTCGCGGTCTCGGACAAGCGACGCCTCGCGCTCCGACAGAGCCAATAAAAAAGGCGCAACCGGTGTCCTCCCAGTGACGGGGAAACACGCTGATTGCGCCTTCAACTTGCAGGCCTGGTATCCTGCCCGTTAAGACGATCGCTCACCCTGTTCGTGAGCTTCGAAGCCGTTCAATACCGATGGCTATCTTATCGGCCGGCGTCCGGACAACTTGAGATTAGCAGTTCGCCTCCTTTTTCAAGATCCCGGCCAGCGTTTTTCGCAGTTCGCCCAGTTCTTTGGACTTGAACGAATTCTTGGTGTTCATGAGCACCTCCACCGATCGGCGCAAGGCGCCCTCGTAGGCGGTCCCCTTGGGACACTGAACCAGGGCACAGAAGTCCGTGGTTCTTTGGCCCAGACCGTCCCGCCTGCTCGTCTCGATCGTGACCTTGAGGCTCGTGACAATCTGACCGAACAAGGTCATGGTCTGGCGCAACACATGCTCGATCGACCGAGTGCCCTTCATCCCGGCGTTCGCGCACTCCGAAGCCGCCAATGATTCCTCCAGCCTGTCTATGGCTTCGTCCCAGACACGCATCTCCTCCCGCGCCTTGCGCAAGGATCGCAAGAGCCGCCCTTTGCCGATCGCCAGGTTGACGCTCTTGTACAGCGCCTCGTCATCCACCGGCTTGACCAGATAATCCACGACCGAGAGGCGGACCGCCTCGACGGCGGTTCCGACGGAGGGATACCCGGTGATGACGATGACCGGCACCGGCGACGCCCCGCTCTGACAGGCATCGAGAAAGGCCAGCGTGTCATTGTCCGGCATCCTCACGTCCGTGATCAGAAGGTCGTAGGCGTTGGTCTCCAGGGCCTTGACGGCGTCCTGGGCGGTGCCGACGCAATCGCAGTGATAGCCCTCGCGGCGCAGCAATTCCACGAGGCACAGTCGAATCGCCTCCTCGTCGTCCGCGATCAGGATGCGGCCCCAGTCGGGACCGGTCTGGCCCGGTACGGTGGAGGCGTCCACGCCTCGCTGAACGTCGGAGACACACCACTCAACGGCCATTTCACCGTTCCTTTGATGCAGAAACTGAGAATCCTCGAAATCCTTTGAGCTTTATCGGATACCAACGGACAAACTTGAATGAGCGCTCTCACTCGATCTCAACAGGTGCATCCACGCTATCCTTTTACGTTTTTCGTGATAGACTGTCGCACCGTACCCTGGAAGTGACCAGACACGCACCCCCGGTATCGACGATCCTGTGGTAAAATTGCGGCGATTTAATTTCGACTGATCGTGCCCGACCAGCCCAAACGTCAAGGTCATCAACAGTCAGTGCCTCTATCCGAAGGACTCGTCCCGGACTCGCTGGGCCGGCTCATGGACACGGTCGAGGCGGTGCTCCATCCCTCGCTCTACAACAAAATGCTGCGGCAGGTCGGGGCCAGCCTGGGCCGGCAGGTCAGCCGTCGGTATCAGGAAGCAC
>CAZKHY010000253.1:0-1707 GCA_964552455.1 uncultured Nitrospira sp.
GTGCTACACGGTGGAGGAGATGCTTCGGCAGTGCCCCGGAGCTATGGCATCTCCACCCCCTTATGGAGATGCCCCTCCACCTCTTTTTTTGTAAGGCCAGAGTTAGCTGTACGGCTCGGTCAAATCGACCGCCGCTGCATCAGCTTTATCGTGAAACGGAGACGCACATGAGAAAACAAATAGTGCTCCTCATCGGCGGTTGTGTGATCGCTGTGGCCATGCTCATGGGTTGTACAGCCGGGCCCACTGATCAGACACTCACGATCAGCACAACCAACTACAAAGAAATCGGCGACAGGACCATCCAGTACCGCCGGCAAGCCGCGGAGCTTCGCAATGCAGCCGCGCGGTTCGAGTGGGAGGCGGAGCAGTACGCGCAGCAGGCAGGCAAGGACTCCGAACAGGCGCAGCAAAAGCGCGAGTTGGCGAAACAAACATGGGCGGCGGCGGCTGAAGCCGATGCGCTGGCTCGAGAGTACCGGAAACAGTTGCCGCACAATTTCGTGTACTGACGACGAACAAACGTTGTAAAATTCCCTCTTATGAATCGTCGAACTTCTGCATTCCTCCTGATTGTTTGGTGTCTTCTGTCGGTATGGCTGCTCTATGGCGGCCTTGAGCTGGCCGAGGAACTGAAGATTGTGGTGAAGATCCAGCCCTGCAGCCAAGACCTTGATATGGAATGCCTGCTGCAGCTTGCCTCCGGACTCAAGCCCGACGTGCCGACCCTTGAGAACCGATCCGTTCTTTCCGAGACCGCAGAAGCCGTCGAACCTTCTGCGCTCATTCCTGCGCAGGCGATCTACCGGGAAGGCCGTCATGAGGTGCAGGCTCCTTCTTCTATCCGCTTACATCAATACCTTTCCGTCTATCGCATTTGATCCCCTGCCTATCAGATTTCCTCATACAGCGGATGGCCTAACTCCTTAACCACGCCGGTTCCATGTGGGTTCTGTGGGGTGCTCTCCCTCTCGCAAGGGAAGCATCCCATGGTGAATGCACGGTCATGTGCAGTGCCCAGAAAGCCGTTGTTGATCCGACCTCTTGTGGAACTTGCCAATGGCAACTCGGAGCTGAGATGAGACGCTCAGAGTCTCCCGCTGTCCGTCGCTGAGTACTTGAAGAAAAATGTCAGTCTTTTTCCCGACTCCTAATGACAGTGGTCGAACCGTAGTAATGTTTCAGACATTCGCGTGTCCCTTCCTAACGATAGAAAAGGACTCGGCTATGCATTCGTCCAATTCACCGAACCGCGCCGTTTGCCTGGCCTTAATCGTCAGCTGTGTTCTCAGCCTTGGAAACACTCATGCGAAAGCGGCGACTGAAGAAGAGATCGCGCGATATCGCAAGATATGGAACCCCTTCTCCGCCGGCCCCCAGTTGGTCAGCTCAGCCGATGTCCAGCCCAAGGGGCAGTTCTTTCTCCGCCCCTATGTCTACAGCGAAATCACATATGGGCAGTTTGGCAACACCTGGTCCGGCGCCTCGCGGTCACTCTCGCGCCAGGTTTCGGCGGTCAATCCACAAGTCGAATTCTCCTATGGCATTACCAATTCCCTCGAATTCGAGATGTATGTATCGGAGGCCTCCTGGTGGCAATCTTCCGGCAGCGGGCAAGCGGCCCAGAGCGGGCACGGGCTGGGGGATACGACCGCGTTTCTGAAATACCGGTTCAATGTGCAGCAGGCCGATACTTGGTGGCCAACG
>CAZKHY010000254.1:0-1705 GCA_964552455.1 uncultured Nitrospira sp.
TGGTACATCACGCTGCCGCTATTGCAGCCGGTCATCGCGGTGGTCGTCCTGTTCTCGACAATCTGGACCTTCGCCGACTTCCAGATCGTGTACATCCTGACCCACGGGGGGCCCATCAACGCCACCCAGATCTTCGCCACCATGGCCTACGATGTGGCCCTGGTGGCGGGGCGGATCGGCGAAGGCTCGGCCATTTCGCTCTTCTTGTTTCCGGCGCTCCTGATCGTGATCATCCTCATGCTGCGGTACCTGCGGAAGGAATAGGGGATGGCCAGACGGCGCAAACGGCTCCGGACCCTCCAGCGCCTCCTCGGGGTGTACCTCCCCCTGGCGGCCTTTCTCTTCTTTGCGCTGTTTCCGTTCTACTGGATGCTGATCAGCAGCTTCAAGGCCAATCCGGAGCTCTACAACCTGCGCGCCAACCGGCTCTGGATCAAGAATCCCACCCTGGACCAGTTCCGGGATCTGTTTGCCAAGACGGCCGTCCTCCGCTGGCTGTGGAACAGCTTCTTCGTCTCCTTCCTCACGTCCCTGATTTCCATGACGTTCGGGATCATGGCGGGCTATGCCCTGGCCCGCCTGAAATTCCCCGGAGCCCAGGCCTTCGGGCTGGCGACGTTCATCACCTATCTTGTGCCAACGACGCTCATCTTCATTCCCCTGGCCCGCGTCGTACAGTCCTTGGGCCTGTCGAACTCCATCTGGTCGCTGGTCGTGACCTATCCGACGTTCTTGATCCCGTTCTGCACCTGGATGCTGATCGCCTACTTCAGGTCCATCCCGAGGGACATGGAGGAGTGCGCCATGATTGACGGGTGCAGCCGGATCGGTGCCATGGTGCGGATCGTCCTGCCCATGGCCATCCCCGGGGTCATCTTATCCGGCATGTTCGGTTTCACCCTCTCCTGGAACGAGTTCGTCTATGCCCTGACCTTCATCTCCAACACCGCCGAGAAGACCATGTCCGTGGCGGTCCCGACCGAATTGATCCGGGGCGATGCCTACTTCTGGGGAGAGCTGATGGCCGCCTCCCTGCTGGGCTCGGTCCCCGTGGCGGTTCTCTATTCGTTCTTCATGGAGTACTTCGTCTCCGGCCTGACCGCCGGGGCGTTGAAAGGCTGATCACGCCCACACCGAAAGGAGGCCGTCCGTGCAGTACTTCGTGTCCAAGGCGACTCCGCGCACGATCCTGGTGATGTTCGACCGGGACGATCGCTTGCTTGAAGGTCTCCAGGAGGTGGTGAAAAAGGAGCGGATTGACACCGCCGCGATCACGGGCGGGATCGGGTCCTTTCAGCGCGTCCACCTGCACACCATTACCACCACGGGTTTCCCCCCGCTGGACAAGTACTGGAACTTCACCGGCCCGATCGAGCTGGCGAGCGTTCAGGGCTCGGTCATCGGCGGCGACGTGCACGCCCACATCACGGTCTTCGACTGGGACAGCAAGCAGACCTACATCGGCCACCTGGAACCCGGCAGCATCGTGGCCTACCGGGCCGAGGCGAGTCTCACCGTCCTGGAGGGGGTGCAGACCGAGCGCTATAACGACGCGGAGGGCAACTTCCGCATCCGCCAGCGCTAACGCTCGCACTCAATGAGAAATTTAGAACTGACAACCGACAACTGACTGTCGATAGATTCGATTGCCCGGTTTTCCGTGGTCGGCTGTCGGTTTCTCATTGAAGTGGTCGGTGGTCGGTTT
>CAZKHY010000255.1:0-1689 GCA_964552455.1 uncultured Nitrospira sp.
AAAACGCCGTACTCGCTGGAGGGAAGACCACGGTCTTGGCTGCCAGTGCCGGCGATCAGATTTCGAGCGCCTACGAGGAGAAAGGCCATGGACTCCTGACGTATTTCTTCTTGAAGGGCCTGCAAGGCGAGGCGGATGCGAACAAAGACGGCACGATCGACCTGGTGGAGCTCTACGAGTACGTGAAGCCGAACGTGCAGCGCGTCGCCCGCAAGCAGTACAACAACGAACAGACGCCGCAGTTGCCGGCGAGCCCTGAGGTGCTCAGGAAGGGCGGGGGGCTGGTCGAGTTGCCCCCATTACCTCGGTAGGTTAGATGAAAAGCTCCTACACCGTGTTTCTCCTCTTCCTGCTGTCCAGTCTGACCGGCTGCATGCCGGCGCTGCACAGTGCGGCGTTAAAAGGCGATACAAAAACCGTCGTCGGCTTGCTGGATCAAGGTGAGGACGTGAACAAGCCGAGCCCCATTCCCTTTGACGCTCCGGGCTGGACCCCCCTGGTTCTGGCGGCAGGGGGCGGAGTCTACGGGACTCCGAGTGAAGGTGGAGGGAATCTGGAAACCGTCCGCGTCCTCTTGGACAGGGGGGCGAACGTCAATCTGCGCTCCGGCCCTTTCGGGGAAACGGCGCTGCACGCCGCCGCGGGAAAAGGCTATGTCGAGATCGTGAAGCTCTTGCTCGACCGTGGGGCGGAGGTGAACCTGAAAGCGAGGCCCTATCATCAGGGAAGCGTGGACGACAATACGGCCTTGCATTTCGCCGCGGCCATGGGCCAGACCCAGGTGGTGCAATTGTTGCTCGATCGGGGGGCGGACGCCGGGGCCAGGAATCGGAAGGGTGCCAGGCCGTTTGACCTTGCGCAGGGGGAAGGCCACGCGGTCCTTGCGAATCTGCTCAGGCAGGCCGAAGTGGCCCAGGGAGTCGCCGAAGGGCCGGCTCGGGAACCAGGGCCCGGCGTCCCACCGGTCCCTGTGAGTGACGTGGATCGCGTCCAGGCACGTAAGGCGAGCCCGCGGAAGCACGCCTATGCGGTCGTGGTCGGCATCGAACAGTACCGGGAGAAGCTGCCCAAGGCCGACTTCGCCGATCGCGATGCAAAGCTCATGAGCGACTATCTCACGAAGGTCCTCGGTTACCCGGAAGAAAACGTCGTGGTCCGTGTGAATGAACGGGCGACGCGGACGGACTTGGCCAAATATTTTGAGGATTGGCTCCGCAACAACGTCGAGCCGGGAGGCTCGGTGTTCGTGTACTACTCCGGTCACGGCGCGCCTAATCCCCGCACCGGGGATGCCTATCTGGTCCCCTTTGACGGCGATCCCAGCTTCGTGGAGACCACGGCCTATCCCTTGAAACAACTGTACGGGACGCTCGATAAGCTGCCGGCACGGGAGATCGTTGTTGTCTTGGACGCATGTTTCTCAGGAGCCGGAGGGCGTTCAGTTCTCGCCAAGGGAGCCAAGCCGATGGTCCTCTCGGTGGAGAACACGGTCCTGGCCGGAGGCAAGACGATCGTGCTGTCGGCCAGTGCCGGCGATCAGATTTCGAGCGCCTACGAGGAGAAAGGCCATGGACTCCTGACGTATTTCTTCTTGAAGGGCCTGCAAGGCGAGGCGGATGCGAACAAAGACGGCACGATCGACCTGGCGGAGCTCTACGAGTACGTGAAGCCGAACGTGCAAAGAATCGC
>CAZKHY010000256.1:0-1688 GCA_964552455.1 uncultured Nitrospira sp.
GTGCAGGCGGTGAGACTGCGAATCCGTCTTGCCAGCTCGACCCCATCGATGTCGCTCAGTTTGGCATCCACCAGCACCAGATCAAACCCTTCGGCCTCGAGCCGGCTCAGGGCTTCCCCGCCGCTCCCGACCGTCACGACCCGGAATCCTTCCTTGCGGAGCAGCGTGTCGAGAGCCCAACAGGCCTCGGGATCATCGTCCACCACCAGGACTGATTGCTCCGTCTCAGCCATCAGGACCTCTCCGTCATCGCAGGGAAGCGAGCGGCAACCGGACCGTAAAGGTGCTTCCGCGCCCTTCCACGCTCTCGACCTCGATGGTGCCGTTGTGCTGCTTCACGATGGTGTAGCAGAGCGACAACCCAAGTCCCGTGCCGCGGCCGACCTGCCAGGACGTGAAGAATGGATCGAAGATCTTTCCCAGGCTCTCGGGAGCAATGCCGCAGCCCGTGTCGCGAACCCGCACGACCGCCTCTCCGTCCTCCCGGCGAACCGAGATCGCGCACTCGCCGCCGTAGGTCAGAGCCTGGCAAGCATTCATGAGCAGGTTCATGATGACCTGTTGCAAGAGGCTTACGTTCCCCTTGACCGGCACGCCAGCGTGTGGGTAGTCCTCTTTCAATGCGATCTTCCGTTGCCGTGCCTGGTGGGCCGCCAGGGCCGCGGTTTCGCGCACGGCCCCCACGATGTCCATCGCCACCATGTGGTCCCCTTCCGAGGGCCTCGCAAAGCGGAGCAGGGCCTCGACAATGGTGGACGCTTTCCGAATGCCGTTGATGACTTTCTGCGCGCATTCCCGATGAAAACCCGGACACTGTTCTGGTTCCAGCATGAACTGAGCCGCGGAACAACTCACTGAGAGCGGGTTGCGGATCTCGTGCGCGATCCCTCCGGCCATGACCCCAAGGGCCGCCAGCTTCTCGCTCTGAAAGAGTTGCTCCTGGAACGCCCGCCGTTCGGTCAGGTCCCACCCCACGGCGACCAAGCCACTGACGCGGCCGGACTCCTTGCGCATGGGGGACCACGACCAGGCGATCGGAATCATCTTGCCCGATCGGGCCTTCAGCCCCAGTTCCTGAGTCGGCACCACCTCCCCTTTTCTCAGCCGCCGGATGATCGCTTCCATTTCGTACCGCTGCTTATCCTCACAGAGGTCCATCAGGAGCCGTCCCCTGACCTCTTCGGCGGGATAACCGGAAATGCGCTCCGCAGCGGGATTCCAACTGATAATGCGGCCCTCCGGGTCGCTGGAGGCTACGAGTTCGTTGGCGCATTCAACGACGCCGGCCAGATGGCGTTCGACGGCGCGGGTCTTCTGGATCAGGCGAACCTTCTCCGTGATGTCGTCCATGAGCAACATCGCGTGTTCGACGCGCGCCCCTGCTTTCACCGGCACCACCGTGTAATAATAGATGCACGTCGGAATGCCGGGCGCGCGATACATGATCTGCTCACCCTTCACCGGCTCGCCTCGCTCCAGCGCCAGCCGGATCTTGGCTTGAATGGGAGTCGAATCCAAAATGACCTGGGGGAAGACCCGGTTGAATGGAGCGCCTGTCACCCTGTCTTCGCCGAACCTGGCTTTTTCGAGAAAGTTTCGGTTGGCCGAAACGACCCGCAGGGACCGGTCGATCAGCAGGACGGATGAAGGGATGCTCTCCAGCAGAGAGGTGAACAACTGCTCATACC
>CAZKHY010000257.1:0-1679 GCA_964552455.1 uncultured Nitrospira sp.
GCCGCGGGGAACGCCAAGATGGAGGGATGGTTCGTCTTCATTGACTGCCTGCCGCTGTGTCGGTTTATTCCCACGAATCCCACCCTGACGATAGACTGCCTGAACGCCGCTACCGACAGAGCCCTTACCGTGACCGATGCCTTTACGATCGGGCGCCGCGTCATCAACCAGCTCCGCATCTTTAATTTCAGGCACGGTCTCGACCCGGCGCTGGAGGCCCCGTCCCCCCGATATGGCTCCACGCCCGCTGATGGGCCAGCAAAGGACAAGGCCATTGCACCGTTCTTGTCCTGGATGAAGAGTTTCTACTTCGAACTGATGGGCTGGGATCCGGCCACAGGCAAGCCGCTGCCCCACACCCTCAAGGCCTTGGGACTGGAGAAGCTGATTCCCGATTTGTAGTGTGGTGCGAGGCAAGGGGCGGCTGTGGGGCGTTGCGTAGGTCGGGCGGTAGTAGGAAAAGTGAACCCGTATGCCCCTGGTGAAAATGAAACTCACCCGCTGGGTGTGCCAGAACTTGAGTATTGCGCTCCCTGACTCGGGAGAGGTGTGTGTCTTCGTGCCTGACGGGGAGTCGGTCCTGGGAATGGTGCGGCGTCTCGCCGCGGAGAAGGGTGGCTTCTGGATAACAATTCTTCGTGAGATCGGGGCGAGCATCATCGTGGTCGTGAACGGCGGTCTCGTGAATCCATACGAAGGACCGGAGGCACCTCTGAAGGAAGGGGATGAAGTGCTGTTCTTGCCCATGTTCAATGGGGGCTGAGTTGGATCGGGAAGGGAGGATGCCATGTCCCAAGGGCCCTTGACCCATCAGCGGTTGCGGAGGAGGAGTGAGCCACATGGGTGAGCTTCTGAAGGATCGCGTCGCCGTGGTCACCGGTGCGGGCCAGGGGCTGGGTGAGGGTATCGCGATAAGGTTTGCCGGCGAAGGGGCCGATGTGGTGGTGGTCGACCAGAACATCGAAACCGCCAAGCGCGTGGCCGACACGGTTCAGCAACGCGGTCGAAGCGCTCTGGCGTGTCGAGCGGACGTCACGAGCTGGGAGCAGGTCCAAGCCATGACGACGGAGGCGATTCAACTATTCGTCCACATCGACATCCTCGGCAATAATGCGGGCATTTCTCCGAAGAAGAATGGGCGCAGAATTCCGATTCACGAGGTTGATTCCGCACAATGGGACCAGGTTGTGGCGACCAATATCAAGGGCGCCTTCCTGTGCGCCAAGGCGATCATCCCCCACATGATGGCGCGCCGGTACGGCCGGATCCTGAATATGAGTTCCATCGCCTCCAGGGTGGGCTGGAGCGGGCCGTCTGGGGCGCATTATGCAGCCTCCAAGGCGGGCCTGAGCGCGCTCACCCGGTTCATGGCATACGAGTTGGCACCCTACAACATTCTCTGCAACGCGATGGCCCCCGGCCGCATCATGACGCCCATGCTTGCCGAGGGCAATCCGGAGGAAAACGAGGCGAACCGGCTCCAGATCCCGCTGCGGCGCTTCGGCACCATCGAGGAGGTTGCGAATCTGGCGGCCTTTTTGGTCTCCGACCACTCGTCGTACATCACCGGTGAGACCGTGGCCATCACTGGCGGCTGGCTCATGGGCTAGCCAGCCGCCGAGGTCCCACGAGCTCGGAGGCGGCAGGGCCTCAGGAGTATCAGGTGGGGAGTGTAAGGC
>CAZKHY010000258.1:0-1669 GCA_964552455.1 uncultured Nitrospira sp.
CCTGCCGCGAAACCCCGCCCGAAAGGCGGGCGGCCGCCCGTCGAGGCTCGGCGCTGCTTGGAGGGGATTCTCTGGATCCTATGGACCGGCGCCCCTTGGAGCGAGCTGCCCAAGACGTATGGCAACCCCAGCACGTGTTGGCGACGGCTGAAGGAGTGGGAAACCACGGGCGTGCTGCTGCAACTCTGGCGGGCCTTTCTGGCCCAGTTGAATGACGCGCAGAAGATTCGCTGGAACGAGTGCTTCCTTGATGGAAGCTTCGTCCCGGCGAAAAAGGGGGCCCCCAAGTCGGGCCGACCAAGCGCGGCAAGGGAACAAAGTGGATGGTATTGGCCGATGGCGCGGGTACTCCGCTGGGAGCATACCTGGACGCGGCGTCCCCGGCCGAGGTCCGGCTCCTCGACGCCACGCTCGACACGGTCGCGGTTGGCCGCCCGCACCGGCCGGGACGCCCGCGGAAGCGGCCAGACCGGCTGATTGCAGACCGTGGCTATGATAGCAATGCCGTCCGGGCCCTGCTGGCCCGCCGAGGGATTGAGCCGATCATTCCGGCGCGAGCCAACAATCGGCAGGCGACCCACCAGGACGGACGCCGGTTGCGCCGTTACCGGCGTCGCGGGATCGTGGAGCGCACGATTGGGTGGCTGGGCAACTTCCGTCGCCTGACCGTTCGGTATGATCGGCTGCTGGAAACCTATGGTGGCTTTTTTCATCTGGCCTGTGCCCTCGTGACGCTCCGAAAGGTTTTGAAATGACTTCTAGCAGGTTGCGGAAAAACTCTCTGACACCCTGACCCGAAGCCCTATAAAGTTCGATCTTCGTTAGAGTAAGTGAAATGCCTCAGGAATGGACGTTCGCCAATTGTGATCGATATAAATGCGCTTGCGCGTCACCCTCGAGGTCATCATCGAGTCGCCGAAACTGTCCCCTGGAAGGGGTCGCAAAACGTTTTTCCGCAGCCTGTTAGATGTCGAAAGACGTTACTATACATTTGCGCTCATCCTCGACTTTTAGAAGATTATGGCTGTAGCTCTGGTGATTCGCATTCATACCGGTATGCATCCGGCGGGGTGGTCTGTCCTCCGCCCTCAGGCCTATGTATTTCTTGCACAGCGAGTATTCAATTTCATACAGACGAAAAGCATTGGCAGTCAAGGCGTTAGGATTTTTCAGAGACAATCCCTGTAGGGACGCACCTGCACGGACCGGCTCTGATCAAAAGGACAGCCAATGGGGCTAACCTCATGAAACTACAACCATGTTTGGAAAGAACCACGGGAGGCACCGGCTTTGCTCAATCACTTCGCAAGCGTTCCGGAGCAAGGCATGAACGTCGAGCAACCAGTTTGAGCCGGTCAAGCAGGATAAGGAGAAACGTGGAGTCTTCTTGAAACGTGAGTTGCCACTCATTCTGAGCCAAGTGTAGACAACCAAGTTCCGCTGCAGGGTGCCTCAAACGGGTGAAAAATTCGTGGAATATAACCAGACGCGTGGGAGGCGGACAGCAAGCATAAGGGAAACAAGGTGACGAAAGATCGCCGGTTGTGGAACATAACGTAGGGGGGTGGACCATGCGAAGAGAAAATGGCATTGATTCAATAGCGAGAAGAGGGGCGTGTGGAGTTCCTGCCGGCGTCATCGGCATAGTGGTGCTGGTATTGGCAATGAC
>CAZKHY010000259.1:0-1665 GCA_964552455.1 uncultured Nitrospira sp.
TCTGCGGCTCGAGCACCTTGTTGCCCTTGCGAAAGACCGCATAGATGGCCTGGGACGGGCAGGCGTCCAGACAAAGCCGGCAGCTTTCCAGGCAGCGGGAAGCATCGAACTTGAACGGCGGGGTCGAGAGCCAGGCGCCGGTCGGGCAGACCGGGATGCAGACGGCATTGTGGGTGCAACGGTCGGGGTGCCGGACGAGATAGTCTCTGCTCACCATCATGGGCGTGACTCCCTCAAACAAAGCCTTGGAAAACATCTCCAGCATGTTCACGGCCGGAATCTCCTCACTTCCACTGGTCCACCAGCCGCTTGAGCCGGTCTTTCAGCTCGGGGATCTGCTCCAGGTTGTTCTGGATCGCCCCCAGGATTTTCTCCAACCGAGCCTGGCGCAACGCTTCCTTGTCCCGATGGGCTAACCGGTCATACTCCGCGTAAGCGTCACGGTGCGGGGACTCCAGAACATGGCGGGCAGCGCCCAGCCCTTCCGTCAGTTCCCAGGGCTCCGGCGCGAGCGGAGGGGCGACGACAAAAGACCCGTCCGAAAAGACAATGACCGCAGCTCCCGCCTTGGAGGGCAAGGGCACGACAGCCTCGACCGTCCTGCCCCGCAGTTGTTGCCAGTCCAGGGTCAGCCCGGGAAACCGTTTCACGAAGGCCACCTTTTCTTGGTTGGCCTTCCATTTCTCTTCCACCGCCATGGCGTTCCTTGGCAGGAAGCGTTCAGCTATCAGCCATCAGCGGTTGGCGGTTTCCGGCCGAAGGCTGACCGCTGTATCGCTGTTACGCTTTCCGCTCCGGTTTGTGCCCCGGCATCAACAGCCGCTCCACGAGTTCGCCCTTCACGACGTGACGCTCCATGATTTCCGTGACGTCGGCTTCCGAGCCCACCCAGTACCAGACCCCTTCGGGATAGATGACGACGCTCGGACCGTACTCGCAATGGTCCAGGCAACCGGCCTTGTTCGCGCGCACGGTGCCTTTCAGCCCCAGCCGCTCGACTTCCTTTTTGAAATGGGCGTGCAGGCGCTCGGAGCCGCTGTCCGCGCAGCAGCCGCGCGGGTCCCCCTTGGGCCGCTGGTTGATGCAGATGAAGATGTGATGCGTGAAGGTGGACACGAGGCTGTCTCAAGCGGATCACCCGGCGACGGACGGAGAACCCGCCTGTGCTTGGAATCGGCCGATCAGGGCATGGACATCGGCCGGGTCGAGGAGGCGGGTACCGAAGGCATGGCCGTCCAGGATCGTCGCGATCTCTCGGAGGCGCAGATGCGCCCGCTGCAAGTGGTCGGCGCCCGTGAGCTCCGACAATTGCCCCGCGCTCAGCTTCTCGAACTCCGCGCGGATGTCGCGAAAGTCGCGTTGGAGGTTCTTCTGCATGGAGCAGGATTCGCAGAACCACTTCGGGCTCTGATCCGAGGAGGGCGACAGCCGATCATAGGCGCGGCCGAAAAAGTCCTTCCCCAGCGACGGCTTCATCAGGGGACCCCGCTCCGTGCCGCAGGCGTCGCATTGTCCGGGTGAGAAGCCAGGTTGAGCGTCCGTCACAGCCAGCCCTCCGTTGCGAATCGGCGCGATCTTACCTCAGAACCTTGCCGCCTGTCCAGCCGGCGTGCCGGGGCCGTACCGATTAAGACGCGGGGCACTCACGGGATGGCGGAGAGCAGG
>CAZKHY010000260.1:0-1629 GCA_964552455.1 uncultured Nitrospira sp.
GGCGTACGGGCGGTACCCCCTGCGGGGCTAGTTCTCCATTCGCGAAAGGAGGTGCACGCGCACGGAGGGGGGAGTGGACTGGTCGTGGGCAACGCCTGAGGTCAGGCAGGAGGGAGATCTCATGAAAATCGGAGTCGTCATCGCCGTCCTGTTGTTCGTCGGCAGCCTCGGTCTCGTCCCGGCGCAGGCCGCGGAGGTGATCGAGCTGAAGCTGGGCCACCTCTCGGCCGCCGGCGGCAGCGAGGACCTGGCGGCGCAGAGGATCGCCGAGGTCGCGAAGCAGCGGAGCAACGGCCGGATCAACGTGAAGATCTTCCCGGGCGCACAGCTCGGCAACTTCGTGAGCCAGATGGAGGCGGTGCGGTCGGGCGCGCAGGATGTCGTGTGGGGCAGCCTGGCCTGGCTCGGGAACTTCATCAAGGACTACCAGATCCTGCAGATGCCGTACGGCTTCAAGAGCCAGGAGCAGCTCGACAAGTTCATGGACTCGCCGCTGGGACAGGACCTGAAGAAGCAGCTCCTGGATCGCGGCTGGTTCCTGGCCAGCCAGCGCGCCGCTGGGCTCCCCAAAGTGATGATCAGCAAGAAGCCGATCTTCACGCCGGATGACCTGAAGGGCGTGAAGATGCGCATCCCGGAGTACCCGATCTACGTCAAAGCCTTCGAGGCCCTCGGCACCCGGCCGGTCCGCGTCACCTGGGGCGAAGCCTACCTGGCGCTGGCGCAGGGCGTCTCCGACGCCATGGAGGCCGGGTTCGAGTTCATCTACCCCTCGAAGTTCTACGAGGTGGCCAAGTACATCACCTGGACCTACCACCTGTACGACACCCGCGGCGCCGTGATGAACCCCAAGCGCTTCAACAGCATGCCCAAGGAGCTGCAGCAGGCGCTCATGGACGGCTTCATCGCCGGCGAGAAGCTGTACAACGAGCAGATGCAGGTGATGAAGGTCGAGCACACCGAGAAGATGCTGAAGGCCGGCGTCGCCATCATCCAGGTGGACCCCGAGCCGTTCCGGAAGCGCGTCACCGCGATCGTGGACGACCTCGAGAGCCAGGGCTTCTGGAGCAAGGGACTCTACAAGAAGATCCAAGAGATCCAGTAGCGGCCGGGTCCCCGGGGCCGTCGCGGCGCGGCGGCCCCGAGGGACGTCCGCCGTGGCAGGAGGGTGCGTGGAGACGCGGTTGGATGCCTTCCTCCGCAGGCTTCTCCAGGTCGAGACGGTCTGCGCGGTGACGATCCTGGCCGTGCTGGTGACGCTCATCTCGTCCCAGGTCTTCCTCCGCTACGTCTTCAACAGGCCGCTCACGTGGGCCGAGGAGCTGGGGGCGCTCCTCCTGATCTACCTGAGCTTCCTCACCGGCGACGTGGTGTACAAGAAGAACGCGCACATCTCGATCGACTACGTCGTCGGGTTCTTCCCTCCGAGGCTCCGCGCGGCGAGCCAGATCCTCGTCTCCACCTTGATCTGCCTCTGCCTGGTCGCGCTCACGGCGATCAGCCTCCCCCTGATCCGGGACCAGTCCAGCTTCACCATCGCCGCCGCGCTGCCACTCTCGAAGGGCTGGTGGACGATTCCCGACCCGATCGCCTTCGCCTCGATGATCTTGCCCACGATCCACCTGATCC
>CAZKHY010000261.1:0-1591 GCA_964552455.1 uncultured Nitrospira sp.
ATCGACACCTTCTGAACGAGCTGGGCCTCATAACGGATATGCTGCAACTGGCAGCCGCCGCAGACCTCATAGACAGGGCAAGGCGGTGCCACCCGATCCGGCGAAGCCTCCAGGACTTCACTGATCGTCGCCTCCTGGAACCCCTTATGCTGCACCCCGACCACGACCGAGACTTTCTCGTCCGGGATCGCCCCCCGCACGAACAGCACCTGCTTGTCCAAGTGGGCCAGCCCCTTGCCCCCTTGCACCAGCTTCTCAATCGTGACGGTCTTGGTTGAATCGACCATGACGGGCTTCACTTTCCGAACCTGCTCGCCAGCGATGCAAACAGGGACCTTCTGCGCCGTGGTTTATTGAATGAATCGCTCAAGAGCAACGCTAAGGGATGGAAAGGCTGCGAGCACTTGCCTGTCGGCCGTCACCAAAGGGACTCCGAGGTCTTCAGCCAGCGCCACGTATTCGCAATCATAGGCAGAACAACCGGACCGAGCAGCCAGCCTCAGAACATGCTCGGACATCACGGCATACTCGCGCCCAGTCATCCACTGCTCGGCTTCCAGGGTCATCTGCATGGCATCATCCAGAAGCACCGCCTTCTTGTGCACGAGGCCGGCCAGCGTATTGCGAAATTCCGACCGCCAGAGGAGTGGAGCCGCCCACACGGGATCTCGGACCACTGCCGCCTCAGCCTGGACCGTGCGCTGCCCCTTGACATAGAGATAGACCAGCAAGTTCGTGTCGGCGACGATCACGGACGACCGGCAGCTTTCAGTTGCGCCAAGGCCTTGTCCGTCAGCCGAAAGTTCGTGGGAGTACGTCGAAGCCTCCGGGCACGGGCCAGAAAAGACTCCGGATCGATCGGGACACTCTGAACGACTCGTTCCAGGCAAGTGATGACTTCAAGATTCAGACTGCGCCGGCGCGCAGCCGCCCGCGCCTTGAGCTTCTGCACAAGCGGCTCCGGAATGTTCTTGATCGTCAGGTTTGCCATGGCCACCTCCGGCAAGCTCCACAACGGTTCCAAAACGGAACCGTCTTACGGTACCACCGCACCGGGGCTCAGTCAACTTCTTGTCCCGTCAGTCCCACGCCCACCGACCATCGCCTCTGGAAGCTCCTGTGGCTCCGAGACAACCAAGGTTCTTCCCTCGGGACCGCCCCCTGCATGAACAGAACTTGCTTGTCCAGGTGTGCCAGCCCTCCCTCCCTGCACCAGCTTCTCAATGGTCACTGTAGCTGCTGCACTGGCCATACAAGGACTCAGAATTTATGATTCTGATTTTTCCTTTCCAATTCGTTTTTACAGATTTGCACAAACTTGGGGAGAATCTGGTGCATGTCATTGTAATAGTGGGTAAACGCTCAAACTAGGTTAAAGGGCTTTTACACTGAAAGACCTGGGTACCCAGTCTACTTTCCCAAGCTGCTCAAAAAGGCCATCCAACAAGGCCGCAAGGAGACGGACGACTGAGAACGCAGTTGGGGACCTTTTTCAGCAGCCTGCTAATTCTCCGGCCGCAGCTCAACTCCCAGCAATTTGATCTTTCTGTGCAGGTGGCTCCGCTCGATCTTGAGGTCTTCGGCCGTCTTG
>CAZKHY010000262.1:0-1587 GCA_964552455.1 uncultured Nitrospira sp.
GATACAGCGATGCCAGAGGGGTGCCGCCAGCCGAAAAGGCCACCAGGCCGATGCTCGCACCGACCTCGAAAGGCTGGTTCTCCCAGATGAACCGCGCTTCCCGGATCGTCTCGATAAGCTCTTGGGCGAGGCGCTCCGCGGTCTCGGCATCCGTGTCGGGCAAGAGCAGACCGAACTCGTCGCCGCCGAGCCGTGCAACGGTCGCGCTTTGGGGTTTCCAGCTTTCCAACAGCCCGGCGAGTTGCCGCAGGTAGATATCTCCCGCCGGATGGCCAACGGTGTCGTTGATGAGTTTGAACTGGTCGAGGTCCAGGTAGCCGAATACATGTTCCTTGGCCGAGTCACTGGACAACAGCCGCTCGGCGGCCTCTTCGAACCCCTGACGGTTGAGCAGCCCGGTCAGCTTGTCATGGCTGGCCTGAAACGCCTTGTCCGCAAGCTCCCGCTGCAGGGCTTCACGCGTGCTTCGGATACGCTCCGCCAGGCGGTTGTAACCGAGGTATAGGCGTTGCGTCTCGCGGGTTTCACCTGTGGTCTCGAGGGTGATGCCGCCGGATTCCGACGCCGGGTTGTCCATCGCTGCAAGCAGCTTCTGGAACGGCCGGACAAAGTTGCTGGCGGAACGATTCGCAAGCCACCAGGCGAGCACCAGCACGAACGGAATGAACCAGCTGTCTGCCAACAGATTCTGACCAAGCCGTTCCGGGATGGCCATGTAGCGGGACTGGTAGACCGCGAAGCCGACCTGCGCGCCATCGAGCGCAAGCGGGAAGCGATGCCAGTATTCCCCTCGCCAGGGCGAGCTGGCCGGCAGGCGGTCCGGCGTGTTGAGTGCGGAACCATCCTGGGGGCCATAGTGAAACAAGGCTTTCCCATCCGTATCGTACAGCCACAGCCCCCGCAAGCGAGGGAAGCGACCGACCTTGATGACAAATTCGGCCGCCTGGTCGGGACTGCCGGCGAGTGCGATTCCGATCAGGTCGTTCTGGAGGAAATCATGGAAATTCTTCACTTCTGCGGTGATCTGGGCCTGCTGCCGCTCTGTGGCCAACAGATCGAGCGCGACCGTGGTCGTCAGGACAACGATGCCGCACAAAAGGGAGATGACCAGCGTCAGACGAGCGCGCAGCGGGAGTTGGCGCAGCCCGCGCGGGGTGGGGAAGCCGGCCTTGGTCGCGCCGAAGGTCCCGGCAGCTAACTCACTCGGCTTTTGCATTCTTCATCGCCGGGTCCACCACCGGCAGGGCGGAATCGTTTCCCCATTCCTTCCAGGAGGCATCATAGTTGGCCACGTTGTAGCCGAGCTCGCGCAGGACCATATACTCCAATGAAGACGCCAGGCCTACACTGCAATAGGTGATGACTTTCTTCGACTTGGGGACATTGCTGTACAGCTTGGCCAGGTCTCTCAACGGCTTCAGGTGGATGCCGTCTTCAGTGAGGTTATTGGAGACCGCGACGCTCCTTGCCTCGGGGATGTGACCGAAGCGCTTGGCCTCAGAGGCCAGTCCTTGATAGTGCGGCTCGGCGCGTGCATCCAGGATGACAAAGGACTCTGGCTTGTGCGAGGCGACAAGCGTGGTGAAG
>CAZKHY010000263.1:0-1586 GCA_964552455.1 uncultured Nitrospira sp.
GTACACGGGAGCGTCACCCTCCTGGGCGGCCGGCGCCGGCTCGCTGGCCACGATCTCGCCGCAGAGCATCGTCCCGATGTCGTCGAAGATCGAGTCGTCATCGACGCCATAGATGCGCGGGATGATGCCTGCGAGGCCCTTGTGGTGGATAACGCGCCCCAGGCATTGCCCTGCCGAGTCAAACAACCAAACCGGGGCCGACATGTCGGGCCGAAGGGCAGCCTCCTTGGTGGCTTGGCGGAGCGATTGCAGGCTGTCGGGGTAGATTTCATCCACCAGGAAGCGCTTTTCCAGATCTGCATCATCCGCCAAGGCGGCGTACTTCGGCTCATCGCGCAGGCGGGCCAGGCAGTCCTGGGGAAGCATGCCCAGCAGCTCCTCCAAGCGACTCCACCGGAAGACCTGGCGGTCGGCCAGAACGGCAAATTCATAGCCCGGGACGTCGGCATCCAGGATTTGCGGCGTCTTGGGATTCCAATGGACGTTCAGGAGCTGGTGCGCCTCGTCCACCATCAGGAGCTGCCCCTGCGAGTACATCTGCTCGCTCAGTCGCATGATGGCGGCTTCGGAGGTGTTGGCATCGATGTCCAGCGTGTCGAGGTGCAGCTTGCTCGCCATCTCGTTGGCCTGGGCGATATTGACGCCGTGCCGGCGGAAGGCCTGCCACGCAACCGAATGCACCAGGTCTCTGCGGGACAGCTTCTTCCCGGCTTCGAGCGCGGGGATGGAGGTAACGGCGTTGGCCTGCAGATCGTGGTGATTGCGATAGCCCAGGAGCCCGGAAAGGGTGTTCTGGGACTGCATGAGGCTCAGACTGCCCAAGGGCCAGAGCTTCTGCAGCGCGCGGGAAATTTTGGTGAGGCGACCTTGCTCGAGGTCGGACTGGGTGACCGGAATGCGCATAGCTTCTCCTTCAGTGGCGCTGAAACTGAGCACGGGAGCTGGCTTGCCGTTGGTTGCGCCACCATGGAAAAAGGTTATGCGTCCAAACGGGAAATGAACTACGAAGTCTCACGGCACGGCCTTTACCACTGCCAGCGGTCCGAGCGAGGCAAACCCGGTCTTGCATGAAAAATCATCCGGTATGGGGGCCCCGACGTCAAGACAGTTCAATCGCGAGCTGCCTGACGAAGCCCATCATTTCAGGGTCCAGGAGAAGGCGATGCACCCCGGGTGCCGCTGGCGGCGGAAGAAGCCAACCTCCAGGAGCCGGGCCAGGTAGGCGGTGCCGGACTCGCCGATCTGCCGGGGCGATGCGCCCTGCTCGCGTAGCCGGCGCTCCACATAGTCCGCACCGGACTCGCCATTCCTCAGCTTGGCAAGGGCCCGCTCGTTGGCCACCGAGCCATCGGGGGCGAGCAGTTGGATGCGGGGCTTCGAGCGACCGCGCGGGGTGGCGTTGAACGCCTTATAGATGGTGCCGATGTGCCCCTTGAACGAGACCTGGCCGTCGGCCGCATGGCGGGGGTGCGGATCGCAATAGCTCACCACGCCCCGAACCTCGGGCAGGGCCTCCCGGAGGATCCGGAACGCCCGGGCCAGCGTCCAGCTCTCCCCATTCGCCTCAACTTCATCGAGCAGCACGA
>CAZKHY010000264.1:0-1584 GCA_964552455.1 uncultured Nitrospira sp.
GGAAGGAAGTCTTCTCCTACCAATGGCATCCCGCCGATCACGAGATTGAATTCCCTCACTTGCATCTCGGACCTGGTGCCCAGGTGGGACTCCCCAAGTTTGCCAAGGCCCACCTGCCAACGGGCCGGGTCGCGTTGGAGGACATACTCCGTCTGCTGATCACAGACTTCAAGGTTCGGCCTCTGAAGACAGACTGGAGCGCGATTCTGGCCGACAACCGGGGGCGGTGGCGGACCTACCGGACCTGGGGATAGGCTGCTCGCTCGATTCCTGCCGGTTCCTCACTTGTTTGCTGTACGGCATCCGACGTTGACGCTGGCCTCGAATCGCTCCCACCAGGACAACTATACAAGCCGTTGAATTGGCATGGCTTTGAGGCGATCCATGCCGCATGACAGGCAGGGTCTCACGCCGCGCTTGCCCTTTCTCCCGAATTATGTCAACTTCGACGTAGGCTTTTACCAGGAGAGGGCGATGCGCTCACGACGCCAACATTCCCTCTGTCCTGCCACCCCTCGACGTGGACATCACCGCGACAACCGGCTACGCCGGATTCACGATCTCTCTCCCATGATGACAACCTGGGAAAAGGAGGAATTCCTCGGCATTCCGTTGGTGCTCCATCGGCGGGATCGGCGGTGGGATCGGCACAGGCCCGTCCCGCCACCGGATGAAGATGACGAGTGGCTGACGATCTGCTTCCTCGGGCCTCCCCGGCGATGCTGCCCCCGCGTCTGTCATGGAGTAATCACACTGGCAATACGGCTCTTGGCAGCAATCTTCCACGAGCCCATCGCCTTTTTCCCAAGCCGACCTCGATTGCTGAGGCGGATGCGCTGCGAGACGGAACCGATGAAGGAATAGCGGATGAGGCGCATGGTGACACGGGTGGGAATAACTGGGATGAAGAGACCTATCTGCCCCGCCATTCCCAAGCGGGAAGCCCACACCGCTGGACTCCTCGCACGGCTGACCGCACCAGGCAAGCTGCTCGATATCGGGTGTTCCTCTGCGGTTACGGATAAGGACCTGACCAAAATGATCGTGGCGCTGCGCCTCTTCGGCAAGGTGCGGCCCCGACATCCAGACCGGACACGAGACTGCATCAAGCCTGAAGACGCGAAGCGGTTGGCCTTCATACGGCGACGAGTTCCATGTGGGTGTCGCGTTTGGTGCTGGCCCTGGCAGATCCAGCCGGAAAAGAATCTTCTCTCGGCTCTCATATGGGGCGATCAACCGGTGTTCGCCTTTTTCCCGTGGAGGAAACGGCTTCGTGAGCGACTGAGGCGCTTGCAAGTGCAACGAGGGGCAAACAGTGAGGAGATCCGATCATGAGGCAGGTCGTGCTGCTTGTGTTCCTGCTGGCCCTCTCCTCTTGCGCCGACAACCCAGTGACCGGCCCCATCACGGCTCCGCTCGCGCCACTGACCCCAATCCACGCCAGCGTCCAGGCTGGTGTGCTCCTGGAGGACTTGGCCGAAGATCCGGCGCAGGATGAGCAGCATGCATCCTTCCTCGAACTCTTCTCCGACTGCCTCAGCGCCCCGTGGTATATGACCGCCTATACCGCCGCTGGCGTGGGAG
>CAZKHY010000265.1:0-1564 GCA_964552455.1 uncultured Nitrospira sp.
CGCCCAAAGCCTCCGCCGCTTCCCGCCCGGTCTTGGCGGCGAAGCGGTCGCTGAGGGACGGCAAGGGGCCATCGCGCTGATCCAGCTCGATCCGCTCCACCCGGTGCATCGGGAAAAAGACGGCGCCCGGCATCACCGGCTCGCCACTGCGGATCAGTCCCACAAAATCGTCGAACGAATTCAGGTCAATGCCGCGGACGCTCAATCCTGCCGGGGTCAGCTCCAGGATCGCCCCCCAGAACTTCTCCCGCGGGCTGTTCAACGTCACCAATACCACCGCGCCACGGCTGAACAGACCCGGTACTCCGCCGCTCTGGGCGAGGGGATCCACGCAACAGATTGTCCCTGCCTGTGCGGGAGATTGCAACTGGTGAAGTCCTGGCGGGACCGGGGCACACCGGAGCCGTTTCTAGCCTGGCTGCTGGTAACCTTTTACTGCTCTGGGCATCCCAGTTGGATAGCGGGGTGAGGGAATGAGAGGGCTGCTTATCTTTGCGCTGGCAATCGTTCTGCCGGCTACCCTGGAGGCCCAGGACCGCCCGATTGATACCATGCGCTCCGGCATCATGGTGAGGGCCTTCAAGTCAGGTCTGTTTTCGGCGTTCGCGCACGACCACCTGGTCCGAGCGCCCATCGAACGCGGGAACGTCCGCTTCGGCCAGGACCAGGGTGTGGAGTTCAACATCAAGAGCGGTCAACTGGTAGCGCTTGATCCGACCCTGCCCCCCGACAAGCGCGCCGAAGTGCAGCGCCGCATGACGGGACCCGAGGTGCTGGACGTGGAGCGCTTCCCCGACATCCATTTCCGCTCCACCCAGGTGCAGCCTCTGGCCGAAAATCGCTGGCGCGTAGAGGGTGAGTTGACGCTGCATGGTCAGACCCAGCCCGTCAGCCTGGAGGTCAGCGGCGACGGCGCGCGCTACACCGGCCGCACCAGGATCAAGCAGCGGGACTTCGGCATGGAGCCGGTCAGCATTGCCGGCGGCACCGTCAAAGTGAAGAACGAGCTGCTGATCGAATTCGACATCTACCTGGCTAACGCGCGTACAGGTCAATGACGCGCTCGATGGCCCGCCGGCAAACGCGGCAGAACCGGTCATAGCGTGTAAACATGATGCAATTGGCCTGCGGCCGGTAGTAGCCGCGGGCCTCGTACATCGCGCCCTCGAAAGCTCCCACCTTGTCGGCATATTTTTCCGCCGCCAGCATGCGGTCCTCGTGCTCTTTTTGCTCGCGGAACAGGGCGTCCATCTCCGCTTCCGGCCGGTTCTGCTTGCGGATTTCGCGCCGTCGCTTCTGGATTTCGTGCGAATACTTCGCGAACTCGTCTTTGCTCCAGGGTGTGGGCAAGGGCGTGTCCGCGGCCACCAGGTCCCTCAACTTCATTCCTTTGGGGTCGAGCAGGGCGCTAACATTCGGTTCCCACGGCTCGTTGCGCCGGCTGGCAGGCTCATAGGCTACCTCGGAGGTGTAGTACTCGTCGGCCAGCCCGGCGAAGTGGTGTCCGAATTCGTGCACGAAGATGTAAGGCGCCCACAGATTGTCGGCGGCCACCGTGCTGTAC
>CAZKHY010000266.1:0-1550 GCA_964552455.1 uncultured Nitrospira sp.
GCTATACCATGTTTAATATCAACAAAGCCTTCCTCACCCCTCCCAACTCCACACTATTGACTCCGGGGTGGAGCGGGGGGAGTGCAAACAGCTTCCCGACCGGGCCAATTTTGAATAACAATACCCTCGGGATCGGCACACCGTTCGCGCCGGTGCCGGGCAAGCAAGCCGCGACAGTCTGTTTTCCTGGTCATTGCTAGTAGCTTCGATCTTGTTGGCCGGAGTGAACGCAACGCCAGGCGAATCCTCGGAGGGGGACCGCCGTGAAGGTTTGGCCTGGGAACGGTGTGATAAAGAAGGAGAATTTGGATGGCAAGTTCTAGATGGATGAGACAGGCAACCGGCGCCCTGCTGCTCTGCAGCCTGCTCGGCCTCCGTGCCCTACCGGCCTCGGCCGAGTGGTATGTGGGCGGCACGGTGGGCGCCACGATTCCCAACGGCCTGAGCAACACCAGCGGCACGGGGCAGCAAGGCGGGACGCTGAACACCTTCTCCCAGCAAACGACCCTCTCCTATGGAGGCAAGGTGGGGTATTTCTTCGAGCGTTACAAGTGGCTGGGCGTCGACATGGACGTGTCCAATTCGACCCCGAACATCAACGCCAAACAGGCCTCGGTCACCGGCGGCACCGGCTTGGGCGCGAACAACGGGCAGAATTTGCGCATGACGATCTGGTCCACGAATCTGGTGACTCGGTACCCGGGGGAGCGGTTTCGCCCCTACGTCGGCGGCGGGCTCGGCGTCTTCTTCGCCAACGCCGACGGCGCCTCGTCGTCGAACTGGGTCCCCGGCGCCACCGGTTTCGCAGGGCTCAACATCCTGCTGATCGAGCACGTCTCCATGTCCCTGGAATACCGGTACCACTATGCGAACCTCCGCTTCGACAATGTGCTGGGACCGGGCCGTGGCTTCGACGCCACATACACCTCGAACACGCTGAGCCTCGGGCTCAACTATCATTTCTAACGCCGGAGGCTTGCACAACGGACAGCCGTCGGGCTGAAGCGATCCATGGAGGACCACATGACGACCCACACGTTCTTGCGCCGCGCCCAACGCAACACGTCGATGACCCTGCTGGCCCTGGTCTGCTTGCTGACGCTCACTCAAGGCTGCGGCAGCAGCGATGAGGTCCAGATCAAGGGGGAGTACTGCCCGCTCCCGCCCAGCGTGGCGGATGAGGACCGGAACAACATCAAGAAGTTCAGCGCGGATGTCAGCGGCATCATCAAGTCCGTGGCCGGCATCAACGCCGCTGGGGATATTCAGGGTGCGCTGGAGAAGTACTATCCGGCCGCGCACGACGTGAACCGGGTCTATGCCCTGAGCTATGCCGCCTGCGTGTCCTGCCGCCTGGATCCCACCGACGTGAAGGGCTGCGCCCAGCGGTTCAACGAGATCATCGCCGCGAACAATGCCAAGCGCGAGGAAAGCGGGAAAACGGCGGAAGCCTACCGCAAGCAAGTGCTCAGCCCGATTCAGGGCACGACGGGGGGCCGGTAGCTCCTTGTAGGGGCTTCCGCGTCCCGCGCGCATGAGGGGCGGCAGCC
>CAZKHY010000267.1:0-1542 GCA_964552455.1 uncultured Nitrospira sp.
CATTTGAGGTGCGTGGCTCTCTTTTATTTGGTCAGCGATGTGAATAGGGGGAAGCGTGGCCGTGGAGAAAAATAGGGTCTCAGATGTCTCGCTGACCGAAAGCGAGCCCAAAATCGTTGCTAGATTCTTGAAGGTCCAGCACACTCGTTCAGTGACCAATCTCACAGATCGCTGTGAGAAGGGGGACCGCTGCTCCAAAATGGGAAAAGAAGTAAGAATCGGCGGAAGTACCAGGTCTAGGGTCCTCTCGCAGCTACGCCAAGTGTAAATTGATGAAAAAGGGGTATCCACTTGACTCAGGTAACCACCACAGGTAGTGTGGCGGTCGATGGAACAGGCAGTGGAGGACTATCCCCGGACTCTGGCGGAACTCGAAGCTCGGTTCCGCAGCGAGGAGGCCTGCCGAGAGTATCTGTTCCGCCTGCGCTGGCCGGGAGGGGTTCGGTGTTCGCGCTGTGGCGGGACCAAAGCCTGGCCGTTGCGATCAGGGCTCTGGCAGTGTGCCGGTTGCAGGCATCAGATATCCGTGACGGCGGGGACGATTTTCCAGGACACCCGGACACCGCTGACAATCTGGTTTCGCGCCATGTGGTGGGTAACCAGTCAGAAGAACGGCGTCAGTGCCCTGGGGCTACAGCGAGTCTTGGGCTTGGGGAGCTACCAGACGGCGTGGGCCTGGCTGCACAAACTGCGGCGGGCCATGGTAAGGCCGGGACGGGATCGACTCTCGGGAAGGGTCGAGGTGGACGAAACCTATCTGGGTGGATTGGAAGAGGGGGTTCACGGTCGACAGACCGAGAGCAAGGCGTTGATTGTGGTCGCGGCAGAGGAGGACGGCAAAGGCATCGGGCGGATCCGGATGCGGCGCATCCCAGACGCCTCAGCCCAAAGCCTGGTTCCTTTCGTGAAAGAGTCCGTCGAGCCCGGCCACGTGGTCCACACCGACGGCTGGTTGGGCTATGCTCCGTTGGAGGCCCATGGCTACACCCACAAGGTCACTTTTCTTCGAGGGAAGAAGCAATCCCCGTCGGAGTTGCTGCCGCGAGTCCACCGGGCCGTATCGCTGTTAAAGCGATGGCTGCTGGGTACGCATCAGGGAGCGGTGAGCGCCGAGCATCTGGATTACTACTTGGACGAGTTCACGTTCCGGTTCAACCGGCGCAAGTCGCGAAGTCGGGGAAAGCTGTTCTTCCGACTGGCCCAACAAGCCGTAGCTGTGGAGCCAACGACTTACAGGTCAATTGTCGAGTCAGCCGAGTCGGTCTGGTCCCGAAACCACAACCCATTGGGTGTGCCTGAGTGAAGTGGATACCCCATTTCAAGCATTACAGCTCGCGATGGAAATGATCGGCGCAGACCTACATCTCAAGTACGGACCGGAATTCAAGCTGCGTTGGCTGGCAGGTCAAGGTGGCGATCTGGGATTCCCTGTGCCGAATCTCGAAGGTCAGGAGTGAACGCATGCCATTCACGCAATCCCAGTGCTCGCTCCTGAGCGGCCTCATCCGCAATCAGTCCTGCGTCTAAGATGCGGCCTCGAAC
>CAZKHY010000268.1:0-1521 GCA_964552455.1 uncultured Nitrospira sp.
CCCCTGGCCGTGGCAGAAGCGCCACACAGTCGGGTCAGGATCAGCGCGCGGATCGGCGGCTTCCCCCGGACTCGGAAGCGGGATCGGCACCCGGCAGACGGCAAGGCCGCGCCACACCCCGGCGCGGCCACAACCCAAACCCACAGCTAAAGAAAAAATTCTCAGGACGGCTCCCGAGAACCAGAGCACCCCCTGACCCTCACCAGCTCCCGGATCGCTCGCCACAGCCGCACAGGAACGCCAAGGGCAGCTACCCTGCTCAGTGCCCGGATCGCGGCGCGGTCGGCTTCTGGTGAACAGTCGGGATGGGGATTTGCAGATGGATGTTCCCGTTCCTCAGGTCCACCGTCTCGGTTACAGGCTGGCCTTCGACAGCGCGGATTTCCTGGGGCGCACTGGCGGGATTCTTCGGCGGCACTCCGGCGCGGTTCGTGATCCGGGTCAACACGCCCGCTCCCAGCACAACCAACAGCACCGCTCCGGCAATGCGAGCACGGCTCATTGGGCTTTCACGCCATGCGCACTACATTCCCCATCCTGCGGTGCCCGCCAACGAGATATACCCCAAGAGGCCAGCAGAACTGCCAGTCCGATCAGCTGCGACCATGACAGAGCGGAACTCGGACCGATCCATGGGATCACGAAACAGAACACGAAGACGGTCAGGGCCACTCTATCCAGAACCGTCGGTGGACTTTGAGAAAATCGGTACAGAAGCGCAAGAGTTGCTACGCCATAAACTGCTATCCCAAGCGGCTCCAGGCGGGTTGAGAATCCATGAGAGGGAAAGCTGCCGGTTGCGAAAAGGAAAAGGCCTTTGATGGCACCGAAGAGCATGCATCCGCCCAGCAGCAAAAACCACACCTGTGCCGTTAGGAGCAGAATCGCCGCAGCAATCACCAGTTCAGCCCATCCTAACCACGGAATCTGGTGGGACCCTGCTGACGCGATAATCCGGTCTCCTCCGTTTCCAATGAGTATTGCCGCGATGAGAAACCCACCTGCACCGATGCCTAAGCGGAGCCCACTCCGAATTTGCTGCTTGGTCGTTTTCTCCATGTGAACCTCCCGGACTCGCTATCGATGAATCGCACACCCGATTGCCTGCGCACCGGTCAGTCCAACGTCGATTGCCATCTTAATTTCGGCTACACCCGTGAGGAACCCGGCCAGCTTTTCGGCACCAGTCTTTCCTAGAATCCGTGCAGCCGGTCCAGTCTTGCCAGCAAGATTGAGATCCATGATTGACGCAGTTCTCCTACCTGCTGTCATCACTGAACCCACACCCGCTTCAACAGAATGCGAGCCTCCTTCCCATACGAGCAGTCCTGCCGACCCTTCGCTGGAGTCTCCAAACAGTATTTGGCTGACATCGTTACCGGCAAGAACACTTGTTGCGCCGTTCTGCCATGAACTCGGAAGAACGCCGTTAATGCTGTAGGCTCCTGAGGTTGAGGACATGCACTGCGTCCAAGTTTGGCCGGGAGCACGAACGCCTAGAGTGAAGCCGTTGTTTGCGGC